>NZ_OZ034983.1:2459292-2766704 GCF_964030845.1 Candidatus Fukatsuia endosymbiont of Tuberolachnus salignus
GGTGAAACACCCGGAACTATCACATCAGGCGGAAGTGCCACCTTTACATTACCACTACCGGTTTCAAAGGGGCGAGGCTATGCACCCGACCTAGCGCTCAGTTATAACAGCGATACCGGTAACGGGGTTTTTGGCCTAGGTTGGCAAGTGGGGATCATGACGATCCGACGCCGTAGTAATAAAGGTGTACCAAGTTATACCTCACAGGACGATTTTATCGGTCCAGACGGTGAAGTATTGATTGTTCAGAAAACGGCTGATGGCCAGCCCGACAGTCAGAATCATATTGTTGAATGCCAAGGTATCCCCCTAAGCGAAAGTTTTACCGTTACCCGTTATCGACCGCGTGTTGAAAGAGCGTTTAGCCGTATCGAATATTGGCAGCCGATGGACGAAAGCCCAACACGACCGTTTTGGCTCGTCTACACAGCCGATGGCCAGCTACATTGTCTGGGCAAAAACGCCAGCGCCCGGATCGCCGATCCCGCAGATAACCGCCGTGTTGCTATTTGGCTACTCGAAGAGTCGGTCTCACCGACAGGTGAACATATTTGTTATACCTACCGTGCAGAAGATGATACGACAGATTCAGCGCAACAGTATCTCTCACATATCTATTACGGTAACCTCGCAGCGAAAGAGGCATTATTTTCCTGGGATACACAGGTACCTACTGCCGATAACTGGCTATTTACACTGGTGTTTGATTATGGCGAACGATCTTTCAGCGTGAAAGACCGCCCTACCTTTAATACCGAGATAAGCTGGCCAGTGCGTCTTGACTGTTTTTCTCGCTATGAATACGGTTTTAACCTACGTACCCGGCGACTTTGTCACCAAATATTGATGTTTCATCGCTTAAAAGCACTCAGTGGTGAGGAAAACGTCACCGACGAAACGCCGGCATTAGTCAGTCGATGGCTATTAGCCTACGAACAAAATACCGCGGTGACAACCTTGGTTTCTTGTCGCCATCTTGCTCACGAAGAAACGGGGAACCCTTGTGCCCTCCCCCCGCTAGAATTTGGCTATCAAACTTCTCAACCAACAATAACCTCGTCTCCGTGGCAACCCATTTCTTGGCAACAAAGCAACGGATTGAATGGATTCCAAGACGGGCGAAATTACCAGCTGGTTGATCTGTATGGCGAAGGAATACCCGGGATCCTGTATCAGGATCAGGGAGCATGGTGGTATCGGGCACCACAGCGTGACGGTGAAGTGACACCAGAAAATGACACTGTCACTTATTCTGCCGCCACCCGTTTGCCTCAGATCCCCTCTTTACGTGACGGTGCACGTTTGATGGATATGACAGGCAGTGGCCGCCTCGATTGGGTCGTCACTCAGGCTAACATCGCCGGTTACTACGGCATACGCGCGGATAAAACCTGGACTCACTTTACCCCCTTATCCGCCTTGCCCAGTGAATTTTTCCACCCCGCTGCGCAACAGGCAGACCTAATGGGTCATGGATTGTTTGATCTGGTGTTGATTGAGGGCAACAGTGTCAGAGTTTATGCTAACCAGCGGGATGGTTTTTCTAAGAGTCAGGGGATCACGCTACCGGAAGGTGTTAGCCTACCTACACCCACAGACAGCCTAACATGGTTAGCATTCAGTGATGTATTAGGCTCTGGACAACCTCATTGGGTACAAATACGACACGATGGCGTCACCTGTTGGCCGAATTTAGGTCAGGGACGTTTTGGGCAACCGATTACTCTGCCTGGTTTTGAGCAACCTCGTGCGACTTTTCAGCCCAATTACGTATTTTTAGCCGATCTCGACGGCTCAGGGCTACCTGATCTGGTGTATGCCCAGTCAGACCGTCTGCTCATTTATTGCAATCAGAGTGGTAACCACTTTGCAGAACCGAAAATATTGCTGCTGCCCCCCGACATCCGTTATGACGACAGCTGTCAGATCACACTCGCCGATATCCAGGGGCAAGGTGTCACCAGTGTGATCCTCAGTCTCTTCCATCCAACACCGCGTCACTGGCGCTGTGATTGGGTACAGAAGAAGTCTAACTTGCTCACCGACGTCAATAATAACCGTGGGATGCGTTATCAGCTGCAGTATCGCAGTTCCGCTCAATGTTGGCTGGATGAAAAAGCCACCGTAAAAGCGCAACCTCATGCCAGTGATTTACCTTTCCCTCTTCATCTATTGACTAAAATTTGCACTGAAGATGAGATCACCGGCAATCGCTTAACCCAAGTTGCGTCTTACTCCCAGGGTGTCTACGATAACCGAGAACGCGAATTTCGTGGTTTTGGTCGCGTAGACACCTGGGATACCGAAACGTTAGGCAATGGAGCGAACACCAAACAGAGTCGCACCTGGTACCATACGGGACAAACGCAGGACGAAACCCGTCATCAGCACGAATTTTGGGCAAAAGACAGCCATGCCTTTCCCCGTAAAGCAACATTATTCACCACATTTAACCGTGATCAAGACCAGCCAACCACACCGACAGAAGAAGCATATTGGCTATACCGTGCGCTCAACGGCAGCATGTTACGCACTGAAGTCTATGGACTGGATGGCGATCTGTCCGATAAAAACAGCAAAGCCAGTACTCCCTACACCGTCAGCGAATCACGTTATCAAGTACGACGTATTCAAGCCTCGATGCCGTCCCCAGAGAGGAAAAATCTGTCTATCGTCGTACTGCCTTTATTGATTGAGCAACGTGACTATTATTACGAACGAATCATCAGTGATCCCCAATGTCAGCAACAGATCTTGTTTCAATCGGATGAATGGGGCTACCCCTTGCACAGTGCCACCCTTCACTATCCAAGAAGGCCGCGCGCAACCGAAAGTCCCTATCCAACCGATCTGCCGCTCACCAGCTGGTCGAGCAGTTATGACCAACAACAAGAGGTATTACGTTCGACAGTCACTCGGCAACGGTGGCATCATCTGACCACGCAGGGTGTATGGCGATTAGGGCTTCCTGATTTGCAGCAAACCGATATCTTACACTATGCCCAAGATCAAATACCTGAGCAGGGTTTATCAAGAGAGGTGCAACCACTCAACCCAGAGCACAAGACATCAACCTTCGCCGGGCAACAGCAGATATTTTATACCGCCAACCAATCGGATAGACCATTGGAAAAACCCACGGTGCAAGCGTTAGTCGCTTTTACTGAAACCGCCGTGCTAAATGAACGTACCTTAACCGCATTTGCTGATAAATTAACAGGGGAAGCCCTTGAGCGGCAGTTAGTGGCAGCGGGTTACTTACCGGCCAGCGCACAATTTTCCCCGAGTGAGAAAATTTGGCTGATCCGTCAAGGCCAAACCGACTATGCAAACAGCACGGGTTTTTATCGCCCATTGAGACAATGCAGCACTTCATTGATGGGTAAAAGCACACTAACCTGGGATAAATACTACTGTGTAATAAAAAAAATAACAGACAGTGTCGGTCAGATGACTGAAGCCGACTACGACTATCGTTTCTTAACACCCTTTCAAATTAAAGATTTGAACGACAATACGCATTGGGCCCAATTTGATGCCCTGGGACGCCTATGCGCCAGCGGCTTTTACGGCATTGAAGAGGGAATCGCTGTCGGATTTCCCAAGCCGGAACCCGGGCAATTTCATCTACCCAGGACAGTAGATGAAGCCTTGGCATGGACAGGCCCTCTGCCTGTCGCCCAATTCCACGTTTTTGCTGTCGATTCGTGGATGATGAAAGAGCCTCATCGATTACCACCACATATTGCCACCGTGGTGACCGATCGTTATGTCGACAATGCACCACAAAAACTCAGCCAGCAAGTGATGTTCAGCGACGGTTTTTGTCGCCTGCTACAAACCTCAGTGCGCCATGAGGCGGGCACGGCTTATCAACGTCACAGTGAGGGCGCCCTGATGCAAACAGCGCCCCAGTTTACTGCGCGCCGCTGGGCGGTCACCGGACGCAAGGAATACGATCATAAAGGTCAGCCGGTGCGCATTTATCCCCCTTACTATCTCGATGATTGGCGTTACGTCAATGATGACAGCGCGCGTGAAAACCGTGTTTCTGATGTAGTTTATTATGACCCACTCGGGCGCGAGATACAGAAGATTGATACGAAAGGTTACCTGAGTCGGACACGTTTCTTTCCTTGGTTTACCGTGCACGAGGACGAAAATGATACCGCCGCGGAGGTATTGGAAAAAAGACAGCAAAATATGACGGAGACGCCAGGATCATGACAACACATTTTAACCCCAACCTATACCGTGGCACGCCTACTATTAAGGTAGTAGATAACCGCGGGTTAGCCGTGCGTGAACTGCAATACAATCGCACCAGCGAACAAGAAAGCGTAAAAGAAGGCATTAGCCGCAGTGAATATAATGCCGAGGGGCATGTGATCAACCATATCGACCCTCGGTTATATCACGCGCAATTAACACAGTTATCGATAAAACCTAACTTCACTTACCAATCTGACCTGGTTGGCAATGCGCTGTACACTGACAGTGTTGATGCCGGTTGTCAGATGATACTCAAGGACATTGAGGGTCGTCCCGTGTGGAAAAGAGAAGCGCGTGGCACAGAACAGCGCTGGCAATATGAAACAGGAAAAAATGGACGTCTCCTGGCGGTGTCTGAGCAGCCAGTAGGGGGCACGGCGGATCGGGTGATTGAACGTTTTATCTACGCGCCAGTGAACGAAGAAAATAAAAAATACAATTTGTCCGGCCGATTGTTGCACCACTACAACACGACAGGTGTCAACACCTTGAGAAGTGTGGCGTTAACCGGCCAGCCGTTACGTGAAGCATGTCAGCTACTCCGTAATATCGATCAGCCGCTGGACTGGCGGGGAGAAGATCAAACCACCTGGAATACCTTGTTAGCAGAAGAGACGTTCACCACCCGCAACCGCTATAACGCCGCGGGCAAGCCGATCACGCACATCGATGCGAAAGGGAATCAGCAAGGTTTGGTGTACGATGTGGCAGGCCAACTGCAAGCAAGCCGGTTAACGATACATAATCAACCCGAACAACGCATAGTCGATTCATTAACCTACTCAGCCGCCGGACAAAAATTGTGCGAAATCAGTGGTAATGGGGTGAAAACCGAATACCGCTACGACCCACAGAACTTACGGCTCATCAACAGCAAAACCACACGGCAAAGTGATAGAAAAATTCTACAAGACTTACACTACCAACACGATCCCGTTGGCAATATTCTCAGTATTGAAGATCACGCGATTAACCGCCGATTTTACAAAAATCAGGAAATAAAAGCGCAAAGCCGCTACAGCTACGATGCACTCTATCAACTGAGCACAGCGACAGGTCGTGAGTCGTATGGACAAAGGAACCCACAAGTTGTTACGCCACCGCCCCTCATTGGCGATCAAAATCGCACGGTCAACTACAGCCGTGAATACACCTACGACAGCGGAGGGAATTTAATTCAGATCCAGCATCATGGCGCGAATCGGTATACCACCCATATCAACGTTTCTCAGCAATCTAATCACGCACTGTTTCAAGATGGCGATGAGCGGCAATCACATCAGATAGAATCGCTTTTCGATGCGGCAGGCAATCAACAACAACTGCAATATCACGCCGAAAAATTAATGTGGAATAGCCGTAATCAACTACAGCAGGTCATACGTGTTAACCGTGATGGAAACCCCGATGATGTAGAAAAGTATCACTATGACAGCACGGGGCGACGGGTGATCAAACAACAGTTCACATTGACCGGTGGAACACTGTCTCAGAAAAAAGTGGTCTACCTGTCTGGCCTGGAACTGCATACAAAAAAGAGGGGCGATGAGATAAAAGAATCACTGCAGGTGATCAATGTGGGTGTCGCGGGGCAGGCACAAGTACGCGTACTCCATTGGGAAACGCCCCCACCGCATGGGATCCAGAATAACTCCCTTCGCTACAGCTACGACAACTCGATTGGCAGCAGTCAACTGGAACTGGACGGTGACGGTAATCTTATCAGCCAGGAAGAATATTACCCCTTTGGTGGCACCGCACTGTGGGCAGCACGCAGTACAATCGAAGCCAGTTACAAAACCCTGCGTTATTCGGGTAAAGAGCGGGATGCTTCAGGGCTTTACTACTACGGTTACCGTTATTACCAACCGTGGATCGGCCGCTGGCTCAACGCTGATCCTGCTGGCACCATCGATGGCCTAAACTTATATCGCATGGTCAGGAATAACCCTGTGTTATTGTCTGACCAAGATGGATTAGCACCCCCAATCGATATTAATCATAAAGAGGGTCTCCAGGCTTTTACCGGGTTCGCCAACCATGTAAAAGGAACACTGCACATCCCTTTCCGTGACAGAACATTAAACGAACTAGCACAACCATTTTATAAAGAAATGGTAAACCAACACGACGAGGATTTAGGCAAATTGTTCATAGAAGCTCTGGAACAACAAAATGAATCATCCAGGAGTATCGTTGCCGAATATCATAAATTTGCTGAGCAAGGCGATATTATGCAGGCAGCGTCCCCTCAACAGACAGCGAATATGGTAGGCGTAACAGTAAACTTTCTGACAGACGTACACAATGGAGGCGAAAAAACAAAGAGCATTCGTACAGATCTTGAACACAAGAAAAGAATAAAACCTGCTCTGGCGGCAACATTTACAGATCAGATGGTACGTGATGGCCTATTGCTAAGAAAAATAGTGAAATGCCGTAATACCCTGTATGCAACCCTTGAGTCAAAAGGAGAAATCGTACAAGAATTCACGGCATTTTCTGGTGACTTTGACCCGCTAACTTATCGATTCCACAATTTAAACTCAGAGGTTCACTATATTCACGGCAGTGAGCGAGACGAAAATCCTGCTAAGTTATATCCGATTTCTACCATGGGCGGGGAACAACCGGTTTCGAGAAGTACGGATACTGAAACAAAATTGTTAGAAGCCGTGCACCACTATATCGGTATGAATCCAGGAGATTATACATTGAATATCACGTCAACCCTGAGGCCCTGCCATTCCTGTGCAGCCATGCTCGCCAAGTTTTCTAACGACCATAGAATGAAAATTAATATGTTTTATGTAGATGGTAAATAAATAGCCGACGATACGTCTTTTTTTGAGCGTTTCACAAGCCATTTCTCTACTTAAAAACCTGGCGCTATCCTCACGCTATCATTTTTTTATCATAGTGTGAGGTTTTACTTATTATAAATAACATAACCTCATGACAGTCCGTTTCAAAATAAAACGAGATTGACCCATTCATCACGAGATAAATCACATGAAAAAAATAAATAAACCCCGCCTGAGTGGCTGGATCATCACTTCTATTTTACTCCTTGCGATTATCAGTCTTATTTCGCCGCAACAGTTACCGGTTGTCATCTACAAACTTTCTCTGATCACGTTGGCGGCGGTACTGGGCTATTGGCTTGATCGCTCACTGTTTCCTAAAGCCCGCCCCGATCAGTACCTCTGTGATGAAGGTGATGTAACAGCTAAAAACCGTTACCCGGTATCAAGGGGGGATCAACGAGTATTTTCAGCGATCATGATCCGCAGAGCCTTGATTGTCGCCGCGGTATGTATCGCAGTGGCGATAGGTTTATAAATCATGAATACATTTCCTTACCGACTTCATTCCTGCAAACGATTATTGTTCATTATTTTTCTATCAATGATCGCATGCAATACCGCCGTAGCCAATCCGGCACCGGCATCCTTGCCCTATCGAACCGATGTGATCCGTAACGCACGAATCGAATGGGGGATCAATGCCCCTATTGCTGATTTTGCCGCCCAGTTCCACCAAGAAAGTAGCTGGATACCCAGTGCCATGTCACCACAAGGCGCACAAGGGCTTGCACAGTTTATACCGTCTACTGCACGCTGGTTCAGCAATATGATCCCCGCTTTACGTGCTAATCAGCCCTTTAATCCTTCGTGGGCCATTCGGGCATTGATCAGCTACGACCGCTGGTTATGGTGGCGCATCCAAGCGGCTAATGACTGTGAACAGATGGCGATGACCCTTTCAGCCTATAACGGTGGACTAAAATGGGTTCAGCGAGATCAAAAACTGGCAGTTCAAAAAGAGTTAGATCACCTGCGATGGTTCAAACAGGTCGAAACCGTCAATGCAGGACGCTCTCAGGCCAATTGGCGTGAAAATCGCCACTATCCGCAACGGATCCTACATACACTCGCGCCACGTTACCTGCTATGGGGAGGCAGTTATTGTGTGGAATAAAACCTCTATCGTCTTGGGCATTCTGGGCTTAACATTGTGCACAGTGCTAATGGCCAGCCTGTATTACACCGGACACACCCATGGTTTTCAACATGCTAAAGCGTTAGGAGAGCGTGCCTTAGCACAGCAACAGGCAAAATTTAGCCAAAAAAAACAACAGCAGGCAGAAGCCCATCTCGCTGAATTACAGATTGCAATAGAGCGTTATCAGCAACAAACACTTCGCGCTAATCAACTCGAACAAACCTACCTCTCCACCCGGCAGCGCTTAACCACCAACAATGCGCAATTACAAAGGAAAATCAATGATTTCACCCAGCGTTATATTGACCAACAGGGTCAAAGTCACCCTATGCAGTGTGTGTTTACTCGTGGTTTCGTGCAGCAATACAACAAAGCGAACGGCATACCCACGAACGACAATACCGCCCTTACCGGCAGCATTATCCCAACGCCCAGTGGCGGCGTACCCGCTGATGGCAAATTATACGCCAGTGGCGTCACCGCCCGAGATATCCTCGCCAACATCAATGACAACGGTGAACAATGTCAAGCACTAAAAGCGCAAGTTAATGGGTTACTTGATTACATCAATGGGTTGGGTTAACACTGTGAAAGTCGAATTAGAAATTTGGACATTAATCAGTTTATTGTTGAGTTTTTTTGGTTTTTTATTTGCAGCAGGCCGAATATTACTCACACAAATAGAAAAGCGCTTCCATGAACGTTTTTCCGCATTGGAAATGGCCTGTTATCAGAACGTGAAAACGGCTAGCCGCTCAGAGAGGACATTTTTGGAGTTTCGTGCTGATCTGCCATTAAAATACGTACGACGCGAGGATCACATCCGTGTTCAGAACATCATAGACACAAAACTGGATACGATCTACAATCAATTATCTGCTTTACAATCAAATAGTAAAAGAAATAAACGAGATTAAATTTTCGACCCTTTAGTAAACGCAACAATCGATATACAAACATTCAAATAAATTAACAATCAGAATATAACTTTTATAATAATTACTAATTATTAATAATAAAAAAGTGATTTTTTACGGTCGGTTTATATGATCAAATATAAAATGAAATTTATTCTATAAATAATTCAATGTTAAAAAGGGAAATGACATGAGAGATATAAATTTAATACTAGAGCGTTGGGGGACTTGGGCAAGATATAGTTCAAGGATGGATTATTCACCTATCGCGGCGGGATTTAAAGGACTCTTTCCAGCGAGTCCAAATAAAACAATTTCATGCAGTGACGATGATGGAATGATTATTGATCATGCGGTAGGACGTTTAAAAGCAGTGCGTAAACCGGAAGAATTAACGCTTATTCTGGCACATTATGTTTATTGTATCCCTAAACGCGTCATCGCTAAAAAATGGAAATGCTCCGAAAGTGAAATCCGCAGAAAAATACAAGTCGCGGAAGGCTTTATCGATGGTTGCCTGGCAATGAAGCACGTTTGTCTTCATATGGATCCTTATGTTCAAAAAAAAGGCGTGCAAACGGACATCATTGGCAAAATAAATACGTACGCTAGTGGAAGTGTACGTTGAGTAGTCTACAGTACAGGGCAGGGCGGGATCCCACTTTAATGTGAACTAATAATAGGCAGTAAGCTCATAATATTATGTATCCTAAAGAATATGTAATCATGAGTATTTTAAAGCAATTAGCCCTGATCCCTGACCCGCGTAAAGATATTAATATCAAACATCACCTGCTCGATGTTATTTTCCTGTTTTTTGCCGACGTGTTAAGTGGGGCCTCGGGATGGAAATCCATCCAGGATTTTGGCGAAGCTCAGCTCGATTGGCTAAAAAAATATGGCTCTTATCATGGTGAGAGCCCACGTCGTCATTGTATTGCTAAAATCATCAATGCATTAGATACAAATTTGCTGATTCAATCCTTGTTTTTATGGATTAACGAACGACGCCAACGAGCCGGTAAGACGTTGCTCGCCATCGACGGTAAAACCTTGCGGAGAACCTGGTCTGAAGAGATTTGCACTGCGCTGCATGTGGTGAGTGCCTATGATGTTGATGCTGGTATTACGCTTTATCAAAAAGCGGCGAACAATAAGGGAAAAGAAGGAGAATTAGCCCGTCAGAGCATTGACGCGTTAGCGCTGGATAATGCTATTGTGACGCTCGATTCATTGCATTGCCAAACCTCAACTTCATCACTTATCACGCAACGTAAAGGCAATTTTGTGGTGCAGCTTAAAGCGACTCAAAAGAAGCTGTTTGAACAGGTAAAACAGCAATTTGCTTTTGCCTATGATAGCGATAAATTGCACGAATATACGCAGACTAATCAGGGGCATGGCCGGATAGAAAAACGTACGGTTATGCAAATTAATGCGGAATTACCCAATGAATTAAAAGCGAAATGGCCTACCATTCGTACTTTCATTGAGGTCGCTAGTGAACGAACAAAAAATAATGTCACCCACTGTCGGTCACGTTGGTATGTCAGCTCATTAACGCTGAATGCAGAACAAGCGGCACAGGCAATTCGGCTGCATTGGGGGATAGAAAATCAACTTCACTGGGTATTGGATGTGGTGTTTAGAGAAGATGAACTCTTGATAAAAGCTCCGGATGGAGCAGCCCATGTCGCTCTTTTCAATCGCGTCGCGTTGGGTGTGATTAAACAGCACAAAGGTAAACAAGATAGTATTGCCAGTAAACGTAGACGTGCCGCCTGGTCAGCCGATTTTCGTAGTAAACTTATTTTTGGTTAAAAAATTAGCAAAGTGGAATCCCGCCCTGCCCTGTGTCAGGGTATATGTCGCAAATTGAGCTCCCAGTTATATATTCCGGCAATAAGATTAAATCTAAGTCCAAACCTTTTTCGCCTGTTGCGATATTTTTCAGCAATAATTCTGAAACGCTTAAGCACACCGATCACATTTTCGTTAACCACTCTTTCACTGGCTCATTGCTAATTAATCTTCTTTCGTTAACGGATTAATTTTATAAAGCATCATCCTTAAATTATAAAAATGTATAGTTTTGAACGGTCATTTAATAGCGCTGTTTAATAAAATTAATTAAAAATAATATTTATAAAGCAATTTATTGTTGTTATTTGTCTTCAATTAATACAAATTATATTCATATAAAAAAACGACCTGATACAATATTAATAATCATCATTTATATAAAAATGATGTATTTTTTACTCTTGTCAATTAAAGTGAAATTATCTTTTAAAATTTGCGATTTAAAATAGTTTTACCATTTAACCGAACCAGGAATATATGATGACAAACAGCCAACAACATCACTCCTTTAGTAATTTTGTTCCAGTTATAGAAGGAGAAGATGCAATTAAAGCATCTGGTCTTGTCGATGAACATGTCAAGCAATTTATTAAACTGGCTAAAAGAAAAGATACTTTTTTTATATTTCGTCCAGTCAATGGCCTTTCGACCTCATTAATTAAGCAAGGCGCTGCAACTAAAGGGATGGAGGTACATGGTAAAAGTGCAGATTGGGGACCGATGGCAGGTTATATTCCCTTTGATCAGGATTTAAGTAAACAGTTTGGTAATCATGATGCCGTTATTAAAGGAAATGCCAATAATGTTCATTCAATTAATGATAGTCAGGGTTCAATCAAGAAAACCATTCTGCGTATTGACATGGATCGATTAAAAGAATTACAAGACAAAGGTATTTTAAATTGGCAGCCTACAACCGGAGAAATAATTATTCTGCATAAAGGAGCTGATACATATCAATTCCGTTTAAATAAACAAGACGACAATAATTATACGGTTGATTATCGAACTTTACCGACTGCTGCTTCAACCTTAAATGAAACTTTTACTTGGCGCCCAGTAGAGGTCATTGGTAAAGAAATCAATGGAATCACTACACCTTTGACAGCAGATTACGATTTGTTTATGGTTGCTCCGAAGCTGCAGAATGTGGTTGATCTTAAAACGTTAGGAGGTAGAAAGCACTCACTAAAAGAAATTACTCAGCTTATTTCTGAGCAGGGCTTGGGGCAAATTGCCAGACGCCAGAGTGATACTGAAAAAGGGCGTTTACCCGTATGGCTCCGTGATGATATCAACGATTTGAATAGAGTGGCCAAAGAAGCAGGTTATCAAGGAGGCACGTTAGTAAACCATGGTTCCGAAATGGATAATCCATTCCCTGAACAAGATCAGCGGTTATTTGTAATAACACCTGAAGGAAAAACTTTTTTAACAACCCGCTGGGAAGATACACAACAGGTTATTAGAGATATTCATCAACAAGGCTATATTGTTTATCGTAATCGTAGTTACAATTCATTATCTGTGACAACCAGCAGTGATGGACAACAACAAGTTAAAATGATTGTATGGGGTGATAGCTTACCTTCATTAAACGAATTTGATAAATATATTACTGAATTCATAAAAATAGTAGACAGCGGAGAAATATTACCAGGATTGAATAATATTCGCAATGTACTGGCTGAATATTATTTAAATCAGGATAAAGATCTCAGTGAGCAAAATAAAAAAATTTTTATTATTAAGGGGCAATTTAAGCAATTACTGAATGAGCATGGTTTAAAGTCAGAAAATATAAAAATTGCGTTAAATGCAATGTATCAATGTATTGATATTTATGAGCGTATAGTTTTCACACCTCAGCTCATGCGCCTCGTGACACAAATTGATCATGTACTCTCACCTACCTCTCAAGTAACCAAAAGATTTAATACAATGACAGCAGAACCTTCTGTAAGGACAGAATTGCCTTCTGTCATGCGTGACCAAACACCCGCTGCGCCAATATCTATCTTTGAACTAAAAAGAGCAACAGATGGAACTTATATCCTAATAAATGAAGTCACACCGAATGGAAAAATACCGCCAGATGGAAAATATTTTTTTGTCAATCCTATCGGAAAAAATGCCGGAAAAATTATAGTCGCTCATGAAGATGATGCACAGGGACATTCATCGCTGACTGTGAGACATAAAGATAGTTCAGTCTCATTTGTAGACGCCGAGAGCGTCTATTATGCTGGAGAGTTAACGTTTAGCAACGGTGAATTGCTAGAATGGACCAACGAGAGCGGGCATTACAAACCTCCCATTGATCACGCAACACAGATGAAACTAGACGATCCAAGCCTACTCTCTTCCGAAAAATTTCGTGCATTTGAAGTCCCACCCAAACCCGTGGATATACCTCCTCCGGTACCACCAAGACCCGCTCATACATTTTCGGTTATGCCTTCCGTTCCCGTTACTGCGCCCACTGTGCGAGAGAGTAGACCTCCGCTATCCTATTCAGGTGAGCCGACTGAGAGCTCGATCCCCTCCATTCTCTACCAAATAGTCGTGGTGCAAGCACATGATGAAGATGCGATGCGTGCGGCGGGACAGTGGCTAAAAGAAGATCAGGGGCGTCGGTTCCTTATCGGTATGCATGGAGAGCATCTAAACCTTTATTCACCGAATGGCAATCCAGCTGATGTGCCACAAGATGCACTGCAAGCATTTAGAAGAACCATAGCCTTGACCCCTAACCCATCTGTGAGCATGCTCTTTATCGGTGAAAAAGACGTGAGCGGATTCGTGAAGGCTGAACAAGTGGCGTTTTTGCCCGATGGCACACTTGTGGTGCAAGATGATGCACTCGATGAACAAACGGAAGCAACACGATGGAATGGGCAATCATTGGACGATACTCAAAAAATGATACTCGGCTTTATTAATGAAAATTTAACCGGCATTCGCGCAGAAAATATCCAGGTTAAATTAGGTCAAATTACTGGGATCAGCGATCTTGACGCAGATAATGAACCTCTACCTTTCCGGAGTTCAGTCACTATGGATTATATCGTTCCACTGACCACGTCTGCTGAAGGCCATATCATTATCCAAGATCTTGTTGAGCAGGCTCCCACACCGAGACAAACCGGCATGCCCGGTGGCAATGCCGGATTTAATCATCCAGTGAAGCCAATCCAGCCTGTTAATCTGCCGATGACGCCAGTTCCCGATAATTTGCCCACTAAACTACATCGGACAACAGAGCTGTTAGATCAGGTAGCCGACGGACGCACAACAATACAATCATTGGACATGGCCTCACGCGACCTTCTCACCGAAGCTTTTCATTTATCCGATGGGCAGTTAGATAGCCAGAAATTACTGCTCCACGCGCATAGTCCGGAAAACCGTCAAGCATGGGATAAGGCTATTCGACAGCTGTTGCAAGATCCTGCAACTTATAATGAGCAAGCAAATTTAAGCCTACAGGACGCCTTAGCGCAACAACAGCACTTACACCAGCAGCAACAACAGCGGGCCCGTGAATTTTTTCAAGCGGGTGCTAATACTCAAAAAGTGAATCCAGGGGTGGAGACTAACACGCACTTGATTCCCCCCTCGTATTCCCTCAGAAAGGGAATCGACAGCGGGCGCGATAGCGATGCCTGGTCTTTGGCTTTTTTAGACGCCAAACAGGCAGGAAAAACACAATATGATATTTTTTCCGCTGGCTTAACTGCCGATGCGGGGCGGCGAGCGCGGCTTATCGATGGCAGTGCTTCGGGGAGTGAAATGGCTTACAGTGATTACCTGCATGGTCAGTTCGAACAGCTAAAAAATAGCTCAGCTCTCTCTGTCGACAATCCGACGATTTTTACCCGTCATAACGTACAGGATTTATTCGGTGCAACGCCTGCCGCAGGGGCTTATTTGTTAAAAGGCACGCACCACTCGGTGGCGTTACATATTCATCAAAGTGGATCCGGTTACACTTATTCATTGTATGATCCTCAGGTGGGGAGTGTTGATTTAACTGCGCTGAGTACGGGCGAACATCGCCCGGCGTTACACGGCCTACTGGACAACTATTTACAAGGGACAAACGCGGCCGGCCAGACGCGTTCTCAGCAGTATGGCATTGAAAAAACAGGCACAAGATACGCTTTTGCTGCCTATCAAGTGAATATTGAACAGGCCCGCGCGCTCACCCCCCTTGGCGAATTTCAAACCTCACTCAATAATGAGGTGGCCGCCCGTACGCTCTTATCCTCTGTCACCCTCGACGGCGTGACGCTGCCCACTAATATCCTCCTGGATATGGGGGCCATTTTTGAGGGCAAACCCAGGACTCTGGAGCATTTTACTGATACTGACAGTGCATCGTTAAAAACCCTTCGCTTTCGGCCTCAACAATTGCACGATTTTTTAACGAAAAATAATCTCAATGATCCGGCTTTTGAACCGGGGCTGCGTCTGATCAGGCAAAGAATGAACGGGATCGATGGGGATACCTCGCCGCTATTAGCACGGGGGTTACTGCAAGAGCAGAAAATTGCAAAAAAGACCTTGGCCTTACTCGGCAAAGTTAATCGCCATACCCTCGTTAACACTGACGGAACGCTTACCGTCAAACCGACACTGATGCCATCGCTGCAGCCAAAAAGTCGCTGGCATCGGGTTAGCAATGTCACTGGCTATGCCGGCTTGGGCATGTCTGGTCTCGGTTATTATTTAGGATATAAAGCTATCGCCGGTTATGAGGAGGCATTAAAGCAGCAGGGATTAACGCCAGAAAAAAGGCAGCAGCTTGAATTTGAGCGTAATTTTGCCATTGCTTCTATTAACACGAATTTCGCCGTTGATATCGGACAATATGGGCTGAGTAGAATGACTGCCTCAATGAGTAGCA
Organism: Candidatus Fukatsuia endosymbiont of Tuberolachnus salignus; assembly: GCF_964030845.1. NCBI lineage: Bacteria > Pseudomonadati > Pseudomonadota > Gammaproteobacteria > Enterobacterales > Yersiniaceae > Candidatus Fukatsuia > Candidatus Fukatsuia endosymbiont of Tuberolachnus salignus. Next base: position 2,475,259 of record NZ_OZ034983.1, read on the forward strand.
GTGCGGCGAAACTCGGTGACAACATGGCGACAAAAGCGCGCTTTATCAAAGTAGGCGGTGCCGCGTTAAGTTTAGTGGGTGTGGGTTTTGATATCTATGGCGCCTATCGATCGTTCTCACAACTGGCTACCGAGACTGACCCAGATATCCGGCAAGATCTGATCGTCTCGGGTAGCCTCTCGGTGGCAGGTGCTGCCGTTGGCCTGGCGGTGACGGGTGCTTTTATCGCCGGCGGTACTGCTGCTGTGGCGGCAGGGCCCATTGGTCTTGCTGTGGGCGGCGTCTTGATGCTGGCAGGTCTAGGCTATTCGGCGGCACGTCAAGTTAAAGAAATAGAGAAACATATTTATTTAACGGTGGATGAAAAATGGAATACCGGCTGGCGGGTATTTTGGGGGAGCCACCCCTCGAAGGCGATACAAGACAAAATGGCTGAAACCCAGCGGTCAGTGTATCGTGAAACTTGTGATGAATTTTTACGCAATACGGCCAGGAGTATGATGAGAGAACGGGGTATCACCCCGATTTACCACTATGTTTACAGTGGTAAAGATTTTGATTTGGTATCGCATCCCTATTGGCAATTAGATAGTGCCTATGTTGATTATTATAAAGCGTTAGCGAGTAGAATCGAGGGAGAAAACCTGGAGAAAGAAAAACGAAGATTAGGACGTGAATACGCATTAGAAATCGGTGATTTTGAGGCCACAAAAACCGGAGAATACTATTACACCCCGGTTTTTAAGGAAGTGGATGATTATGTTGTCGCCGCCTCGGGATCTATAAAAAACGCGGTGCGCTTCGATAATCTGGCAAATGGAGCGGCAGATGGCATCGTTCTGTTTAATCTCGGGGACGGTAACGACAGTGCATTCGGATATAAAGGAAGAAAGAATACCTTCCTCGGCGGGAAAGGGAAGAAGCACTACGTGGGTGATACCTTAAATGATCTATTTTATTTAGGTAATGACAATCAAGGCTCTGCTACCAGCGACTTCGAGGGGAGTCGCTTTTACGGAAAAGCTGGCGAGGATACCCTAATTATTGCAGCAACACCTTCAGGGATTAGCGGTTATTCAATTGATCTTAGAGAAGAATTAGTTTGTTACTACAACAGGGGGGTCGCGACTAATCGGGTAGCAATAATTAGGGATATTGAACACATTATGGGGCACGCGACACTTGTTGATCGCATGGTGGGTGATGCACATTCTCACGCTGGAACAGGGTCGGGCTGACGGCGGAACGGAAGAAGATAGCTACATTATTTTGCAAAATGCCAGCGCAGAAAACGCCGAGATAGCGATTATAGATACCGGCAGTGCCTCTGCAGAGAACAACCATGTGCTATTAAAACACTCTGCGCCGCAAATTCAATCCATCACCTTAGTAAAAAAAGACCGCGCCTGGGTAAACGAAAAGTGGGTAAACAGAGACAATTATACGCTACGTATCCTGCTCGCTAACGACAACGGCACCAGCACCCAACTCGATTTAGAAGACGCCTATCAGCGCTCTGTGGATAGTAGGCAACTGCAGGCACAGAATCGCTATAGCTTAACCACCGGTGACGGTATACAGATCGATACAACGAGCTGGCCAGAAACCTTAACCGTAGCCGATAAAAAGACAGTGAGAGGGGTAGAAAGCTGGTCATTGCCGGTGCTGTCGGCGCAATATGTGGTGCTTTTGGATAATCGAAAACCGTCCAATCGTTCTTTTGATCTTTCAAGAGAGATCGATGCGGATGCTTTGCCAGCATTGAAAGCCGATATTGCTAAGATTAATACGGTTATCGGGGACGCTACACTGGGTGATTGGATACAGGGTGATGAGGCTAACAATCAACTCAATGGTCAAGGTGGGTACAGTGTGCTCTATGGCATGGGTGGCAATGACATTCTCACCCTGGAACAGGGTTGGGCTGACGGCGGGACAGAAGAAGATAGCTATATTATTTTGCAGAATATCCGTACGGAAAACGCGGAGATAACGATTATAGACACAGGCAGTGCCGTAGCAGAAAACAACCACCTGGTATTAAAACAGGATGCACAGCAAATCCAATCCATCATATTAATGATAAAAAACCACGCGTGGGTAAACGGAGGATGGCAAAACAGAGACAATTATACGCTACGTATCCTGCTCGCTAACGACAACGGTACCACTACCCAACTTGATTTAGAAGATGCCTATCAGCGCTCTGCGGATGGCAAACAGCTTAAATTGCACAACCGTTATAGCTTAACCACCCGTGATGGCCTGCAAATCGATACGAACAGTTGGCCAAAAACGCTTCAGGTTGATGACAAAACGACCAATGAAAGCGGATTGTGTACCTGGTCACTGCCGGTGCTGTCGGCACAATATGTACCGATCTTTGACAGTAAAAGAAGCGCCTTTCTTGGTAGTGCGGCAGCGGAGCAAAGTATGATTGAACTCATACAGAAAAATGCGCAAGGACAGAGCGAGATAACGGTCGGTGGTCAAAAAACGGTACTACCGAAATCGATGACATTAGTATTGGGAGACACAGCGTATAAGGATACCATAGAGGGCGATGACAGCAACAACGCCTTATCCAGCGTTCAGGGTAATGACCACCTAAAAGGAAAAGCAGGCAGCGATGTCTATCATCTCTACCATACCCCCAACATAAGCAAAACCCTCACCATTGATAACGAAGATCTCACAACCAACCCAGCGATAGACGTTATTATCCTGCATTCTGTTTCCATGGACCAATTGAATACCGTGATCCACCAGAACGAGGGTGATCTGGTGTTAGGTGCGACGATCCCCAACCTCGCGGTGGGGATCCTTGAACTCCGTTTGCGTCACTTTATGCAGGATAAGCGTTATCAACATGCGGTTATCCTCGATAAAACTGGCGATTACTATCTTGTAGAAAAAGGAGAAGACGACAAGGCACATATCTATCCTGCGTACTTTGATCAGCCCAGCGGTGAATTTAAACGAGGAGAACGACAAGATAACCTGCAAACACAGGCCACCTCTGGCGATGACAGGGTGACATTATCCAATGCGGCCCTATTACTAGAGAATACTTTCCGTGCCCTAGCCGGTAAGGATACCGTCTTGCCCATCATGATGCAAGTGCTATTTTTGTATCGAATGGGATGCCTGATTTCAGCACACCATACGCCAGTTGGAGTAATTTGCGCATTGCCGCACAGACGCCCATTTTACCCCCTTTATGGCGTGATACGAGTCGTTGCCACTGTGCTTTCACTATCGGATTACAAGAAAGGGCAGCCAGAGCGGGCATATACAACGCTTTCCTGAGCTCGGTATGACCCCGTTTTGATAGGCGGCTCCGTCCTTTAAATAAACCTGATTCACAAAGTTTTGGGTTAAGCCCGGCATAGGCCACCACTGCCTTACTGTTAGTGAATTTTGACACATTACCCACATACGCCAGCAAACTGGCACTTAGTATTTCACCGATACCAGGAATACTCTCCAGCAACGCTTTATTTTTCTTTAAGTCAGGATCGTTATCGATATGGTTTTTTATTTTTTCTTTGGTGGCCTGGATTTGTTGTTTAAGTGCAGAAATGATTTCAAGCAGTGAGGATTGAACGACATCGTCAGCCACTGATTGCCGATTTTCTTGCATTTGCCTCATTTCCTCTAAACTCTTTAGATGGCGTACTAGCGCGGTTAATTGACGTTCGCTCAAGGGAGGAGGAGTCCAGAGGACAGGTGTATGCAGTGCGCAGTAGCGCACTATCATTTTTGCATCCCCCTGATCCGTCTTGTTCCGACTCAGTTCACTCTCACCAAAGGCATGAATACGTGATGGGTTTTCTAGGCTGACGTCAATGCCATTATCAACTAAGAACATAGCCAGTGGAACACTGTAACTCCCTGTGGCTTCGAGACAAATATGACAATCCCCGTAAGGGATAAGCCATTTCAGTAGTTGGCTAAATCCAGAGGGGGTATTCGGGAATGCTTTTGTTTTATACTTTTTTCTCTCTACCCACACTGCAACATCGAATTTTAATTTGGCAACATCAATACCCACTGCGGTCTTGTCCATGGCTGATTCTCCCATGAAAAACAGATAATTAAATGATCGCCCCGACCTTCCTTATAAATACGTGCTCTTAGCACAAGATACCGTTCGGTCTTACAGGCGACGATAAATATGTCACCGGGGTTTTATCTGACTGCACAAGCTTTAAGCCTAAGGGCGCAAACAAACCGAGCGAACACCACTGCCGGAAATCATTATCCCCTGTCGGTTAAGTTCATTCGCCACACGGTGCTGACCATAAGCAGAATAGTCGTAAGCCATATTCACCACCGCTTGTTCTATATGCGGCTCCACTCGATTTTTTTCGAGTGGTTTTTTACGGCTTATTTCCACCAAGGCTGGCTCACCTCCCTGCTCATACAGCTTTTTAAAACGGTAATAACTGTCTCTGCTGTAGCCCATGACTTTACACGCTGACTGAACATTACACAGCTGTTTTGCCAGGTCAAGTAAGCCGAGTTTCGGTTTGATTATTTTTGCTGTTTGATTCATTTCTAACACGCCTTCATTTCATATTAAATATATTGAAATGTCAGATTAAATTCAAACTTTTACAGCTTATAGCTAAAACAATACGCTTGCAGCCATTTTGTCATGCCAGATACGGTGTAACAGACGCCAAATTGGGTTTCCACATAAGCACAGATATCGATGACACGGGTATCAATCGTGCTTTCAATGTGTTTTTCAAGCAATAAAGATTCATGCACGCTCAATTTACTATACGAGCCGCCATTTTCAGGCTTTAATTTTTCGTCTGAAAGCCAATCTGTTACATGTTGCCTCACTGTTTCTTCATGAATACGTAATGCTTGGGCAATCGCTTTGTTATTCTAGCCTTCATTTTTCAACAACACGGCTTTGATTCGATCTCGAACACGGCCATCGTGTTCGTAACGATGAAGGCGTTCCAAATCTTGTTTTTGAGAGGCTGTCAGTGAGTTTATTTTCATGACCTTATTTTTAATCTAGTTGAGCAAATTTTCCAGTGGTTTTAATGGCGATGGGTATATCTTCTTACTCCGTTTTTTTGCTAGCACAGTATCAGCCGCAATCACTAAACAAGGCGCTCCCCGCTCAATCGAGGGCGCGACAAGTTGCCACAACTCTTTGGGACGAAAACAGCGGCTCTTTAACCTGCGAATTACGCTATCATGGGATACTCTCGACGGGCTCACTTCTGACAACACCAGACCTGAATATCTCACACGACTCGCTTGTAAAAATGCTTTATAAAGGTCTTTCGTACAGGGATAACCTGACATCTCATTACCATTCTTATCTTTTTTTCTACGCTCCTTTTACCCTCATTTATTACAGTGCGAAACTCGTGTCGGACTCGGACTCGGACTCGGACTCGGACTCGGACTCGGACTCGTGGCAATAACTGTCCCCTTGCGCGAAAAATCATCAAGTGTAAAAAGCGGGGGGGGGGAAGTGGGATCCCGCCCTGGGATTGGATCAGGCCCTATTAGCTCAGCGCCGCCGCGTCTATACCAACGCGCGGGCTGCAAACCCAACTCGCGGGTCAGGTCAACTACGTAAATGGCAGTATGTAAACGAAGTGCATTTAAATCCACAAAAATTACATGAAAAAAAAGGCGATATTCAGTCCCAAAAAGCGGCCTAGAATTTTATGTTCCGCGCGATAACTACATTGACAATTACCGCCCCCAAAACAGGCCGCGCGTTCCTGTTGGTAAGCAGCCGGATAAAGCTCAACATCTTTGATTAATGCTTCCTTATCTATCTTGCGCCGACGCGGGCTCGACTATTGCGGCTCTATTCGCCTTAGCCAACGAGTTAACGAATCCTGGCCAAGGTGAAAACGCTTAGCTGTTTATCTTATGCTCAGTCCTTCTTGTTCCCGAACACAGAAGACTTTTCGCCGAAAATCAAATGAATAACTCATCTTTAGCTCATTTGGATTATTTTTTATATTGTAACTAAAATTAAAGTTCATATTTAATATATAAAAATAAATGACAAATAACCATACAAATTGCGGAGATAAGAATGGACTGATATAAAATATCGCTCGTCAAGATAAGCATGGAATACATAATGACTTTATTGGGCACTGTTCACTGACCGAGCCTGTCATAAACGTATTTGTGGTTATCCCACACCTATATTTAGCACCTAGACTGGACTGTTTGTATTAAAGAAGAAGGAGTTTTTATCTCAGGGTAGTGAGCATGTTCCGTTTGGTTGCACTATAATCTAGAGGTCGGGTTTGAGCTAGTACAATTAATAATTAGGAGAAATAATTATGTTGACTACTTCCAACGTGCCGCTGGGTATCACTGGAGTGTATACTCACACTGCTAGAGACGAGTACCCACCTTGGATCGGTATTACACACATAACAAATTCTTCTTTTACCTCTAAAGCTTCTCGGTCTCATCCTGATAGTAGGCGACAGTCTGCATGTTGTGTTGTTGACATGGGCGCTCCTTTCATTGCTGAAATTTTTCAGCCTCATGTTGTTGAAATCCTTGCCTCTGGGCTAAACCTACGTGACTATAATACATTCACTCTTACAAACAGTGGAATAAGATTAGTACTGCGTTCAGAGAGAGAGATGATAGAAGGTTTGAAAGCTAACAACTATTCAGAAGGAAGCCTGAAACGACATGAAAAACATCTCTACATGGAACTACTAAAGAAATGTAATCCAGAGCTTTATGCGAAATTGAATCCAAAATCTGACAAGTGTTCGCCAATATGTAAAGAGGTATGCGTAAGTGTTGGGAGTGTGACTTGCGGATTGATGCCTTTTGCTGTGATTGGAATACTGACCTATTTAAGATACTGTAGTAGTAAATATTTTCAAAATACTCACCTAATTTTATAGTCTGAGTGCAGGATAGAAAATTCAACAATTTGTTGGGTATGTCGTGAAAAATACGACGCAAGAGCCAGTCCTTAAAATTGTGTAATTGCTTATATTGCGCTAGTTTGTGAATTTAAAAAGGATAGAGGCAATGGCAAAAAAAAATAGATTACCAGATACACGGGGACAAGCTCAGTTGCGGCAGGTAGCTCAGGCGCTAGTAAAAGACATCAAAACCGAATCTGACCTGAACAAAGTGCTCAATGAATTAGTTAAAATGACGTTAGAAACGCCCCGCGACCGTAACGGCGAATTTGCCCCAATAATCGTTAAAAAAGGTCAAACTCGATTGACCCATTTTGACGATCAAATTCTGGCTTTTTACGCTCAAGGCATGACCACCCGGGAACGCACTGAAACCTTTAAAAAAATCTCTGATGCTGAGGTGTTACCGAGCTTGATATCTAAGGTAACAGATGCGGTAATTGACCAAGTAACGACTTGGCGTAATCGCCCATTAGATAATCGGTATCCTATTGTTTATATCGATTGTATTGTGGTTAAAGTTCACCAAGGAGCGTGCTCGACGCCTAGGGGTGAGTACTCGGGGTATCTGCCATGCTTTAAAGCGTGCCGGATTTCGCTATAAAAAAAACATTTCAGCATCCCAAAGCCGTTCCTCAAGCCCGAAAAGAGTTTCAGACACGAGTTTCGCACGAATCTAACCTGGTGCAGCCAATAGTGCTCTGATGTGTGTAGTAATAGCGTTTTTAATGACAGCCCAATTTTGTTGGTAAAGGGTTATTTTTTCGGACAGACGGCGTTTATGTTGTTCAAACCAGGCAGCCATGGCTAGAAAAATATGATTTCTTTGCGCCGGCCCGTGCGGGCCTGACAGCGTTCTATACCACAAGTTTGTTTGATTTCCCGATGATAAACTTCAACAGACCAACGGGCCTCGGTGACAGCCTTCATCTGTTCCCGGGTGGGGTTCTCTTTGTTCGCTGCAACATAATCAATGCGACCGTGTTTGGTCACAAACTTGAAGACTGTCACCCAACCATCGCCCCGCAGGTGTACTGAAAGCCCTTCTTCTGGAATATCAAGTGAGGCTAATGTGACGTTGCGATTAACTATCCGGTTCTTTCTCAAGGTGGTGACCCCAATCCAGCCAGGAGAACGAATGGCGTTGAGATTATCTAAACTTGAATACCGAATACCACGCATCCATTACCACCGCTTCAGGGGCTATACCCCTCGCTTTTGCCAGTTTGAGCATGTCGCAAAAATGCGAGTTTTTTGTTTTTCCGTCGGTCTCTTTGTCGTCAATTCGGTAGTCAATAGGCACTGACTCTCCCTTTTCAAGACCCTGCCACAACAGATTAACCAAACCAATACCGGCTATCACATCATGTTCATTACCAGAATAGTGATAATGAACTCGCTCTATCTTCTTACTCCGTTTTTTGGCTAGCACTCTATCATCCGCAATCAGAAAACAAGGTGCTTCCCGGTCTATCGAGGGGGCGACAAGTTGCCACAACTCTTTGGGACGAAAACACCGGCTCTTTAACCACCGGCTTACGCTATCATGCGATACCCTCGACGGGCTCACTTCTGACAACGCTAGACCAGAATATCTGACACTACTCGCTTGTAAAAATGCTTTATAAAGGTCTTTCGTACAGGGATAGTCTGACATCTCATTACCATTCTTATCTTTTTTCCTACTCTCCTTTTACCATCATTTAGTACAGTGCGAAACTCGTGTCAGACAAAGATACAAGCCTATGAAGCGGCACAGACCCCCCATTATTTACGTCGATGAAAGCGGTTTTGCTCATGATATGCCTCGTCCTTACGGCTATGCCCTTAAAGGACTGCATGATTGGCAAGCCAGGACGCGTACCAACGTCATTGGTGCACGACTTAATGGGAAATGGCTCACCGTTGGCGTTTCCGATTGCAATATTAACGGCGATGTTTTCTATGCCTGGATAACTCAAGATTTAATACCTAAAGCACCTCAGAAGGCCGTCATTGTTATGGATAATGTGTGTTTCCATAAACGCCAGGATATTCACCATGCAATACAAAAAACTGGCTTGACCCTTGAGTACCTTCCCGCTTATTCTCCGGACCTTCATCCTCACTTTTACCCACAACGTTGAATGAAAAATGATTCAGGTGAAATTGGATTATTGGTAGAGTCAATAGTTAAATCAGGAAACAGGCACATGAAAACAGTAACGGGTAATGGGAATGAGTGGATCCGGGAAGAATTTCATCAAATTGATTTCGGAGATAAACGCCTTAAAGAGCGTTTTTTTGAAACAGCGGGCTTATTATCATCAAAAGCGTCAGGTTCAATTTACCCAAGCTGTCATGGCTCCTGGTCACAGGCCAAAGGAGCTTATCGATTTTTTAGCAATGAGAGAGTGAGCGAGAGCGCGCTATTCCGTACACATTGTGTGCAAACACAAAAACGTCTGGAGGGGCATTCACTGGTTTTTTCTCTTCAGGACACATCAGAGTTGAACTTTGACTCACATAAAAAGACAGAGGGGTTGGGAAGTATATCTAAAGCCTATCACAAACATAAAATGGGGTTGATGCTTCATGCAAGTTTGATGGTAACTCAGGAGGGCTTGCCGCTTGGGTTATCCTCGCTTAAATGCTGGTCACGTGTTTCCCGAGAGGAAACGCCTCAGGAAAAACAGCGGCGGCTTTATCAATCGACAATGAAAGAGAAAGAAAGTATTAAGTGGATAGAGACCCTCTACGAGACAGCGGCGCTGATACCCAAAGATACCTGCTTAATCACGCTGGGAGACAGAGAAGCGGATATTTTCGAACTTTTTCGGGTTGCAAGCTCACTAAAAACTTTTTTATTATCCGCAACCGGAAAGACAGAAAATTTATCGATGAAAAGGGGAAAAAAACAACGGTGCAAACCGCCTTGTCAAAGACGCCGATTTTAAAAACCATAGCACTCACCCTGCCCAAAAATCAGCAAAGGGTAGCAAGAACGGCTTATGTGGATATTCGCTCCATTTCAGGCTGGCTCCCCATTAGAAATAATCTAGTTTATGGGCCTACCAATAAAGACGCTTCACGGCATATCCATGAAAAGGTTCACGTATCTGCCATCAGTGTTAAAGAACAGCCTCCTCCAGAAGGAGTAGCGCCTGTCGAATGGGTATTATTGACCAATTTGACGGCCACTGACGTCTTTGAAGCAGAAGAGAAAGTGAATGGGTATAGACTGAGATGGAAGATAGAAGAGTTCTTCAACACACTGAAATCAGGATGTTGTGTTGAACAATGTCGTTTAAATACGGCAACCAAACTAACGAAAATGATCACCCTCAAAAGCATTATCGCCTTCAAACTGATGTATATGACCAAAATGGCAGCGTTGTGTCCTGAGGCTACCTGCACCGATGTGTTGTCAAAGATAGAATGGCAAACGCTGTATTGCAGAATACAGACAACAAGCCGCCTTCCCGAGCATCCCCCCACAGTGCTTCAGGCAATAACATGGCTGGGTCAATTGGGAGGATTTCTTAACCGACGTGCCGAGGGTATGAGATCCTGCAAGAAAATGTGAGATTGTTCATTATTCTTAATAACAAAAATTGTGGGTAAAAGTGAGACCTTCATCCTGTCGAACACAAATGGGTTCAAGCCAAATTATGTAATCAAAATCATACCGTACCGCTATATCTGTGAGCGGTTTAATAAAACGATGCAAAACGAATGCTATGATGTCATGTTTCGGCGTAAAATTTATTCATCATTGGAAGACATTCAGCAAGACATCGATAAATGGCTCGTATTCTACAACAGAGAGCGCCCTCAGTCAGGCAGGGATTGTTATGGTAAAACCCCTGGGAAACCTAGCTAGTATCAAAGAGGTTGGTAAAAAAACAACTCGATAACCTATTTGAACCATCGGACAGTCAGACTACCCTAACAAACTCGGTGCTTTGATTTGTGTTTGTCAGGTTAAGTTTAAGCTACTACATTCCTAGCTTATCCATAAACTGTCGTGCGATTGAAATTGTACTTTTTCCTTTTAGGAAACCTATTACACATGACACTGAATATTTATGCAAATATGAAAATGATCAATCATCAAATATCTCTCAATAATTTTGCATTCTTTCTGACCTATTCAGATGACTGCACCACAGAGTCAAGCCTTAGGTAAAACTTCCATATATCTCACAGCGGTATGGTTCACATCAATATCAAGATTCTCGAATTCGGTATGAAACTGACTCAATGGTTAAGATTTATAATTTAGGTGTTCAATGATTGATATAAATTTCTATTGCATTAAGTCAGCAAAATATATCAAAATCAATCGTCTATTAAATAGTATGGTATTAAAAATCCTATTAGAGCTTATTCGAACACTATTGCACTTTTTCGCACATTCTTTCCTCGTTTGAGCATCATTCATGACGATTTCGAAGAGGCTACTAATGAAATGACATGTTTTTACCAACGGTTGCCATTTTATCATGTTAAGCAAATTAAATTTATTTAGTTATAGTATCCTGAATGGATTACTTAATATTTTTAGCCCTGAGCAGTGGAGTATACTTGGCGTTCTGGCTGGGTTGACGATCGCCATTATTAGTTATCTGACCGATCTATATTTCAAAATAAAAAAGGATAGGCACAAAAGTGGAGCTAAATAATGAAAAAATTAAGCAAAACGGTAATAGGAATTATCATTTCTGGTGCGGCAGCAACGGTGATCCTCTCACAATTTTTAGATGAAAAAGAAGGCAACCGGCTGACGGCCTACAGGGATGGCGCTAACGTGTGGACAATTTGTCGTGGTGCTACCCATGTTGATGGCAAGCCGGTGATACAAGGCATACAACTCAGTGCAGAGAAATGCGAGCAGGTTAACAAATTTGAGGTGGATAAGGCGATCGCCTGGGTAGAACGTCATGTTCAAGTACCGTTAACCGACGCCCAGAAAGCCGGTATTGCTTCATTTTGTCCGTATAATATTGGTACCACTAAATGCCTCTCTTCCACCTTTTACCGCAAACTCAATGCCGGTGACTACCGAGGTGCCTGTGCAGAAATCAAACGCTGGATATTTGATGGCGGTAAAGATTGCCGCATTCGAGCTAATAACTGTGCGGGTCAGCCTCTTAGACGGGCACAGGAAAGTGCATTGGCCTGCTGGGGGTTAGATGTTTAGCCCCACAACTTTTATCCTTATTGTGCTCTGTATAGGATCGAATCTGATGGTGTTTTATCACCAGAGTAAAGTGGCAAAAAAAGAGCAAATTATTAAAAAAGTGACGGCTGAACGTGACAACGCACTCGCCACGCTTCAGACGATGGAAAAACAGCGTCAGAAAATAGCCGCTATCGACAGCAAACACACAAGAGAATTAGCCGATGCCAAATCTGAAAATAACCGGCTACGTGCTAACGTTGCTGATGGCATTAAACGGTTGCAGCTCAATACCAGTTGTAAAACCCTGCCCAAAACCGCCACTGCCTCCTGCCTGGATGATGCTACCAGCCCCCGGCTTAACGACTCCGCTCTCGAAGATTATTTCCGTCTCCGAGAACACATCGCAATCGCCAGTAGCCAAATAACCGGCTTGCAGGATTACATCATTCAAGTATGTATGACTAACTAAACGCCTGTTTGAAATCTATTAGACCCACCGCCAGGTCATCAAAAATGGGTACAATATGCTTATTTTAAGCGGTGCTTACGACGATTTTGGATAAATTTCAACCATAGAAAGTAGCTTACTTTCCCACAGGGTGATCACTTGGTGCTTTTCTCTTAGATAATCGTAGCGATCATAATGCTTGCTTGAAACGCCTGGTTTCTTATGATTTTGCACCTGATCACGCAATTCAGAACTGATCCCCATCTCACCAGCCAAGGTTTTAAACGTCCGACGTACATCTCTGGGGGTAAACTTGGCAAAACCTGTGTGATCACAAAATTTCTTCACCTGTTTCGCAAATTCGCTGGGCAGCAAATGACCTGTCTTCGTTTTGGCAGGGAAAATAAAACCTTGATTGCTATGACGGTTTGCGATTTCTTCCAAGATCAACAGAGCAGAAGCACACAGGGGGACAATATGATAATCACCATTTTTTGAAATAAAGGGAGGAACGGTAAGCGTACAGTTACGTAGATCGACATTTTGCCAAACATTGGTCATCAGTTCCCACGGACGCTGACCACCAGTAAAAAGGCAAAGCAGAAGAAGCTGCGCGAAATCGGGATGGAAAAAACATTCTGGTGCTGATTTTTGGCACGTGCTCATCAATAGACTGATTTCATCCCAAGACAAAAAGCGATCAAGCGCCCTATCGACACCGGCTTGCCTGGGCACTACACTCACGGGATTTCTATCCAGCCCGTAAATAATTTTTCCATTAACATTAACGGGATCATGATCGGCATACAAAGCAAAATTAAACACAGCATGGAGCACGGATCTAATCTTATTAGACCCGGCGACAGCATCACGTTGAATAAATTCGGCGAGGATTAACTTAACATGACTGGGCGTCACTTCGCTGGCCAACATATCAGGATTAACATGTGGACTCATTAAAACCTGCTTTAATCGATTAAATGTTTTTTCATGGGAACGCTTACCACTGAGTGCTTGATTTTTTATATAGGCATCAAACAACTGTTTAATGGTAGCACGATGGCGTGCAATACTAAGAAACTCGGACAAACTTGTAGTGGCCTCATGACACTTAACGGTAGCATCAGCGAGAGAAAGGGAAGGATAATTGCCGAGAAAAAGAAACTTCCTGCCACCATCCTGGTGATACTTATAAACAAAGACCTTACGGCCGGACGGATATATTTTTAATCCAAGTCGTCCGGTACCTCTGGTAGCAGATGCTTGCCACACATAATAGGCTTGGTCCTTAGCTTTGAGGCCTTTAATTTTACTGTCGGTAAGCAACATACCAGCCATAATAGGTGCTCTAACGGGTGTTGTAGTGATGAAATACTATGATATAGGACGAAATAAAACAACATGTAAAATCTTTTAATAACAGCAAGTTGAAATCAACTGAAACATGCTGACACCTAATAAAACCAACTATCTACGGCCTTCTAAGCCGTAGGTCACAGGTTCGAATCCTGTAGGGCGCACCAAGTAAATCAATAGGTTAGCACCCTTTTTTTTCTTACCTATTTTTGCCACGTGCCAGAAACGTGCCATGCATTGTGATCACCTCATCCAACTTTTTAGCATGTTCCGTTAAATGAGTGGGAGATAAATGAGCATAACGACGCACCATCTCGACACTTTCCCAGCCTCCCATTTCCTGGAGTGCTGACAGGGGAACACCCGATTGAACCAACCAACTGGCCCAGGTGTGCCGCAAATCATGAAAACGGAAATCACTGATCCCCGCGCGCTTTAAGCCAGTTTGCCACGCGCGATTATCATCGACTCTAAATTTGGTTATTATCGCCGTGTCTTTCCCCTCACTACCTGGCACTTTTTTTCTCCTGACGAAGACCCAGCGTGAATGTCTCTCCCGCTGTTCCCGTAGAACAGCACAGGCTGTTTCATTCAGTGCCACCCCTATCGCTTTGCCTGCCTTGGCCTTTTCAGGGGGGATCCAGGCAACCTGTCTTGCCATATCTATTTGGTCCCACTCTAAATTAATAATATTCGACCGACGTAATCCGGTTGCTAACGCAAACACCACTATCGGCCTGAAATTTTCATGCATCACGGCAATCAGACGGTTGGCTTCTTCGTGAGATAACCAGCGAACACGCTTGTCATTCGGCTTGCGGGCTTTCAAATTCAGAGGCTTTTCTAACCATCCCCATTCATTTGCTGCAATCCGCATCAGACCTCGTATAAAAGAAAGGTATTGGCTACGGGTGGCTTGCGAGGGCGGCTTTTCTTTGAAATCAGGGGTCTCATTCCCCTTTTTTAATGACGCTTTCTGGGTTAATTCCCACCGTTGCCGGTGTCGCCGGTTTTTCATGGTTGAAACCACCTCTATCACCTCCTCTTCATTGATACTCGATAGATTTCTTCCTGAAAAATGCAGCAAGAAAAACCCGATTTTCGTTTTATCATCGTCAAGCGATCGCTTATGTTGTTTTTCGTTGATCCACCTTACACAAGCCTCCTCAAATGTTTTGTGTGGCATTTCGCCCAGTTTACTCTCTCTCCATGCGTTAGCTTTTAAGCTATCGTACAGCTCCTGTGCTTTCCGCTTGTCCGTTGTTCCAAGAGATTGCCTAATTCTTTTACCGTCCGGCGTAACGAAATCACAGTGCCACCCACCGTGCCGCATTTTGATTGACATACCCGTTGTTCCTCATTGTGTGTGCCAGTCGCCTTCACGATTATGTCGTTATTCCTGCGACGGACTGATTCAATACACGCTGTTTTTAATATTCTGTAACCCCCACTTTTTCCATCGTGGCCTGTCCTGTTACAGGGCAGCCTGCCCGCTCTAATCCACTCTTTTAGCGTGTTTTCACTGAGTTTCATGAATCTGCAGGCTTCTTTCAGTGTGAAGATTTCTTCACTCATCCTGGCTCTCTTCTTATTGGTTAAAAACGTCATCACGCCGTCCACATGGGGGCGTGAGATAAAGTCATTTCAAGCATAAAAAATAATGACAGGCTCTCTCTGCTAAGAGAAAGCTGTCAGTGATGAAAATAAAGGAAGGGATAATAAATATAAATAAACGCGGATAATAAAAATTATAACGCGTTGGGGTTCTTAGAAAACCTATTATTACAACATCATGATGACGGTCAATACCTTGTTAATTTTTCAATGTGGCAATAATTGTGTCTTTGGCTATTTCACCATAGTGGTCGATAAGGTATTGAGCAAAATGAGATGCAGTGATTTTATACTCAGAGTGAGCACTGATAGAAGCGGCAAAGGTGTCAAGTGCTTGGTAGAGGGTTGCGCCAATATAAATCCTCTCTGACGGTTCTTTCATCACGTCTTGTAACATAACGCTTCCTTTTTTTAGAGATAATATGTAAGTACTCCACTTGTATTGATAAGACGAAGCCCTACGTTAAACGCATTGTTTTTCGAAGAAGCAATAAAATGGTTTTATGGCAATCGATGTTTAGGCTTTTTTCTCTTCTTGAACCAGCTTCTTAATCGGTTAAACCAATTTTTCTTTTCATTTCTTTTCGCTTCCCGTTCCCGCTCACGAAGCGCACGTTTTCTCGCTCTGCTCTGTCTGTTGCTCATAAGAAAACCTCCTACTCAATAAACTGTATCCCGGGGCGTATAAACGCTTGGGGAACAATGCGATCAAATCCGGTTTGATGACAAAAGTGTTTAAAGTCTCGCAATGAATGCACTTTCGCTTTTTGGTATAGAATACGAATTCTGTTTTCTATTGTGCGATGGGAGCGTGCCAATTTTTTACCTATTTCCTTGGCACTCATCGTGCGTAATAAATAAAAGATTATCCTCAGTTCAGATTGCGTAAATAGAGTCGAGGGAGGGTCCAATAATAGCGTGGCAGTTAGCTTATCTACGTAGTGGGACAGTGAAATAATAGCCAGTTTTCTGCCATAAAAAACTGTGCCGATGCACTTGTTTCTTTTATTATGCAACGGAAAGGTTTCGTATAAATAAGGTTGCAGTTTCTGTTCACGACCAAAGAAATGCGTTTTAATGAGGGTGATTTTTTGCCCGCTTTTTATAACCTCTCTTTCCAGTTTTTGAATGATTAAAGTAAATTCTAAAATACACGTAGGAAGTTCATCATCACGCCGCCCTATCACATCAAATCCTTGTGGCAAATTTAAAAAGTCAAGAAAAGCACGATTGGTATAAATAAAACGTGAGTCACAGTCTTTTATTCCCCAAACATCTTGACTATTTTCCATCATAGATGTCAGAGGTAATGAACGTGATACCTTTGTTATTTTTTTCATCATCTGTCCTAACCCTATTCAGTCCCTTTCATCGTGGATGACGCCCATCTAGGATGAGGGTAAATTACTTAGTCAGTGTGAAAGTCTAATTAGAAAAATAAAATGGAATAGTCTCCACGAGAGAGACTCTCTTTTCTATTTTTATCATGCTAGACGCTATCGCTTTCTACATCCCTTCAAAGCAAAAAGCGCAAGGCGGACATGAAATACGGTAAACAGACCATGCAGCGAATACGGTTCAAATTTGAGTTTTGCACTTGCCAACGTCTGTTTCACTGCGGGATAGGACACAGAACGTAATAAGGCGATGTCTTTTTGTGACACGCCTAACGCGAAAAGCATCGCCGTTTCAAATTGCACCGGTGTTAATTCAGGAAACACTTCCCGTAATTCAGGAAATTGGGTAATATCGATGTTAGCCATTGTAGCCTCCGAGAGAGGTTATGGTGGTTAGCTGACAGGGGTGGTTCACGCCACCGCTGTTAGCGCTAGGGTTAAGTGATGTAAACGGTGATTGCGTCACCGTCGCTATTTGCAACTTGTTGTAGCTATTTATGTTTTCATGGTGAGTGACTCCGTGGGTTTATGATGCGATGCTAAGTTCTTTTTCGTGGGTGAAGTGCCCGTCCCAATGGGTTTTCATTGGCAACTTATTTTTGCGGTAGAGGTCAAATAATCGGATTGCCCCTTTGCGCAGTAAAACGGGTTGATACTTGATAAAGTCATCACCGCTATGAATGCTGATTTTATGTTGATGTTCCGTCAGATATCGGTCACGTGCATAAGAGGTTGCACGCCAGCGGATATGGGATTTACTTTCGTTATAAAGCCAATTTCTGTCCGCTAAACAGTGATTAATCTGTTGTGTGTTAATACCGTTGAGCATTTTGCAAAACTGAGTCGTCGTTATTCCTTCCTTAAACAGGTTTTTCAACTCCTGTAATTCCGCTTCCTGTTCTTTGTTTACTAAAGCCAACTTGGTTTTTTCACGAAACTGCTCTGCCCATGCCATAGCCGCAACAGGGGGGTCTTCGAAATTAGGTAATATGCAGACAGGCCGCGTTGCTTTCTCTTCCAGCTCTCGCCAGCGCGTGGCAACTCTATGGCGAAGTGGAATACTGTAACCCATGACCAGTGTCATGGTTAAATCCTGGTCAAGCAAATACTCTTGATAGGTGCGACCACTGGTGTCTTTATAATCAGCCGAAAACTCGGCCGATTGAATGTTGATCGATGTGAACATTTTGCGACAATCATCGAGAACATGTTTATGTTGTTTACCCGTTAGTTGAGCAATTTCACGGCTAGATATTTTTACCTGTTGATAGATAGTGATGACATTTGACATGGAGAATTCCTTGCAAGTGAATTGCGATTAATGACCTCCGGTACGTTACCGGAGCAGAAGATTAATTAAGCTTTGATGTTGCGGCAGCGGGAGGTTGGGCTTTGCTTCTATTAACAAAATTAACGAATACCATCCCATCTTTGAAACAGTCACAAAGACGGCAGGCTAAAGGTGAATTTATAGCAGGAGCCATGTAACATGATTTACTTGACCAGTAAATATTATTTAATATCAATATATTAGTGTAAATTTTTACAATCAACTTATACGGCCCCTGTTATAGTTTTATTGAAGGCGTATAGTTGTTCACTATCTGACCATTACACGCTATGGGCGTAAAAAAACCGCACTACTTGCGTATGCGGTATTGGTTAGGCGTGTTCAACATCTACAATGAACATTCCCTGTGGCTGGAGCATTGTTCAGCCTGTTCAAGTAACGGGCACTACAACACAGTTAATGTAGCGAGGTGCCAAGATCCTGGTCAGAAAGACCAGTATATTTTTTAATCGTATCTCTATCCGCTCCGTCATCACGAAGTTTTTTAGCAAATTCTAGGGCAGCTTGTTTTTTCCCCTGTTGCATGCCCTGTTGCATGCCCTGTTGCATGCCCTGTTGCATGCCTTCCTCACGGCCCTCTCTTCTCAAGTCTTGTGCAATCGTCATGATGTCCTCACTGTAAGTCGGTGCGTGCTCCACAATCGTTTTGAAAAATTGCGGTGTATCCGCTGTTTTTCCTCTCTGAGCAATATAATACATTAATGTCTTAACCAGTTCACTCTCTGTATAACCCGTATTCAGTAAATGTGCAATAGACTGACTTATCACTATGATATCACGCGCATAAATGTGCTTTTGTACTAATTCAAGAAGAGCAACACTGCGGTGAGTCAAGATTTCTTCATCGGGTATCGTGGTCACATCCACCAAAGGAAAAGGCTGAGAATAGACTCTTTGTGCTAAGTCTCTGTCAGCAAAACAATCCAGCCAATCCATACTGTAGGGATAAGGGCTTGTTTCTCCATGATAAAAGAGGATCGGTATTACCACCGGCAACTCGTCATGGCCTTGGTCAAGATGCTGTTGCATGATGGGAATACTGTAGCGGAACAAGCGGAAAGCCATTAATTTTTTTGGCGTGCTTTGATGTTCGATGAGACAATGAATGTAGCAACGCTTACCCTCCTTCGTTTTGAGTGAATAAACAATGTCAGAATAATGTTGTCTCAAATTCGGCTCAATGAATGAACCCGGTTCGATCTTCAACGTAGAAAAATCGCATTGCTCCTTGATTTCAGGCGGTAAGTGGAACTGTAGGAAATCACGGGCAACGTTAACATTGCTCATGCACTTCCTAAATGTTGCATCATGTGGGTTCGGTACCTGAGGCACGGCGCAATCTCCCTGTGATTATTCTCTACAATGTGGCGTCGATATTATCGACAGGCAACTCTACGCGTATTTCATCCGCTAAACGATCACTTTTTTTCAGTGGCGTTATCTTCATGCCACTTTTCCATAGGGTTTTAATGCTCAACGGGCGCTTTGGATTTGACTTGATATCTTATAATCATAAAGACACAGTAATCTACGGTAAGGCGTCTCATTTTTTTTAGGATAATAAATGTTCTCTCACTTCGTTGAGTGGGATCTGGTCACGATATACGCTATAAATGATACAATTTTCTTTTCTAGCGTCAGAGATAGCGTTATCACATAAAATGGCGCGTAGGGAGGTAGGGCTATTTTTACAGATTTGCTCTATACGTTGAAAATGTTCATTGACTTTTTTAAGTTGTTGTGCTTTTAAACAGTCAACATTATCCAGAAAAGAACAAATAGCGCTAAATGCAAAAACAGAAAAAAACGGGTTAGATTGCATTTTTTATTTATTCAATGACTCTACCATTTTACCCTTCGCCTCATCAATGATACTGAAATAATTTTGCCTCATCTCAGATTTCGTTCTCATTCATAGGAGAGGGTTTTTTCTGAACCAACAGCAATAACCCTCTCCTCATTTTTTAGATCGTCGATGTTTTCCGTTATTTTTACCTTAATTTCTCCGCCGCTTATTATTGTGTTCCACACTTTTTGTACTTTCCTGATATCCCTTGCTGAGACAGGAAGAACAAGACGAGACAGGGCGTCATAAATTGCTTTATAGTTATCCGTTTTGATTTTATTGATCCGTATCGTTGCCATACCTTCTATTTCTATGTCATGTTCAGTGATGTCTATCGAGTCGGTCCCTTTCTGATATTCAATCAATAAAAAATTATCACGAATTCTCTTCGCTAATTCAGTGTTCACATTCACATAGGAAAACACCGTTTTAAGTAAATATTTAATATTTTGGTCGCTTATGCTATAACCTATAAATACTATGGGATTATGGATAAATAAAGAAAGCAGGTGAGACCTGATTAATTCGTATTTATTATTAAAATGGGCATAGTCTTCATGCGTTATGATGATATTGCAAGGGTCTTGGGCACACCCGTGAATTTTGTAAACTGACCTGTAGGGATTACTGAGTAATATGTCATTTCCTATTAATGGGGTAAAATTAAAAAACTTCTCTATCAATCCATCGTAGTGGGTTGTTATAACAGAACCCATATTTTTCCTTGCTTTAATCAGGTCACTGATTTCTTCCTGCCGCTCTTCTCTTATCTTCAATTGAGAGAATAGGGATGAAATGTATATTTTAAATCGACTTAATTTAATATTTTTTTTCATGTTTTCATAAAAAACAGTATTAATCTCTTTAAATTTACCGTCTCTCTCTCTTTAGATAAACGTTGATTAAATTCTTTTTCTAATTTTGTCGCCAGGCGATCAAAGTGACAAACACCAGATAGCATACAGGACGCTTTGAGATCATAATAGAATTCAGCATTGTCGGTTAACTCCAAGGAAATCTTTGATAATAGCCCATCCCAGCTATAGGCATTTTTAAGGTAACGTAAGCTAAAGCCGGTACCTATAAACAGAACGGGGTGGTTTTTATAATGACTGATAAATTCTTGAATATTCATGTCGATTTTTAGCGTTGACAGAGGGAATATTTATTAGCGAAATTTTCGCTAAACACCTATTTGGGTTGTCGTTTAATGACCTTTCAGACAATGGTTACCTCTTGCGTAAGGTTTTAAGGTGCCTTGGCGTCATATTAGGTGTTTACCCAGCGGGAGCCGCCTCATTTTGTAACTAGCAACTTGTACCTCAGTATTATTCACTTTTTTCATCATCACCCCGCAGGTGTGCAACTTTATCTTCAGTAGAGGTTAACGGTGTGTAACGACTGTATTTACCCATAGCGAAGGCGGAATGTTCTCCTGCCACACGGTAACGTTGAAAATCTAACGGGACACCGTGCGCTTCCGCCAGCATTCTTATGTATCCCCGCAGCATATTTTCTCTGAAACGATACCAGGAGGGACGTTTACCTAAGCCTGGGATGATGATTTGACCGTGACTTTCCCTACGCAAGGCTAAAAATTTTCGATTAAAGTTCTCTTCTGTAACCCTGTCTGTCGGAATATTTTGGCACACAGTGTGATAGGACTCGATAATATGCGCTTTATGTCTAATGAGATCTGCCGTATCTGCGATAGCCCAAAGAATATGTTTACATGACTCTTCTCTCCCTTCGGTTGCCCAAGCATAGTCGTGACGTAATGTTTCAGCCACAGACTTAATCGCATCATTCAAACCGGCAATAAAAAGCGGAAAATCGATGACCTTATGTTTTTTCTTTGATAAGTGGGCTACTGTTAATATTTTTTCACACATCAAATGAATATAGCTCGGGAAGCCATCACTCAAGCCGGCCAATTTAAATCTCACCGTTTCATCAACGGTTACATTAAACTCTGAAAAGGCGTTATCAATGATAGCAAATCGGCCGTTCCAGGATAAATTCTCAAGTTTAATTTGGTGTAGTTGACGCTCACTCGATTTATGTCCCCCGATTAATGACATTAACGACTCGCCTATTCCCGTGAAGATAAGCTTTACTTCAGAAGCGCGGTCTCCGAGTTGTTTAACAAGAGCACCAAATTGGGCGCGTTCTTCTTGAGATCCAATTTGATCAAATTCATCAATAACAATGAAAGGGCGCTTTGAGTGTTTTTTTTCTAACGTTCGTAATGCATGTACCGCAGAGGAGACAGTGCTTATATCAGTATGTTGTGATGAATTCTTATGCGTTCTCGCTATGTTAGCCCCGTAGCCTCCCAGTTGAACCCCAATATTCCACCTGTGCTCATGTCCTGATTGTTTATCTTTTGGTAAGGCGTTTAACATAATATCACTTATCACTGACTGTAATGTTGATGTCGTTTCACACCCCACTAATATACATTCTTTTCCTTCCTGTAACTTTCCGGCCACGGTTTGAGCCAAAGAACTTTTGCCCCCCCCGGTCACCATAAATAAACGCATGACGTCCGGTTGCGTATAAAGCGTGTTCCAGATCATCGATTTGTCTTTCTCGACCAAAAAGCAGCTTAAGGGTGGCAACGGGTCCTGTGGGGCGCAGCACTTTATTTAACTTAGTAAAAAATATTTCAGACTTTATTCCATCGTGGATCATATCATCTCCTTTTTCAATGCAATGAAAGACATTTATCAAAACGTAAACGATAAACAGTCTTCTCTATCAAGACTATCATAATAGAAAAGAAATGTTTTTCCGGTAGGAAATTTATCCTTATGCTACTCTGGCATACGTTTTAATCTGTTCGATTTCATCTTCAAGTTCCTGCAGAAATTTTCGCACTTCGGTTTCAATTTCCTTGCCCAGTGCCTCATCAAAGTGAATGCGCTTTTTGAAGTAGGCTAATGTGTCAGGCAGTCGATTATCATAACTGACAAAGTCACACCATCGACGCCCCGTACACAGCATTTGTGCGTGCATTTGCAGGCGGTATTTTTTTCTGGTTCACCTGTTCTTATCGTTTTCAGATGCGTCCAGGTTTTGGGGCATTTAATCTCGATCAGGCCATCCTCATTAACCAATCCGTCGGGACTGGCGGCAAACCCCTCAATAGTGGGGTGGTCGACGAGACCGACCTCCGTGACCTCTACTGCAAATTCACGCAAGATGTAAGCCTCACGGGCGACGGGTTCCAGTGCCGTCCCGTGCTTCATTTCAGGTGTGACAAAGGTGTCTCCCCGTTTCCCCGTCAGACGCTGGCAAATCAGCTCGGCCCTGTATTTTTTTCGCGTTGCTGCGTCGCCTGTTTTGACTTTTGCCATCACTTCTGCCAATTTGCTGGCTGTGACCTTGCCGCATCTTGCAGCAAACCAGGCTTCTGTTCGTTGTTCCATTTTTTACCTCGATAAATTGTCTTGTCATCAAAACGGAGAACCCCTCGTAGAGTAGGTCTCTGGTTTGACATCATCTCCCCAGCGACCTCTCGTCAAACCGTGCTTGCAGTTTTCCCGCACACGGCTTTCCGACTGTCTTCTTTCCACAGCGTTACGACGGCACAGGTCGGGCATACCGACTCCCTTCATCTCCGGTTACGGACAGGCTGTACAGCTTAAACAGCCCGTGGTAATCGTAGAACCAGGACGGCGGGTGGTCCCTCCACCCCTTACCCCGTTTCTTGTGCTTCTTCCGCAACATGATGCAGAGTGTCCATATCGTGTAATTCGCTATGCTCAAGAAATGCTTCCTTGAATTACCTGTCTTGAAGTAATTCCCCCATCCGCGAAGAATCGGGTTTACCTTTTCTTTCACCAATGTGGGCCAATCCCAGTGCTGCCCTTTTCGGACAACATCACGGATTTTCTGCTTAACAGACTTCATAGCCTTGGGAGTCGGATAGTAAAAGGTCTTCAACTCGCCCGTCACTTTCGATGGTTGAACTGCGAACCTGTGACCTAGAAAGTCAAACGGCTCTTTCATGGCATTAACTATCCGCGTTTTCTTGGCATTAAGCGTCAACCCAAGTCGGTCTAAGACTTTCTTGGCCTGATCCAGATAAAACTCCGGGCGCTTGCTGCACAAAATCACAAAATCGTCGGCATATCGCACGATATGAGCATCATGCGGACGTTTACCGAACGCCTTTTTCTCCCACGTCGAATCAAGCCAGTGCAGGTAGAGATTAGCGAGCAAGGGAGAAATTACTCCGCAAACAATAGTGCAAACTTTCGCGTAAGCTGGGGCCTGCGTTTTCACCGGCGCTGCCTCAAGTCTGGTCATCCGGATGGGAGCATCACTGAGTTTTCCCTCGTTATTGAGACTGATAACGGCACACGGAGTGACCCTCAGCAATGAAACCGAAGCCATTTTCACAACACGTACGTATCACTTTCGAGCCCAGCCGGTTTTCTGACGACCAGCTGACGGATGTTTATGAACAGCTGACTCCCGTTAACCACCACGTGCTTACCCCTCACGACCAGGCCCAGGCCAAACCTCACCGGGCTCCTGCCCGCTCAACCGCTAGACGGAGCAAAATGTTATGAACAAGGCACTGGTCGCACTCTACGCCCGCGTTTCTTCCGGGCAACAGGTAAAAAATGGCACCATCGGCAGTCAGCTTGCAGCAATCAAGGACCGCATCCGTGAGGACGGCCACGTGTTGCCTGACGCCATGCTCTTTATCGATGATGGTGTCAGCGGTGCTACACTTATCCGCCCGCAACTAGAGCGCCTGAGGGACTACGCGGCGGCAGGCGATATTGAATGCCTGTACATCCTGTCGCCCGACAGGCTAGCCCGTAAATACGCCTATCAGGCTCTGCTGATGGAAGAGTTCAGCGCCTGCGGCGTGGAGGTTATCTTTATCTGTCACACCCCCGGCGACACGCTGGAAGACATGATGCTTCTGCAGATGCAGGGGATGTTTGCTGAATATGAGCGGGCAAAGATTATGGAGCGCAACCGGCGTGGTAAGCTTCACGGTGCACGCTGTGGTAATGTCGGTGTCCTTTCCGGTGCACCTTACGGTTATCGGTATATCCGCAGGCAGCCGGACGGGACACCCGCACAGTATATTGTCAACCTTCATGAAGCCTCCGTGGTCAGGAAGATATTTAGTTGGGCTGGCATAGAGCGCCTGAGTCTAGGCGGTGTGGTCAGACGTCTGGCTGAGAAAGGCATAGAAAGCGCCACCGGCAAACCCGGCTGGGACCGCAGTACGGTATGGGGCATGTTAAAGAACCCCGCTTACAAAGGACTTGCTGTGTTCGGAAAAACGAAAAACTGCGCCCCCCGTCCCCGGGTGAGAGCAGCGCGCAACAGTGCAGATATCCTCAAGAACGGTTATTCAGTAATACGAAGTAAGCCGGATGACGGCATCGGGATCCCTGTGCCTGCCATCATCAACAGCGCTCTTTTCTTGACGGTCAACGAACAGCTGGAAGAAAACCGCCGACATGCACGACAGGGGCGCCGGGGAGCCGCTTATCTCTTACAGGGGCTGACTGTGTGCGGCCACTGTCGCTATGCGTATTATGGCAAAAAAGTCAGTAAATCTGCGGCAAAAGGGGGGGCGCAGTATTCTTATTACCACTGTACTGGGACGGATGCTTACCGCTTTGGGGGCATTCGGGTGTGTGACAATAAACAGGTCAGGACATCCATGCTGGATGAAACGGTCTGGGCACAGGTCATTGCGCTGCTGTCTGAGCCGGAACGGCTGAAAAAAGAATATGAGCAGCGTCTAACGCAGGCGTCAGAGCACAGTGGACAGACCGCAGATGCTGAGCGTCTGAAAAAGCAAGAAAATCAGCTAAACGTGGGGCGGTCCCGATTGATTGATAGTTTTGCCGAAGGGCTGATTGGCAAAACAGACTTTGAACCACGGATCAGAGTGATGACGCTCAGGCTGGCGGAACTTGCGCGCCAGAGAGTGAAGGTGAAACAGGCCACAGAGAACCAGCATGAGTTGCTGCTACTGGTTAACCGGGTGGAGGATTTTGCTGCTGCGGTCACGGAACGCCTGAGTACGGACGATTTTCTGATGAAGCGAGAAATTCTGCGTGCGCTGGTGAAACGGATAGAAATTTATCGTGATGAAATTGTGGTGGTTTTTCGGGTGAATCCCGGGAATGATACCAGCCTGGAAGCAGGATCAGACAAAACATATGGCAGAAGTTTGCCAGATTGTTTGCGGAGTAATCACTCCCCCTTGCGGCGTACCGGTCGTCTCCTTCCGGATTTTCATCTCTTCCATCGCTCCAGCTTTAAGCCACATCTCGATCAGCTTTACAACCGAGCGATCAATGACTCTGGTTCGAACGGACAGCAGTAATTTATCGTGCGGAATTGTGTCAAAGTACGACTTCAAATCCGCATCTACCACCCAGTGGCACTTGAAATTCAGCCACTTGTAGATTTCCCGCAATGCTTGTTGTGCATTCTTCCGAGGCCGGAAGCCATACGAGCAATCCTTGAAGGTAGCCTCAAAAAGAGGTTCGATAACAATTTTCACCGCTGCCTGAACAACACGATCTGCGATAACGGGAATGCCTAGAGGTCTTTGCGTTCCGTCAGCCTTGGGGATGTACACCCGTTTGACCGGCAGAGGCGTGTACCTCTTTTCCATGAGTTTTGTTTGGATTTCAGCCAAGAATGACCCAACTCCAACTTCCTTTTCAATGACTTCAGAAGTCTGCTGGTCGATGCCTGGGGCACCTTTGTTGGCTCGGACTTGCTTGTAGGCCATCCATAACACATCGATCTGACACACCTTGTCATACAGCACGCCGAATTTCCGTGTTGGATTCGTCTTGGCTGCTAGGTATAACTTTCGTTGCAGTACTCGCACTCTTTCTAGCGACGTGTTTTCAGCTTTCGCAATCACGTAATGCCTCCTACAAAAAATAGCATGACAGAAGCAGAGGCCCTTCTCTCCGACGAGGTTATGTTGTCCTCATCATCAACAGTACTATGGCCTCCTCCGACTCCTCTATCCCGCGTCTATTCGAACTTCGGCGGTTACCTTATATCTTCAATTACGCGGTGGGTTAAACCACGACGGGTAGAGGTCTCGTTCGTTCCGCTCAGTTCTATGCGCACATCCCATCCTCAATACCCCGAGTTCCCGTTCTAGCTTCAAGTGGTTAGTTAATCCACTAGAACTCGATGACCTTCGCCCCCATTCCAAAGGCTCGGCGGAACCACCCTACACCACACTCTCCCAGCATTGCCGTGTGGCTGACATTTACGAGGCTTGTTCAGGTTCACTTTCGTTACGGGCTGTGTGCTTGCGCGCGCCCACGGACTGGGTCAGGGGCAACGTTTATCCGGCGTTGCTTCCATGTTTCAGTCGCCTTCCACATGTACGCCATAGCTACGCAATCAAACTAACCAATTATTGCAGCAGGACTCGCACCTGCAAGAAACTGAGCAGCTTAGCGAACCGCTCAAAACGGGATGTCATCCCCGTCGTCATTAAAATCGGTAGACGGCGTCAGGTTGCTTTGTGGCAGTGAAGAGGGCATGTATAACGGCTTACCGGGTGACGACGGAGACAGATTTGCCCTCGGTTGGCGTTCATCTTTATCCTTCAGGTTAGCCACGATTTTATTCAGGGTGGTGGCGGGTTTGCCTGCCATTTTCTCTTGTAATGTCTGACGGGTTTGGGCGAAAAAAGGCAACTGGATATCCAAGCTGTAGGTGTCCTTGCCATCGCTTTTGGTCTTCAGTGTTTTTTGCAACACAAGTCCAATTTTCTTACCGATTAATTCGGGAGCCAGAGGGGCGTTGATGTCTTTCACGACACGGGTGAGTTGCTTAATGCCGGTACAGCCCATCATGGCGTTGATCAGGTTGACGCCGTAGGGGTTGGGCGTGCTGTCTTTCTTTTCATAATACAGGTTCAGGTAGTGGGCTTTGCGTCCATCCTCCGTTTCGACAGAAAATTCAATCGATTTGGCCCCACTGGGACTGGTCATGTATTTCGCTTCAGTGAGAGTGACAATATACGCGCCTGACTCACTGATAAACCCGCTTTGGCCGGCGGCGAGCGCCGCTTCTTGATGATACGTAAAGATGACCTCATTCATGCTGCATGTCCTTCTGTGTTGTGACCCGTATCAAGGTGGTAATAGTGGCAAACTGTGGCATCCACCCCGGCGAGGTCGTTATCAATTTCATGACTGTCGAACATCCCCATCGGGGATTTAACCGTGTCTGCGCCGTCATTTTGTGTGGTAAACACGTACCTGCCGTCTTTCACGCAGGTCCGTAACACCAGGGTAAACATGCCTTCTAGGGTGATTTTTTCATCCAGCATTTTGCCAATGGTTTTAATCTTGGTTTTGCCTGATGCGGTTTCTTCGGTGTGCGATAAAAAGTAAATACGCAGCTCAGGCGGGGTATTGTGGATCGCACTGTAGATAATATTCCAGGCGTGTCCGCCAATTTCGGTAAACTTATCATAGGACTTCTCATCCGCCCGGCGCATAAATTCATGTGCCATGACATATTGAAAGTCATCGATAATCACGATTTTTTTGCCGTAAGCGTGCGCCTTCCCAATCGCGGTCATAATGGTGTGCCAAATGTCGACGACATAGAGCGCGGTGTCGGGATTTTTTTTATCCCAGGGCAGCCACCCTGAAGAACGAAAAGGCAGGGGTTTATTAATGGGTTGAATAAGTAAGCATGCTTTGGGATTGAGGTTGCGCAAACTGGCGGATTTGCCGGTACCCGATTCCCCCAGTATTAATGTGGCAGTACCCATGGTTTTTTCCTTGGTTGTTGTTCAGTCTGACCCGCCGTGAGGGTCGTTTGTGCAGTATCCATAATAGACCTCATTGTATTCATCACCGTGGTAGAGCCGTTCTTTGGCTAATATCCACTTCGCTTTTGAGATAAAAATGCTGAAAAATGCCTTATCGATGTCATCGGGTTCGGTCTCATCCAAGGCGAGTGTCAAGGCCTCACTATCAAAATGGGGCAATTTTTTAAAGAGCTGAGCGATGTGCTCAAAAGTGAAGTATTTATCCCACTCTTCCGCCTGTTCATTAATGTTGTGCCAATCTTGATCACTGAACGTGTTCATTATTTTTCGTGCTTCAATAAGAGTATCGGGTGTCATGCCAGTCGCCCTCTGCTTTTACAATACGCTTGAGACATGCGTGTATAGCCTCGCTCACTGTTAAGGAAAACTCGCTTCACACCGTTGATCATGATGATTAATGCGTGGTCTTTGATGGTAAAAATCATGGTTCACCTCGTTGGTTGAGTATTTTTTTTAGCCAAATAAAAAGGTCGATTAATCGATTGCGTCTGTGTTTCTCCGTAGGCGTGCTATAAGGCCATAGGGTGATACGGTGTTCGCTTAAAAAATCGTTCATTGTTCACCTTTGTGGGTTAATTCAATAACGCCCCTGCTAAGCAGAAGCGGTGATAACTTTGTTTGTCCTGCGGGTTCCTCGAACCGAAAATAACCAGGCTCTTGGCATTAGCCGGTTGTACAGGCTGTCCTGCGGCTTTTTACGTAAAGGAAAGGTCGTCGCTAGAGCAATCGCCCGATCTACCTCTGAGCGAGGTTGAGCACGCGCTATTTTTGCGTGATGGCCCACTCTCCGACCAAGGCTGTTTTCGATCGCTTCGCGAGAGATAGCCTGTGCTTTACGGCGTTGATGTCTGCGGTATTTGGCATTACCGCCATACGTTGCCTTGCGTTTCGATGGCGGGTAAATAATCGTTGCCATAACTTACCTCCGATTGATTTCTGGATAAGCTGGTGACACAACCTATTCAGAAACCAACGGGTAAACGCCAGGGTGCACTTTGTCAGTGCTACCAAATCCCAAATTGTTAAAGAGCATCCGCTTGAGCGGGGTAAAGCGGGTATTCTATTTCGCGAATCATTCCGATTTTCATACGCCTCGGACGGCTACTTCATGGGCTTTCCTTGCCTGCTTCGCGTTAGTGTTTGCCGTGTTGATATACAGTATTTAATACCCTGGTTATATAAATGTCAATCACCAAAGTGTTAATTTGAGTGATTAAAGTAATATGTAGTTGTTTTTAAAGTAGTTTTTTATTTTAAAAATATTGAGCTATAACTGATCATACCGAGTAATCAGGTATAAAAGTGTAGAATGAAGAGTATCTATCGAGGAAAGGTCGGGGTGAATTCATAGATCGTCAGTGGAAAAGAACCGATCGACAATGTGTTAAAGGTTTAGCGACGGAGTGTGTGAATGTTTGATAGACTGCCAATGAAAAACCCTGCACAAATAGGCAGGGTATCCTCTGATTAATCAATTATGCTGGCAGTGTAAAAAACTTTTCCCAAGATTTTAACGTCACTAAGCAACACCGTATCATCTGGATATTCATTTTGATTTAGGCCGCGCATCTTCACCATATTATTGGGTAAAGCATAGAGTATCCTCAACATGCAGAGACCACCGACAGATACGGCATATATTTTGCCGTTCTTGATCTCCGTGATGCTCTCGTCAACAGCAACAATTGCGCCTTCTTGAATGGTAGGACACATACTTGAATCAGGTGCCAGTATAGCGACGGAATTAGTCAGGGTGGTTTTAGTTTTTACAGCGATGTCCATAGGTAATCGAATCATTTTTAGCATATCCTCTCGTCCCTTATCTCTGGGGATCAGCAGCCGCTCCATGCGACCATAAAGAGGAAATTCATACTCATTTTCGCTAACTGGACTCGTTGGGTCATCAATGTGTATCCTTTCAAACCTTATTCCTTCTTGAACCCATTTATCCTTCATAGGCTCCACACCGTCGCCTAACCATTCAGGGCGAACTCTAAGCACACGCGAAATATCCAGCAGCTTTCTCGAGCGCTGGCTCTTTCCTGATGTAATTTTTTGGATGGCGGCTTGTGAAAGACCCGCCTTCACGGCGAGAGAGGCTTGGGTTAACCCTTCCACATTCATCGCATGTTTAACTCGTTGTGCAAACGTCATTTTCATACCATTAAAAATACAACTTCAGTCATTAACCGTCAAACAACTAAAGAGGTTGCTTTTGTATAACCAGGGTATTATATTAGTCATTGAAAACAATAAAGGTGATTCATATGAACGTAGTAATTAAAACCGCAATTACCCTTGTAGGGACTCAAACGAGACTCGCTAAAGCCTGTGGTGTGACTCAATCTGCGGTACAGAAGTGGTTGTATGGTAAGTCAAAAGTGGCCCCTAAAAATGTTAAACCTTTGGTAGAGGCCACTCAGGGTGTCATTCAGGCTTACCAAATTCGCCCGGATTTGCCCGACCTTTTTCCACATCCAGACGAAGCGGCCTGATCTCATCGTGACGCCATGCTCTCATAACGCAAACAAAAGTATAACCCAATAAGGAATAGGATAAATTATGGACAAACGCGCATTAATTAACCGGATGTGTGAGCGAGTGACAGGCGGACGCGCCGTTGCTACGGCGTATTTAGGGATGTCTGAATCTAAATTTAACAATCACTTGTATGAGAACAAAGGTGCTCGATTTTTCAGCGTCGATGAATTGGTAGCACTGCAAACACTGAGTGAGTCAACCTGGGTTGCGGAATATTTTGCTGCACGATCGAATGCCATCGTCGTACCTGCACCTTCTGCGGAGGTGGACACCGTGGAACTGCACCACATGAGCCTGAACACAGCAGTCAAACGCAGTGCTGTCGACCAGTTAATTCTTGATGCGATTAGGGAGCACGGGGAGATTAATGAACAAGCCCAACAAAAGATTCTGGATGCCCACCGTAAACACATCGCAACACGAGACGGTGAAGTTCGTGCCACGCTGCAGGTTTACGGTAAGTAAAGACATTGCGGCGGCGGACCAGGCAGTCGCCCTACACAAACATACGGAGTGATGGTGAACCCATTATCAAACGCAGTCAACCCCAGCATGGGGAGTCGAGAGATAGCCGGTTTAGTGGAGTCTCGTCACGACAATGTGAAAAGAGCCATTGAGCGCTTGGTTGAAAAGGGGATTATCAGACTTCCTCCAATGGAGGAGGTTAAAAATCAATCAGACCAATACGTTTTTGAATACAGGGTAGGTAAACGTGATAGCTATGTGGTGGTCGCCCAACTCTCCCCTGAATTTACCGCCCGCGTAGTCGATCGTTGGCAGCAACTGGAAGAGAAAGCGGCCTACTCGTTTTTACCGGTCGATTATTTATCAGCCTTGAAAACATTAACGCAAGAGGTTGAGCGACGCCAACGGCTAGAAAACCCGTTAGCACGGGCTGCCCCTAAGATAGATTTCGCCGACCGTGTGAGCGAAGCCAGTGGCATTCTGGTGGGCAATTTTGCCAAGCTGATGGGCCTTCGTCCCAACAAATTGTTTGTTTGGTTACGCAAAAATCACGTGCTAATGGGTATTCCTTCTCGCAGAAATGTGCCTCGACAGGAGTACCTGGAGCGGGACTATTTCACCTTCAGAGAAACGCCCATCGAGACGGAGCACGGGATGAAAATCACCTTCACCCCGCTACTGACCGGCAAGGGCCAAGCGTGGCTAACAAAAAAGCTATGTGAAGCAGGCTTATTGAAAACGATCACAAACGCGGCATAGGGAATAGACAATGAGTATGAAATTAATGACACACGCCATGAGTATCAAAGTGGGGAATCCGCTGAGAAAACTGATTTTACTCAAATTGGCTGATAATGCCAACGACCAAGGCGAATGCTGGCCGTCAGTGCCCTATATCGCTCATCAGTGTGAAATGACAGATCGCTCGGTACAAAAACATCTTCACCAGTTGGCAGTAGACGGCTTGCTGTGGATTGAATATCGTAAAAATGAGCAGGGCGTGAATAAATCGAATGTTTATCATTTGACGTTAAACAATGCCCCAAAAGTGAAGGGTGAAAATAAGTCACCCGGGGAGGATACAGGTTCACCTCCTGGTGAATCAAGAACGCTGGGTGGAGTATCTGGCACACGGGGTAGCGCATCTGGAACACCAGGAAGGGGTGAATCAGGAACACCCAGAATCAGTCATTCTTTTGAACCAGTCATAGAACCTGTCATAGAACCTAACACCCCAACTGCGAGCAAAATTTGTGCAATCAAAGTCGATGAGTGTCCTGCCAAGCGAGAAGACCCCATCCCCCACCCTGACTGTTTTCCTGCTCAGCGTAATTCCCCTCACGTTGACACTCAGACCAGCCTAGCGAGCCGTTACGCCTTCGAAGGGAAGATAATCCGCCTGACCCCGCAAGATTTCGACAGCTGGCAAACGCTATTCCCGCATTTGGACTTGGTCTACGAGCTGACACGATTGGATTTAGAGTTTCGTCACGACACGCCTAAAAGCTGGTTTTGCACCGCCAGTCAGAAACTGAATTACCAGAACAAACGGGCAGTGGATGGCACCACCTTCAAACGGGTTTCTGGCGACCGCTTCGCCAAAAAAGACTACGGCACCACGGTATTTCCGGCGTGGATGGAAGGGTAATGTGATGAATGTCATTGAAAAAATAGAAAATTCGCGTCAGCAGCAAGACCTCACTTTTCTTGAAGACCGGTTGAAAAGTGCCCGTGCCCCGCTGAAGGAAATAGCAGGGGTTCGGGTTGATGTAGCAGAGGTCCTCTGCCCACAACACGGGGCTTTTGAACAACGCTGTCGAACCCTGCAGGGCTTTGCCAACGTGCAACAGAAAACGGACTGTCCGGCGTGTTTACACGAAAAAATCACCGTATTGAAAAAGAATATCGCCTCAGACCAGCAGCGAAATCAGGCCCAATTGATTAAAAATTTGCTGAGCCAGACGGGTATCCCTGCGCGCTTTACCACTGCCAGTTTTGAGTCTTATCAGCCGATTAATGCTGAATCCTTGCGTTGCCAGAAGGTATGCCAGGCCTATGCACAAAAATGGCATGAGCGTTTAGCGCAAGGCGGTGGGTTGGTGATGTGCGGCAAACCCGGGACAGGAAAAAATCATCTGGCGGTTGCGATTGCTAAACACATCATTACGACACACCACGCCTCGGTTGTTCTGACATCCGCGCTACGTATTACTCGAGAGGTCAAGAGCACCTGGGCGAAAGACGCCACCCAAACCGAATCCGAGGTGATTAAGCACTACACCGGTGTCGACATGTTGATTATCGATGAAATCGGTGTGCAGTTTGGCAGTGAGGCCGAAAAGCTGATTTTATTTGAAATCATCAACACCCGCTATGAAAACATGAAACCGACGCTGCTGCTGAGCAATTTGCCGAAAGAAGACTTAACGACTTACCTCGGTGAGCGAGTACTGGACAGAATGAACGAAGGTGGCGGTTGTACTTTGGCGTTTACCTGGGAGAGCTATCGGGTCAGGACGGCATAACACATCAACCGGCGCCAGTAGAGACAGATGAAACATGAATGAATATCGAATAGTGCTGCCTTACCCGCCGACAGTGAATACCTATTGGCGACATGCCAGAGGCCGACATTACATCAGCAAACAGGGCAGGCAGTACCGTACCGAGGTTATTGCGTTAATTGCACGTAAGGGGCTTACCCTGTGCCTAAAAAGCAAACTTCGTGTCAAGGTACGAGTTCATGTCCCATACCGCAGGAAACGCGATTTAGATAATCTGCTAAAGGCACCGTTGGATGCCTTGGTACACGCGGGCATGATTGCCGATGACAGTGTGATTGATGACCTGCACATCATTCGGGGTGAACAGGTGCAAGGCGGCAGGAGGGAGATAATCATAACGGAACAGGAGGCAGCATGAACGTCACACAACTTAGGCTCAATAATGAGCAGTATCACTGGGTTAACAGCTGGCTGGAACGCTGGGGAGCCTGGGTATACAGCGGTCGATTGGAGAAGCCACAGAGTAGCCTCATCGCCCACTGTATGGCGACAAAAAAGCAGCAAGAAAATCCTACCAGGCCAATGTGTAATGATGATGACGGGTTGTTGATTTCTCGGGTGGTGGATACGGTGATACCGGTGGATAACCAGGCTTTTGGCATCCTGCTCAGTTACTACGTACAACGCCTTTCCCGTTATTCGATAGCGGTTTATAGCCAGAAAGCCGCTATACCGCGCAATATCAGCACACGAGGGGGCAACCGATTTAAAACCCCCTCACTGGCTACCTGCCGTAGGGAAATTGATCAAATACTCGAAGAAAGTCTGTATCTACTCCATCCTTCCATCGAACAGGCATTTAAAAGTCGTAAACGTGTCGATAAAATTAAAAAAGTGGCGTAATGCTATTGACTGAAAAGAGCAAATGAGCAATGATTGCAGGGTACCCTGCCGTGTCTATGTATTGATAACGAACAACCGTAAAACCCTGACCTTCGCTGTCGGGGTTTTTGTTTTTGCATTTGACGAAAAAGATATTTGGGATTATCCCGCCCATAGCCGTAAAATTGGCAGCAGGGATTGGAACTCCGAATATCTACAAAGGCACACATCACGCTAGACGTGGTTTTTTACGTGTAAACCTTGTAGAACAGTCAATGATGAGTAGGATGGATCAACCGAAAGGAGGTTAACCGGGTTCCTTTGTAGCCAGTAACACTAACCCCGTTCTCCACCATAAGGGAGGAGTGGGTCTCTAGTTGTTGATTTCATCTTTTTTTGGCTCAGAAGGTGTAGTTTGCTGTACGGCAGGTTTTTTCTCAGTGCATATTTTAGGTGGACTGGGCATGAAAGGAGTTTGAGGCTCCCACCAACGATTACAATCCTCAGGGGATGAAGGATATTTTCCAGAAGCCCAAACAAGTGTTGGCAGTAATAGAATGGGTAATATTTTTAAGAAAATATTTATATGTTTCATTTGATTACCTTATAGTTTAGATTGATGTTATTGGATATAGACGAGTTTGTTATCGCTCATTAAGGGTAATCAAAACAACAATCATTTTCGTCGTTAATTTTTCTTGATGGTTAATCATTTAAACTAATTGCTTACTCCTTGTTTCAAGGACTGCGTATCATGTGACTTCAACCATGAGCTGATCTTACGTCCTTTTTTCTTTACATCATCACATCAAGGCGTTGTAGGGTGTCTGTCTCTTAGTCACAAATCCCTCACCTTTCTACAAAAATTATTGTAATCAATTCAATTGATTACAGCGACTTTATTCATCGATGTACAAAATAAACCCAGAAAGATGATATAGCGGTACGGTGTAATTTTGATTACATAATGGATACCATTCGGTATCCATATACGGCATTGCTCATCTTTATGGTGTAATCAAAATAGAATCGTTCTGCTATAACGAATCTTGCCATCACGCTAAGTAAGTATTAAGCATAAAGAGAGTGAGCCTCTTCTATATCAATAGCATCTTCTTACGGAAGTATTCTGCCATGTCAGACTCTTTTATCTCAAGCCTGGTAGCAACTTCTTTGAAGGGAATACCTTGCTTCAAGAGAGATAGGCCCTCGGTCTCAATGGCATATGTTTCCTGCGTTATATTTCCTCGATCACGAGCTTCTTCATATGCTGAAAGATATTTTTCCGGCGTGACCTGTTTTAGCATATTCTCTTTATAAAAGAAGGCAATCATTATATGGTTCACTAAAGAGACACTCTCCTCTGGGAGATTTAATCCAATGTTATCTAGGTATGTTGCAATATTTTTACTTATTTCATCTTTAGTATTTTGTAAGACGAAATCAAGGTTATTTGCGATAAGAAAAACGGCGGTAGTGAATGTATCATTAACATCTATTCCATTCGTCATGAGATATGTAATTAATTCCCCACTACTTTTTAGATTAAGTGGTGATTCTTGTATTTTTTCTTTGCAAAGCTCGAATACTTCTCCATTGACACCCGCGCTCAAAAACCCATTTTTTGGAATTTTATTTAGCACCTCGTTTAATTTAATGCTAAGACTAGCGGCATCTGTTGTTTCTCTCCCTAGAAACGATTGAAATGACAACCTCGCCAAGCTCTCTGGGTTGTTCTGTGGTTGCGTATTTTCTGTGGGTTGTAACATCGTATTGCTGGTACTAATTATTGGGGGGGGGTACATCATTAAATGCATTTTGCTGGCTGCCTGCAGTTGGAGCGGATACACTAGACCTCTTCGGGAACTATCATTTATCTAATTTCCATATTATAAATTGCAGCAATCAGATTAAATCGTAATCCAAAACGTTTTCGCCTGTTTCGATAACGATCTGATACGATTTTAAATCGTTTAATCATACCAATGACATTTTCGTTTAATACACGCAGGCTTGATAACTCACGATTGTTGCGTTTATCTTCTTTTGTTAAGGGATTTTTCTTTGTCTTTTTCTTAGGCAATGCCAAGTTTGACACGAGTTTCGCACGAATCTAACCTGGTGCAGCCAATAGTGCTCTGATGTGTGTAGTAATAGCGTTTTTAATGACAGCCCAATTTTGTTGGTAAAGGGTTATTTTTTCGGACAGACGGCGTTTATGTTGTTCAAACCAGGCAGCCATGGCTAGAAAAATATGATTTCTTTGCGCCCGGCCCGTGCGGGCCTGACAGCGTTCTATACCACAAGTTTGTTTGATTTCCCGATGATAAACTTCAACAGACCAACGGGCCTCGGTGACAGCCTTCATCTGTTCCCGGGTGGGGTTCTCTTTGTTCGTTGCAACATAATCAATGCGACCGTGTTTGGTCACAAACTTGAAGACTGTCACCCAACCATCGCCCCGCAGGTGTACTGAAAGCCCTTCTTCTGGAATATCAAGTGAGGCTAATGTGACGTTGCGATTAACTATCCGGTTCTTTCTCAAGGTGGTGACCCCAATCCAGCCAGGAGAACGAATGGCGTTGAGATTATCTAAACTTGAATACCGAATACCACGCATCCATTACCACCGCTTCAGGGGCTATACCCCTCGCTTTTGCCAGTTTGAGCATGTCGCAAAAATGCGAGTTTTTTGTTTTTCCGTCGGTCTCTTTGTCGTCAATTCGGTAGTCAATAGGCACTGACTCTCCCTTTTCAAGACCCTGCCACAACAGATTAACCAAACCAATACCGGCTATCACATCATGTTCATTACCAGAATAGTGATAATGAACTCGCTCTATCTTCTTACTCCGTTTTTTGGCTAGCACTCTATCATCCGCAATCAGAAAACAAGGTGCTTCCCGGTCTATCGAGGGGGCGACAAGTTGCCACAACTCTTTGGGACGAAAACACCGGCTCTTTAACCACCGGCTTACGCTATCATGCGATACCCTCGACGGGCTCACTTCTGACAACGCTAGACCAGAATATCTGACACTACTCGCTTGTAAAAATGCTTTATAAAGGTCTTTCGTACAGGGATAGTCTGACATCTCATTACCATTCTTATCTTTTTTCCTACTCTCCTTTTACCATCATTTAGTACAGTGCGAAACTCGTGCAGGGATGAGAAAACCGCTACCGCGCTGAGTGCGGTGTTGACGACATTGCCCTATAGCTTCACAATGACTTCGGTCGATTTGCGGCACGGCGTCGCCATGGCCGAGATGATTCAACCCGGCTCGTCAAGAACCCTCTCTTTCGATGCCCTGTGTGAACTCGCTACTAGCGATGATTTTGACTGGGCAACCGACGAACAAAAAGAAACCGTAATAGCGAAATATTGGCACAATTATTGCATAAAAGCAATGACCAGACGCACCGCACGTGATTACCAGGATGGTCAATTGACTTTTGCCGGTGTGGTATTCGGTCTTATCGAACTGGCCAGCTTTTTGTTGCCATGTGGTCTGGCGGCAAAGCAGGTATCAAAGCTGCGCTGCTGTCCAATAAAATCGTCGTTACTTCAAGGTCGCTCAGTACCTTAAAATTCGTCTTGACATCAAAAAAGCCGGCAAAACGTTAGTTATTGGTCTCCTTGACGCCACGAATCCGGTGGGTTTTCTAGTCCCATTTTATCAAAGAGGTAGAAAGGTTTTCTCGTTGGCGTACAGTAGTTATCAATGGATGCGAAGAAAATTAGAGATTATACTCTGTCTGGCTCGGATGAAAAAAATGCAGCCTCTGTCTACTGAGACACTAAAACGGACGGTGATCTATGTGGATGATATTGACCAACGCTATCCCCTGCTAACATGTTGCTGAAGCCTGTGGTCATCAACACCGTAAAAAAGCTTAGCACTGATATGACTGCGGTAGAGGCAGAAAAGTGGGTAGGAAAAATCTTCCGTTATCGCGGTGATCTGGAATATAGCGTAACGTATTAATTTTGATTACAATGTATAGCTAAATTATTTAGCAGGGAGTTAGCGATGAGCCACTCTGTCGATTTTCGCCGTAAAGTTCTGGGTATTCGAGAGAAAGAAAACCCTGCGTCATCCCAAGGCAGACGAAGAGATACGGCGCGCCTTCCAGGACACGATAGCCTGCTATAAAAAGCAGGGAAAACCGGTCGTTTATCTGGATGAAAGCGGTTTCGCACACGATATGCCACGAACCCACGGTTATGCTGCACAAGGTCAACGCTGTTGGGGTACCCAGGATTGGCAGCCTAAGGGCCGAACAAATGTCATTGGCGCGTTACTGGGAACCGTCCTGATGGCGGTCGGATTATTTTTTTGTTCCATTAACAGTGATGTTTTTTACGCTTGGGTTACCCAGCGCCTTTTGCCTACTCTTCCTCCTCATTGTGTCATCGTGATGGATAACACCAGTTTCCACAAACGTCTCGACATTCAGCAGGCTATTAGTAAAACCGGGCATCGGATTGAATATCTCACTCCCTACTCACCTGCTCTCAATCCCATTGAACATAAATGGGCACAAGCCAAAAGCAAAAGAAGGGACTTAAATTGCAGCCTTGACGCCTTATTCTCTCAATATAGTGCATAATCATTATTATGTTGCTCAGCTATATCGATATACTTTCTGCCTAGCAAATCAACACGTTGCATTACTTTTCCTACATTTAACCCATATTATCCTCTGTGAGATGGAGATCAGGTGATAAAACAGGATGCTCTATTGTGGTGGCAAAAGAGAGGACGCGATACGAGTGAGACTTGGGCAATCCGTGTCGCACCTGTTACGACAGCTGTAGTAGGTTCGGTGCCGATAGAGATCCAACGGGAGCAAAAAAAGATCATCGCCAGACACAGTGATCAGCGCGTCTATTTATCGGATAAAGGCATAAAACCCCTCGAAACAATAAGACTGGCGGCATTAACACTGCAAAAATTGTTTACTCAACCTTTTTATCAGTGAATTAAATCGCTTGCCGGACAGGGATACTATTAGCCTGGATGACCGTGGTCGGGGCGTGCTGCGCGCCCAGGCGGCACTCATGGGAACAGGTTACAGTGCACGCCCCGTACAAATTTCTCATCTGCTGGTGGATAGTAACGATAACGATGCGATACAGTCGTTATTGCAAATACAAAATGCAGCAACCTTAGCAAGCTGGAAAGAAAATACGGCTTTACATTTATCTCATTCCAACAATCTCCTGCCATTGCTTTAAAAAGCGTATCTTGAGTAAAGGAAGAGGGGGGAATAATCGATAAAAGTTTAATTGTCGTAGATTTGTTAAACAGGTTTTTAGTGTGGATTGATTTAGGATAAGTTAAAAATAAAGTGCGCATCAAAATTTAGCTAAAAAGAAATTTCATATACAACTAATCTACGCCTTTTTTTTATCTCTAACATGTAACAACTCCGTTAAAAGTTGAGTATAATGGCGTTTTTTCTCTTTAAGCATTGCAATCAATTGCTCTTGTTCGCTTGCCGGAAGGCCAGAAAATAAATCAAGCAATACGTTTTCTTTTGGTGTCAGCAAATCTCTTGCCGAAGATGTTGCACTTAACGGTGTATTAGGCACCACATCCCCACGTAATACCCACGAAGCCTCACAATGGAGCGCCTCCGAGAGAGAAAGCAAGCGGTCACCACGCGGTGATGTATCGTTACGTTCCCATTGCGAGATCGTCACATGCGCCACCCCCACCCTACTGGCTAGCTCTTTTTGCGTGATTTTTAGCTCTAAGCGCCTATTTTTAATTCTTTGACCTGGATTTTTCATAATTAAGTTATCTTAAATCGCCTTGACTTAGGTTTATCTAATTGTCATTATTTAGCTAAACCTAAATTAAAAGCGCGCCACCGCGGTATCAAAAAATGGCGGGCCTTAGCGTGTTGATTAAACCTTCCACAAAGAGCTTAGTAAATCCCTTGGATAAAACAATGTTACCACTTTCAGAATTCGCAAATAAGAGAAGCATATACCCATTCATCTTAAATGGTTTTAAGACGACATCACTAATGTCACCTGGCATATTCTCTCGATCATTAAGTACTACTGACATAATTTCAACATTCTCTTTAGGGCTTGGCTATCGGGTATTAGGCTTAAATTTTAGGGGCCTGTTGTTATGAGCGTAAAGTTATCGAGCTATGTGTGGGATGGCTGTGCGGCAAGCGGTATGAAAATAGCTAAAGTGGCAATTATGGCTCGCTTGGCTGATTTTGCTAACGATCAGGGGATCTGTTGGCCCTCAGTGGCGACCATTGCCCGTCAAATTGGTGCCGGTGAAAGTACTGTCCGTACGGCCCTGGGTGAATTAGAGCGTACCGGTTGGATTATGAAAAAAAATCGGCGGGTGGGTAATCGTAATGCCAGCAATGTTTATCGGATTAATGTTGAAAAACTCCGCGAGGCGGCGCAAGTATCAGATACCGCAAAACGTGATATTTCAAAATGTAATATTTCCGAGTTTGATACTCCAAAACCTGATACCGCAAAATGTGATATATCAGAATTTGATACCTCGGAACTCAGCAAAATTAATGGGTTTCACCCGCCAAAATCTGGGGGCGATCCGTCAGTAACTTCAAAACAGGATCCATCAGACAAAAAGACTGTTAGTCAATCCCCTGCGACAGACGATCGGCAGCAGCCCGATGGGTCAAAAATTGATTACCTCACCGTACTGGAGGCGTATCACCGTATTCTGCCGGAAATGCCACAGGTACTGGATATGACGATCGAGCGCAAAATCAAACTGCATCAACTATGGAAAAAATTCGACTTCAACCAGGATAAATGGCTTAACTATCTGTATTACATTGCTAAAAAGTGTCGTTGGATGTTACAGGAACGCCCTAATACAGTCACGGGAACAACCTGGCGGCGCAAAAATTTCGATTATCTGATCACCGAAAAATGCTATCTGACCGTCAGAGAAGGGCGGGCAAATGATTTACCGAACGTCGCCAAAGTGGATATTGCGAGCCGTGATGATGCTTTTACCCGACTGGTCGCGCAACGCAGAGAACCACGAAACGCAGTGGAAAAATTAGCGCTTGCCGCCGCTAACAGGATTGGGTTAGGCAGGATGAACGAAGTGACAGGACGGATAACCTGGAAAAGTATTTGGGTGCAAGCACAGCTACAGGTGAGTGAGTACCCACAAAATGATCACATAAAAACATCTTGTGGGTGACATGTTATACCCAATGAATTTCGAGTTACGGCAAGGCAGCAATCAATCGAATCCAGGTAATACATGACTGGGATGAATGCGAGCAGCCAACGCCGCCGCAACTTGAAAGACGAAGGGTATAGAGCCTGCGAATAGCTCAATGCTCGCTTACTTCTTTAAAGCTTAGTATTCAACTAAATGGATTATAAACATGAACAAAGAAACATTAATACGTGAAATACAGGACACACTGAGTACAGACATAATGATTTTTCATCGAGTCTCTCTCTTGCTGAATGAATACCAGGAATTTGCTGCTTCTGGCAGTGATCAAGAACTCAGCGTGTTGGCACGTATGCAAACGGAGCTTGAACAACTGTTAAACCATGAAGATCGCTTGATCAGTCCACACCAGACGACAAAAATTCAAACTGTTTTGGACAAAGTACTACAACAAAAGCACAGCTTATTAACACCGATAGAGAAAAATATCCATTTTGTCTGGATCGGTGCAATAGGTTCTGCGCAAATTGCTTATATGAAAGCCTGGGCGTGTTACAACCCGGATTATGAGATTCAGTTGTGGCACGATCCTAATGCGTTACTTGCCGATGTTTTGCGCAAAAAAATCAAGCTGTACGCGGGTACACTACTGGGCATCGGCAACAATATGGGGCCAGACAGTACGGCATCAACGAATATTAGAGCCATCATCGATTTACAAAACGAATTTTACAAAGATTATTTCCTTCCTGGGATCGGCCACAAACAAACTTTTGATGACTGCGCCACCCGATTCCTGTTAGCAAAAGGATGGAATACCCTGGAGGAACTAAACCAAATAAAATCGGCACATGCGCACTCTTTCAATACAGCCATCACTGAGCTTCAGACTGCCCAGAGAACAGGGACAAAAGCTCAGTCGAAAAAACCTATCCGTTTGTGCGAGATAAACGCTACCCTGTTTCAGAACGCGACCGGAAAAGATTATTATCAATATTACCTTAAGGAACTGGGTTTGCGCCAAAATCTGGCCTCAGCTTCTGACAAGGCTCGTTACATGATCCTTTATAAAAAGGGGGGTGTTTATCTTGATGCCGACCTGTTGCCACATCCTCACAGTGCAGTTTGGCAGAAGATAGAAATAGAGTTACTGAGCAATCTCAACAAAAGAAAAATCATCAACGCGGCTTATTTACAAAGTGACTCCTCTTACATGACCGGGGTATTCTGGATGCATTTAGTCGATGTGCTAAGATCCATTTTTACGGGTAGATCTATCGCCTTTGATACCAACGTTTATCGTCGACGTGCGTATGTAGAAATAGTTTTGATGAACAGCCTGTTACGTGCCTGTAATGGCGACGGTCAACCGCCGAAACCTGATTATCACCAGCTTGCCCACGATATCAGTCAAGGCAATCCAGATCCCTTTTTCGATGCGGTCCAGCCGCTGTTTGCTGAGATTGATCAGATCATTGCGACCCTGCCTAAAGAGATATTAATGGATCCCTTAGGTGAGCTGCGCATGCTGCAAGATGGGCTAGGCTACATGGAGCATCCTTATGTGGAAGGACGGATCACCAACTCTTATCTGTTTGCCCCTAAAGACAGTTCTGCCATGTTGCAAATGCTGGATTTGGTTTTTCAAAGGGATGTAAAAATAGCAGAAAATCATTTGGATAGGCTTGATGTTTCCAATCCACCCACACCCACTCGCAGACACTCAACGTTAGACGTTAATTTAATGATGTACCGCTATGATGGCTGGATAGCAGGCTCTGTCGCTACCGTCTAT
Organism: Candidatus Fukatsuia endosymbiont of Tuberolachnus salignus; assembly: GCF_964030845.1. Classification (NCBI taxonomy): domain Bacteria; kingdom Pseudomonadati; phylum Pseudomonadota; class Gammaproteobacteria; order Enterobacterales; family Yersiniaceae; genus Candidatus Fukatsuia; species Candidatus Fukatsuia endosymbiont of Tuberolachnus salignus. The sequence goes on from NZ_OZ034983.1 coordinate 2,519,637, forward strand.
AGTTCAGGACCGAAGATCATAACGGACTGGCTCGCCAATTATGTCGCCAGTCATCCCAGGTTAGCTGCGCATTTTGAGGTGTTTAAGCAGCAATTCTTTATTTTTTCAAACATCAGTAGAGACACCGAAGAGGACATGAAATCCACCTGGATCGGATCGGCCATGATGACCCGGGATAGCTACTACGAAAAACCTTCCAGTTACCAAAGTCAGTTAGTTCTGCAATTTGACAGTGACCCTGCAACGGAAGCCGCAGCACGTTGGCTGTATAACAAAAGGAAAGAAAACAGCCTGTGGGTGAAAATCATTCTCTCAGGGGGAAGAGAGCGCATCAGGATCCATGGCGATATTCCAGCGAATTTTAAATTTTACGATGATGGCGCAGACGAAAAAGCCCGTATCCTGCTGGTGGGGCGTGGTGAAAATAGGCAATTAAGCGGCTTCAACGGCAAAGAAATCGCAAAAAAAATCTTAAGGGTGTTGAGCAGTCAAGAGGTAAAAAGCCACATCGATCCACGTTTTTCACCAAGCGATCAATCCGCTGATGTCATCTCTCGTATTAGCGTGGTCTCCAGTGGTATTCAAGGCTGCCTCCTAAGGTCGGCGACGTGAAGTAGTCTGTTATCTCTTGATTTTTTTTAAGAAACGGTGTTATCTATTAGCCGGTCCCGTTACTCGTTCAGCTAAGGTGTTATGCCTAAAAATATCTGTCACTCACATCAAACAGCGCATACCAAAATGGTGAAGCAGACCTTGAAAGAGGTTGCTAAAGCCTTAGCCATGCCTTATCAGAAAACGCATCAGGCCTTTACTGGCGGAGATAATCTTTTCATTACAGAGACGTTTTGGGAAATATTCTGGGCTCGCTTTCCCGCAGAGTCTGCAATGAATGCGGTCTATTTTTGCCCGGAGTGTCGGTCGTTTGATCTAGAACACCCGTGATGCTTGAGCTGAAAGATGAACCGTAAACTGCGTCATCCTTTTCAGGTCGGTCATGCGTGGTGGAATTACTATTGTGCTCATGCGGATAAAATACGGCCGGTGGTGGTCGATAATCTGATTAAACTGTTTTCCTGCGGAACATCGGCGCTGGGGTTTGCCAGCTGGCGCTGTCAAAAGGCAGGCTGTACGCACACCAAACGGATTTGCTTTACCTGCCACAGCCGTTCATGCCCTTCCTGTGGTAAGAAAGCCACAGAGCGGTGGGTGGCCAAACAGCGCACGGTGCTTCCCATCACAAAATGGCAACACATTACGTTCACTTTTCCCCGTGAGTTCTGGCCGTTGTTTGAGCTAAATCGTGCGCTGTTAACGCATCTCAGTCGTCTCGCTGCCAAGGTTATTTTAGATTTTTGCCAGCCAAAAAACCTATTGCCTGGCCTATTCACGGCGTTGCATACGCATGGGCGAGCGCTGAATTGGCATCCTCATGTGCATCTTTCGGTGACCTGTGGCGGACTCGATGACAATGCCGAAAAATGGAAAAAAATCACGTTTAGCGGAAAAACGTTGATGAAACAGTGGCGTTATCAGATTATCACACTACTTCGTCAACAGTGGGATACCTTGCAATTACCACCGGAGTTATCACAAACCCTCACGAGGCCGGGTCAACGGGAGCAGTTTCTGGATTTCCATTACCAACGGCATTGGAATATCGACCTGGCAAAGCCGACAGACAATGCCCAGCAAACGCTCAATTATTTAGGCCGTTATTTAAAAAAGCCTCCGGTGTCGTTATCCCGGCTGGAACATTATAACGGCCAGGAAGTGACCTATCGCTACCTCAGTCATAAAACCCGAGAGCAAGAAAAACTTAACCTCAGTATGGACGAGTTTATTCAGCGTTTTATTAGCCACATTCCGGATAAACATTTTAGGATGGTCCGCTATTATGGTTTTTTAGCGCCCCGCCGTCGGACTACACTGCTGCCGATTATAGATGCTTTGTTGGGGCAGGAAAAAGAAAAAACCGTCAACATCACTTATGCGGCAATGTTAAAACGCCTAAGTCGTATTGACCCTCATGAGTGCATCCTGTGTGGCTCTCGTTTGGTGCTAAGCGGTATCACATCAGGCTTGCCGTGGCATCAGTTAATGCTTCACCATGAATCTCTGGCAAAAATGAAGGGGATTTAGCCTCTGCAGGGAAGGGGCGCCTCGCGTTCGAAAATGCTGGTTTTTTAAACGAAAATGACCCTATTATCACCCGGGACTCTCTACGTTAAGGAGAATAACCCTAAAGTTTGAAAATAATATCGTTTATTTTTTGATCCAATTCTGTTTTTGACAATAAAACCAAATTATTAAAATTCCTATCTATGAACAATTTGGTGGAGAGGTACCAGGTACCAGCTCCGGCACGCGTTTCTCACTCAATTATGGATTTACTTACCAGCTACTGACTCATCTTCGAGACGCTCATATTAGCATCTCCTCAGGGGTTTCCGTACGTGATGCTATCATCGGTGTCGATGCTGTTGGACGAAAATGGACAGGGAATTGGGATGCACTGAGTGCAACCATCCTTTGGCATGCTTCCCAATCTGCTTATAAATGGATCGGAGTGCTAAATCCTGGTAGTCAAGAAGTCAAGTTTACCAAAACCTGGTTGGAAAAAGACGTTTTAACACAGGTACGCCCGTGGATCGATATCAATAAGCACGGCAGATTTAGCCTCTTTAGTCGCTATGCATTTAGAGATGGGATAATTCCTTCCAAAATGCGTGATACTTTTAGTGAGGAAGATTTTACCCTGTTTGCTGACAAATTCGATAAATCTGTGGGACACCGTATTTTGATGGCTGATGTGATGGTGTTGTTTTCTGGGATGAAAAAAAAGGAATGGGTTGGCGGGAAAAAGGTACGTACTGCCATTGTCGATGAGCGAGCCGATCAACTGCGTATACTGCGAGATGTCTTACGACAGGTAACATTCAATGAACATCAGGAGCAATGGCTTGCCTGGCTAGCGTCTTCCAAACTGGTCTCTGATAAAATCCATCAAAAACTGCGACAACTGTTAACAGACCATCCGCGCTACTATGCTCAGCTCAGAGCATCAGCAGATGAAGATCTTTTTGATTTTTATTATATCGATTTCGCCAAAAAAAACGCCTATTATCCGATCATCAACCATCTGGGAGCAGAATCTCAGAGCATTAAAGTGATTTATTTGGGCGATATGGAGAAACGTCTACACGCCTTAATAAGAAAAAAAGAGTTAGACTTACCCGCAAAAACCTTATCATTGGGTTTTTTTGAAGAAAATGTCTTAAAATTGAGCAGCGATCAGACAGAGTTGCTTTATTCTATTCACAACACCGGTAAAAAAGCCGTTTCTACTGAGACGTTTCAATCAGATATTTCTGAGATGGCTACCGATTTGCTGCTAATACGTCCTCGAAAAAACGCTTCGCCTCTGGCCGAATCTTATCTTGCCAGTGCCTTAATTTTTGAAAATTTGACCAAGGAAATCGCCCTTTTGGGGAGTTCGGTTCCTGAAGGTTCCTTGGCGCTATTGCAAAAAATCATTCCGATTCGTGGTCAAAATAAATCCAGAGTGCCTTTTCTGGATCCTCGAACCGGTCAGGTGACGCATATCGATACCAACAAAAGGGTCTTCAGGCAAGCACGCGATCTATTGGCAAAAAGTTACCTTATCCCCCTGCCTGATGACGGTTTAATGGCGACGTCAAGAGGCGGCTATTCAATCAAAATGGCGGCCGATCTCTCGAGCTGGATTTTTAATAAAATCTTTGTGGCGCGTTTTCTCATCGAGCAAATTAAAGCAGGCAAAGGTCTGTTCGCCGCACCTGATACACAAAGCCTCTCCGATGGATTAGGGCAAGCCCTGGTACTACAACATTATGTCGGCATCCTGGGAATGGCCAATGATCTGGCAGATGATCTTGCCAGATTGTCCTATTTCACCGTAAGCAAGGTTTTGAATATACAAGCGGTGGAATTCTCTTTGCGCAGAATGGCGTATTTTTCCTCCGAGTTGCTTTCAGGTACGACGAGCACCCGTCGTTATGCGGTGTTAGCCAAAGGTATTTTGGAAAAAAACCAAATCAAATATGCGCTAAAAAAAGTCACCAGTGGTATTAGCAAGAGTGCGATGGGGCTAGGACTGATTTTCAGCGCCGCGGATGTAGCACTGACCACCGAGGCATTTTTAAATGCCCCGGATAGCGACTCACAAATGATCCTAGGTACACAACTTGGTTTTAGTGTAGTGGGTTTTGGCATACAGCTGGGCGCTATTGCTGCCGCACTGGCCGGCGCAGCGAGCCTGGCATTGGCACTTGGCGTACTTGCCTTGATTATTGCCGTAACCGCGGTGTTGGTGATTTTGTTACTGGAATCTTTTCAAAAAGAAGCGAGTGAAGTTAAAGCCTGCGCCCTATTTTTCAAAACACTGAAAGAAAGCCGCCAGACGGGTTATGTACTGAAAAATGGCTGTTTTGTCCATGAAGGTCCCGCCTGTATCACAAAGATAGAGTTGGCGACACATTGCAAGATTACTTTTGGATCGCAAAAATACCAAACGTATGGCAGTAAGTTCCCCGGACGTTTTCAAGCTAAATTCGGTAAATTAAATATATTACGGGAATTTAACAGTGCTGGTGTGGTACTCACTGCGCTACCAGCTGGCAGCGATACTGAGGAGGCATTGAGTCATAATCTGGTTTTACCTTGCATAGCACAGAACAGCTATGATTTTTCTTATACAGGGAGTGCATCTGAAACTGCAAATTATGAATTTGATGCAATCTTTGCCACTGTTAGGGCGCTTGAACAGGATCATAAAGATTTTGTTTTTTTCATCGCCGCATGATCCCTGGTGTTTCGCAACTTGGATTTTTCTTTCATGAGATGAAAGCGATCACCACGAGCAGAATACCTACCAACATCAAGGTGAGCATTGCGCAAAATCAATGGGCGCTTCATTTTCCTTGGATAGAAAACCGGGAGGATTACAAAAGAGAATACAATGTCTTTAAAAAAGAAAATCCCGATTTGCAAGTCATGGAATATCAATATTTTAAGGAGAAAGTAACAGAACAGGAACAGCTGTTCCGCAAAGAAATTATCAGTAACGCCAGTGAGATCACCTACCACATTGAAAACAGCTCCGGCACTCAACAAATCCTGGTTTTACCACCGACTGCCTTTCCGTTAAAATTGCAGCTACAAGGGGACAACTGGCTAATTAGCGCACTCGCTCTAGGCACGATAGCACCCCTCCGCAGGGAAAGAGATCAATTGTACATCGGTGAACACCAGGTCAAGGCCACCCTCACTGCGGACCAAAGCCTACAGGTTCAATACCTGATTCATCCGAAAGCAACCCTCATTCAGCGTATTACTGCAAGCGGAATGAGTATTGGCTCACTGACCTTCGATGCCTCTGACTACCCTGGAAGCAGCATAAAAACAGAACTTAGTCTTTTATGTCAGAGCCAGGCAAAGGCTTACCCTGATTTTGCGGCGTTACCGTATCTGTTGCTTAAAAATTACCAGGAGGATGATTACCGCGGGAATGCCCATTATCTGGTTAAAAATGGCATGGTGCTCTGCACGCCGGTACTGGCACCCTTTAAATCTGTCACTAAGCATGCACACTTATTAACCATTGAAGCCGGCAAGGCTTTTTTCTATGCCAACATTGATCTGAATGCCACGGTTGTTGCCGAGGCCAAATCAGACATGGCAGATCATTCTTTTCAGCCCACTTTCTGGATTACTCATAACGGACTTTCTCTGTTGGAGTTCATCAATTATTCTTTTCTTCCTTTTTTTTCTTCATCGACACGATTAACGATCAAGACAGGGATAGTACAAGAGCAAGGGCAATTGATGCTTATCGAACATTACAAAAAAGGGGCTTCATCGATAGAGGTACAGTACGTGATCAACATCAACTCTACGACGAATCAACCGTTATTACTGAGAAAAATCCAGCTTAGCCAAAATATCTTCAATACTCTCACTCTGGATGCCTTGTTTTCAGGCACACTGTCTTCACAGGTTACGCTTGAACAACTTCGATCTCTTCTGTGCAGCATATTGCTGGGTGATGATCTGTCACCTAGTGATCTACCAAGGAGCAACACACAGGCCGCTGCTGGCAACATCCATACTGATGAAATAGTTCATATTACTGATAACGAAAATACTAAAGAGCATTGGTGGAGCCGATCATGTGGAATACTCGCGCCTATCACATTGCCAACAGAAAAACGGGAAAAAATCAAGCCGATATGGAGCGGAAAAACCGACTATCAACAGGCCAGCTTTTGGATGCCAGCAGAGAATGAAGATCAGGCAGGGATGAAAAAGCTTTACGTCAAACGTAACACTGAGCCTTATGCTGATTATACAAAACTGGGTCTGCTCAAACACAGTGGACACACGCCAGAGCGGCTATATATCGAGGACATACAAGGCAACACTTACGCCATCGATGTTTCTGGGCGGGCGTATTTGTCTATTGTCGGTAGCACATGGCTAGCAACCCACAAAGATGATCTTCCCGTCGCTTTTTCCACCTTACTGACCTGCAATGATGACGAAGCCGACGAGCGTTTTCATCTTCCTGTGCTATGTATAGAAGGATTTTCATACACTGATGATGATCCTTCAGCGGATCCGCAACCACTCAAAGCCTGGTATGACACGTGCCTGAAAAGATTTTATTTTCATCGACCTATTAATGGACAAAAACCAGATTACCTGACTAACGATACGCATGGCAAGGCCGCCCTGTGGGATACCCACAACAAAACTCTCCTTTATGTAGGCAGCATGAGTATCGACCAGGTACAGGAGTTTGATACCCTGATCCCTAAAGCTAAGCTGCCACATTCAGAAATCGTGATGTGTGACGTACAGCAAGCCTGGAAAAACGAGGGGCTCATCCATATAAAAAACAATAAATTGCTCTTTAGCGTTGATTTTAAGCAGTCTCCCTATCACTTTGCGCTACAGGGTATCAGCGAAGAATACAGCTCACCTTATTTGCTGTCTTATCAACTGGCGCATGCTTTAAAACGGGAGTTTTTCTCTCTTTTTGGTGATAGCAACGATACCTATACCTATGATCATTATCTGAGTTGGGAAACCCGTCTTCCCAATACGTCTTTTGGTGTGCAAAGGTTATCTGCGATTAATTTTACCAAAAGAAAAGTACAACTACGGAAAATCCTGATAGAAAAAATAGCCCAAAAAACACCGCAAGATGAATCTATTACGCCAGGAAATATGTGGGCTTTTTTAAAGGCAGATCTTATTAGTCGCCTGCCAAAGGCACATCTCCGTACCAGCGACATACACACAATGATAAGAGAAGTTTTCACTACAGTTCAAAGAAGCAGTACACGTAATATTATATTGGAGCAAAAAAGACTTCTGCAATTTAGCCAATATGGATGGTATGACACAGATTCTCACGCCTTATTCATCATCCCTCTCGATGCGCAGAAGCTTGCCCATTGCCAATATTTGGCGATGAGTCGAGATGAAAAAAGCATCTATATCAGTGTTGACGAAGAAAATCTGTATAAACTTTCGGCGCGACAGGTGTGGCAAATAATGGACGATTGGCCGGAGGCATCGCTGCTGGTAGAAACACCTTTGTTTATCAAACGCTTTGGTGATGAGCTGATCTTTATTGAAAAAAGATCACCTTCATCAGGATTCCAGAAAATTGAGCCTTTTTCTGCTGATTTTCTCTCAGACATGCTAGAGATAAAAACCTTACATCTGGGGCGTAAATCTGAGACCCTCTGCATCAACATGCAAGATTGGTCAAAGATAAATTTCGTCATTCAGGCTCATGGCAGAAAGTTTGATGAAGATATTGAGCTGATTGTTAAGAATGACAATCTGGAGGAGTATAAGGTACAAAGAGAAGGGCTTGATCTGTGGATCAGCCACCGTAGAAGAGAATTTGCCCTGTGTATTGCCAAGGTATTTAATCCAGATCCTGTGCCTGAAGATATTACCCTGAAAACAGTCAGACCGGAGAATGTGATTACCTTTACTCTGGGTCAACTGGTTGAAGAATATAACAGGAAAATCAACAAATCGGAGAAATTTTATGATCAGCTAGTCTATCCCACTTATTTCCTGGATGATCTGTTAATCGATCTCGCCTAATACTACAGTCGTAATGACGTCATGTATAACGAAGTGCTGCAAGATTGATGATATTTTAACCTGTGCTATTAGATAACTTCGGTGGTCGGCGATTTTTAACAAATTAACGAACAGGCTGAGCAGAATCCATGAGCAGTGGGTATAATAATTTATTACAAATAATATATTATTTAACAATAAGCTAATCTTGTTAGATATATTAAAATGGAAGGCGATTTTAGACTCGGACTCGCCTATTCTGTTTTTGTTGCATAGCAATCAGTTACAAGTGGTGGTTGGCATTTCTATTTTTCAATGAGCGATTAAATTTTATGGAGAATACACTAACCTTTCAGGGCACTTATTATCAAAGATCTATCAGGACAGGTGATTTGGAAACCGGATCAACCGGATCAGAATGGGATGTACATAAAATATGGGAGAAAATTAAGGACTTTTTCTCTGGAACTGACAGCAAGAAAATTTGTGTTGCTTTCTATAATCTATTCAAAAATGAAACAGTAGATAAAACAGAACAAGCAAAGGCATTGTGGGAGTTAATGCTTTCTCTTACAGACGACAGCAAAGATAAACTCAGTTTGGAACCTGATCTTAAGAATGTAGACAAGGTTTTAGTAACTCTGGCTTTGCCCGGAGAAAGTACAGCTTTTTCAGCATCAATTGAAATATCCGAGCTGGCGGAGACTTATAGCACATTCTTCATGAAGAAAAGGTCTTCACATGATGGTCTCTGGTGCGTAGATAAATTGCGATATGCAGGGGAAACAAAGTAGGTAAAGAGTTATGTAAAACCGAGATGTCAGCTACGTTCAAAAAATTTTCAACCAATTTATCCACAAAAATATCCAATCCAACCGGTAATGTAGATACAGAAATTCACGTCCCTTTTTCATATATTATGGGGCACGCATGTATAAAGGGTAATGCAAAATCATTCAACGAAATTATGCAGACACATTTAGAAGGCTATACTCCGAAAGATGCTAACAGTACTTTAGTAAAAGTTTTATCAGAAATACTATATATTGTAGACGGCAGCCCTGTAGCCATGGATTTCATGAAAAAGCTTCTCGATGAAGGACATGAGAAACAATACTTCTTTATTGCAAAAAATTTCTTTAGAAACCCCCCCGGGAACTACCATCTCAATCTCTCACAGCTTAACCCTATACAAGAAGGAATAATATCTCATTTAGTGGGCAGAGGAGAGCTTGACCGGTTGAAGGAAATAGATGTCAAGTATCATGACTGTTCTCAGATAGTCGAGCTAGTAAACAAGGGTTTATCAGAAGAAAAAGACACTACAAGAGATGAGGCATTCATTGCTAATGCAATAGGTTCTATCACTACCAGTATGGGAATTGTCTCCCATGAATGGTCACGTTGGATGAACAAACACATAGAACACGCTATGAATATAGGCCGTTACGATATAGTTAAAAGCTTGGGGGAACGTTTTTGGAATGAAGAATACAAGTATTACTCTCATTTCTTTATTAAGTCTGTTTTAGCAATCAGTACAAATGCAAATAAAAGTGATTGCGATGAAGAAAGAACTGGAATCGTATCGCATTTTTTAGAGAAGGTTGCCGACAAAAAAGATAATAGACCTCTTCGGAAACTCTGATTTATCTAATTTCCATGTTATAAATTGCTGCAATCAGATTAAATCGTAATCCAAAACGTTTTCGCCTGTTTCGATAACGATCTGATACGATTTTAAATCGTTTAATCATACCAATGACATTTTCGTTTAATACACGCTGGCTTGATAACTCACGATTGTTGCGTTTATCTTCTTTTGTTAAGGGATTTTTCTTTGTCTTTTTCTTAGGCAACGCCGAGTTTGAATGGATCTTGCCAAGCCCTTGGTAACCTGTATCTGTCACTGTTTTGATTTCAGGATGTATTCGCACGCCAGACTCTTTGAACAACCTAAAATCATGACGCCTCCCATGAGTAAAGCTTGTACAGATGACTGCTTTGCTTTTTTTATCGACGATCACTTGGGTTTTTAAGGTGGGTCGTTTCTTTTTTCCTGAGTAAAACTGCTTTTGTTTTTTTTGGACGTTCAATCGGCGTTTCTGTGGCATCAATAAGAACGAGCTCATACTCCCTATCACTTTTTAATAAAGCTTTGCGTCCAGAGAGTGCAAAATCAGGATGCTTTATTAGCGTATTTTCTATCCATTTAATCGTTTCATAGCAGGTGCTCTCACTCACCCCATCGCTTCGGCTAACATGAAAATAAGTGCGATATTCCCGTAGATACTCAAGGGCCATTAATAAGCGATCTTCTAAACCCAGCTTGGGTTTCCGACCTCCTTTCCCTTGCTTACATTTATCTGCTTCATTCAATATCTTTATCATCTTTTCAAATGTACTGCGTTTAACTCCGGTTAAGCGCCGAAATTTTTCCTCTTCCAATACCTTTATTTGTTCATATTTCATGGGGGCTCCTTGTTCAGGAGATTTTTAACAACATTCTTACATGAATGCTATAGCAGGCGCCGTATCAGTTGATTATGAAAATCAGAAATAACATATTGATATTAATTAATATTTATTAACAAAAGTGATCACGTTACATGGCGCCTGCTATAGTTTCCGAAGAGGTCTAATGAACGTTATAAATATTTATTAGGTATCGCGCGTCAATGTGTTCCTCGCGATAAGGCCGAAGATATTTTCCCTGATCTTAAGCCTGATTCTGTGACATATGTCCGTTGATGGAATTGTTTTATCATGTTGTGGTTCTTTCTTCTTAGCATGCTTATTTCCTTCTTGGTTTGGTTACCTTATAAGGAACCTGTGAAAAATCTTTTGTGCTCGCTGATACTGCGTCAAAAACGGGCTCAAAATGCGCATTGACTCCCTTTTTGTATACAAAGAATAAACTGCGCTTTTTCGCCCATTTTTTCCTCGTCTAAGCGTCGCTCAAAAAGATTTGGAACAGGTTCTAAGAAACTACATGCTAGTGGAAGTGGACAATGTAAATTAGCAATTTACGGGCTTTTAGCATTAGTGCTGACAGACAAGAATAGCTAAATACAATTTTTAGGGTTTTTGATCTTTCACCCATTCTTCATAAATGTTATCTGCCCAGCCAAGAAAACAGCCGCTTTTACTGCGGCTTGGCTTGGGAAACTCTCCTTTTTTCGCGTACATCCGCCATAACGTTGGATGACTTTTCCCCATGAGTTTACACATTTCTTTTAGTCCGATATATCTGGTAGTCATAATTATCCCAGGTTGTTCATTCCCATGTCCGTCATGATGCTTGATATTTGACAGCTTGATAGTCTTGTTATCCGCCGACAGTCAATGTTTGCCTTAATGGGCATAAATTTAGGATAAACTAAAAATAAAGTCAACTCAGAATTTAGCTAAAACTAAATTTAATATAAAAAACACGCTGAATATAATAAGAACACCTCGATTTCATATAATAAATGACAGTTCTACAACAATTTTTTTCGATTCTATACCTTTTCTTATCCCTAGCGTCTAGAACCTGTTCCACATCTTTTTCGCTGTGCTCATCAGAAGAGGAAAAAGGGGTAAATGAGCATGTTGAGCGCATTTTTGACGAATTACTTAGCCAAAACACGGCGAGCACAAGAGATTTCGAATAGGTTCTAACAACTCTGTCAAAAATCGAGCATAATGTTGTTCTTTCTCTTTAAGAGTTTTAATTAATTGCTCTTGTTCACTTGTCGGAAGTTCAGAAAACAAATCAAGTAATACATTTTCTTTTGGTGTTAGCGCATTTTTTGCTGAAGGTGTTTTGCTTAACGGTATACTAGGCACCACATCCCCACGTAATACCCATGAAGCTTCACAATTGAGAACTTCTACGAGAGAAAATAGGCGGTCACCGCGCGGTGACCTGTTATTACGCTCCCATTGCGAGACAGTAACCTGTGCTACGCCTACCTTCTTGGCTAACTCCTTTTGTGTCATTTGTAGTTTCAGGCGCCTATTTTTAATTCTTTGACCAGGATTTTGCATAATTAGGTTATCTTAAACCGCCTTGACTTAAGTTTCTCTAATTTTAATTATTTAGTTAAAGCTAAATTTAAGAAAGGTAGCCTTCAGGGAGCATTATCGAATATTTTTTAACATTAGACTTTTTGCAAAACAACTAAATGGATTATTAACGATGAGCAAAGAAACATTAATACACGAAATACAGAACGTACTCAGTACTGACAAAGCGGTTTTTTATCGAATCGATCAGTTGCTAAAAGAATACCAAGGATCGGGTACTGTCGGCAGAGACCAAGAACTCAGTGTGTTAGCACGTATACAAACTGAGCTGGAAAAACTGTTAATTTATGATTACCACCTGGTTAATCTACAACTGATGTCTAAAATCCGAACCATTTTAGACAAAGTTTTACAAGAAAAACACAGCCGATTAACGCCGGTAGAGAAAAACATCCATTTCGTCTGGATTGGCACGATAGGCTCTGTACAAATCACTTACATGAAAGCCTGGACTTATTACAACCCGGATTATGCCATCAATTTATGGCACGATCCTGACGCATTGCTTGCCGGTGTCCTGCGCAAAAAAATTAAGCTCTACGCAGGCACGCTACTCGGTATTGGTATTGGTAATTTGGGGCCAGACAGCACCGCCTCAACGAGTATTCGAGCGGTCATAGATTTACAAAACGAATTTTACAAAGGTTACCTCCTCGCAAAAAACAGTCCGAATGAAACGTTTGATGACTGTGTTACCCGATTCCTGTGGGACAAAGGGTGGAGTACCCTAGATGAACTAGAGCAAATAAAATCGGAGAATAAGCGTGCTTTCAATCGGGCCGTTGCTGAGCTTAACGCTGCTCAGAGTGTTAGAACGCCCACTCAGCCAAACAAGCCGATTCGTTTACGTGAAATCAACACGGCCCTGTTTCAAAATACAGCAGGAAAAGACTATTACAAATATTACCTTAAAGAGCTGGGTTTAAGGCAAAATCTCGCTTCGGCTTCTGATAAGGCCCGTTACATGATCCTCTATAAAGAGGGCGGTGTTTATCTGGATGCTGACCTATTGCCACATCCTCATGGAGAGGTTTGGCAGAAGATAAAAACAGAACTTCTGGACAATATCAACAAGAAAAAAGCCATCAATGATACTTATCCACAAGATGATCCCATTTATGTGAAAGGGGTATCTTTGCTAGAGTTAGTGGATGTATTCCGATCCCTCTTCTCGAATAAGCCAACCATGTTTGAAACAAACATCTATCGCCGACGTGCTTATGTCGAAATAGTTTTGATGAACAGTCTGTTACGCGCCTGTCATGGTGACGGTCAGCCACCGAAACCAGATTACCAACAGCTGGCCCTGGATATCAATCGAGGAAACTCGGATCCCTTTTTCAACGCTATCCAACCCCTGTTTCCAGAGATCGACCGCATCATCGAGACCCTACCCAAAAAAATGTTGATGGATCCCCTGGGTGAGCTGCGAATACTACGGGATGGCATAGGCTATATGGAGCACCCTTATGTAGAAGGACGGATCACCAACTCTTATCTTCTTGCCCCTAAAAACAGCGCTGCGCTATTGAAAATACTGGATCTGGTTTTTCAAAAAGATACAAAAATAGAAGAGGATCAGATAGATAGGGTCAATGTTTCCAATCCACCCAGCCCACCGCGCCGCTCTTCTAACGAGTACTCCACACTAGATATAAACTTAATGATGTACCGCTATGATGGCTGGATAGATGGCTCAGTAGCCACCGTCTACAGTTCGGGGCCAAAGATCATCACCGCCTGGTTAACCGATTATGTCACCCAGCATCCCGAATTGGCCGCGTATTTTGAGGTGTTTAAACAGCAATTTTTTGTTTTTTCAAACATCAGTAGAAATACCGAAGAGGATATGAAGTCTACTTGGATTGGATCGGCAATGATAAGTCGGAATAACTACTACGAAAAGCCTTCCATCTATAAAAGTCAGCTGATTATACAATTTGATAGTGACCCCTCAACTGAAGCTGCAGCACGTTGGCTGTATAACAAGCGCAGAGAGAACAGTCTATGGGTGAAAATAATTCGTAATGGTGGGCGTATCGCTCTTCATTGCCACATCCCAACGAATTTTAAATTTTACGATAACGGTGCTGAGGAAAAAGCCCGTATCCTGCTGATTGGGCGTGGTGAAAACGGGCAATTGAATGGTCTTAACGGCGATAAAATAGCGGAAGGAATCGTAAAGGTACTCGCCAGCCCGGAAGTCAAGCCCTATATCGATGCACGCATTTCGTTTACGGACCAATCCACAAATGTGATCTCACGGATTAGTGTCGTCGCCAGTGGCATCGAATCCTTTGACACAGAGGCATCAGACATCCGCTCTGGCACCTCTGTCTCCCTCAATCATGGATTTACTTATCAGCTACTGACACAGCTGCGGCAAGCCGGCCTGGTGATCCAGGGAGGAATTTCTATACGTGATGCTATGATCGGTGTTGATACGGTGGGACGAAAATGGACGGGGAATTGGGATACATTGAGCAAAAAAATTCTTTGGCACTCTGCTCAATCCGCTTATAAATGGATCGGTGTGTTAGACCCTGCGGATAAAACCGTCAAGTTTACTAAAGTCGTATTGGGAAAAGACCTCCTAACACAAATACGTCCCTGGATAGACATCAATAAGCACGGCAGGTTTGGCCTTTTTAGCCGCTACGCATTTAGAGATGGACTCATTCCATCCAAAATGAGTGATACTTTTAATGAAGACGATTTTGCCCTGTTTACTGATAAATTCGATCATGCTGTTGGGCACCGCGTTCTTATGGCAGATGTCATGGCGTTGTTTTCTGGCATGAAAAAAAAAGAATTGCCCGGGGGGAAGAAAGTACGTTCAGCTATTGTCGACGAACGCGCTGATCAATTGCGTATACTGAGAGATGTTCTACAACAGGTGACGTTTAACGAGCGACAGGATCAATGGTTGACCTGGCTTGCCTCTTCTAGACTGGTAGAAGAAAAAACGCAACAAAAACTGCGACAATTGCTAACCGACAATCCACATTACTATGCTCAGCTAAGAGCATCGGCAGATGAAGAATTGTTTGATTTTTATTATGTTGATTTCGCCCAAAAAAATGCCTACTACCCGATCATCAATCACCTGGGGACTGAATCCCAGAATATTATATTGATTTATCTGGGTAATCTGGGAAAACGTCTGCAAGCCCTGATGAAAAAAATAGCGCAACCTGGATCACTCGTCTCAACCTCATCATTGGATTTTTTTCAAGAAAACATCTTAAAATTAAGCAGTGAGCAAACACACTTGGTTTATTCTGTTTGGAAAACCGGTCAAGGCACGGTTTCTACGGCCATTTTCCAAGCAAATGTAATCGAGATCGCCGCTGATTTACCGCCAATGATCCCGCGAGAAAAAACCTTGCTTCTTGCCGGATCATATCTTAACAGTGCCTTCCTTTTTGAAAATCTAACAGAAGAAATTGCCCTTCTAGGTCGCTCAGTTCCAGCAGATTCTCTGGCTTTATTGCAAAAAATCACGCCGGTGAATGGTCAAAATAAATCGAAAGTCCCCTTTTTGCATCCCAACACGGGCGTGATGACGGAGGTTGAAACCAACAAAAACGCCTTCAGACAAGCACGGGACAGCCTGGAAAAAAATTACCTCATCCCTTGGCCTGATAACAGTTTAATGATGTTTTCAGAAAAGGGGTATTCATATAAAAAGGCGGTCGATCTTTCAAGCTGGGTGTTTAATAAAATCTTTGTAGCACATTTTCTTATCGAGCAAATCAAAGCGGGTAAAGGTTTGTTCGCTCAGCCTGAGACACAAGGTCTCCCCGATGGATTAAGACAAACTCTGGTGCTACAACATTATGTCGGCATCATGGGGATGACCAATGATCTGGTCGATGACGCCGCCAGATTGTCTTATTTCACGGCGAGCAAGGTTTTGAACAGACAAACGGTGGTGTTTTCTTTACGTAAGATGGCCTATCTTTCTTCAGAGCTCCTCGCAAGCACGACGACCACCCATCGTTACGCGGTGTTAGCCAAAGGGATCCTGGAAAAAAACCAGATCCAGTACGCACTGAAAAAATTCACTACCAATATCAGCAAAACCGCTATGGGCTTAGGGCTGGCGTTCAGTGCCATCGATGTGGCATTGACGACCGAGGCTTTTTTAAATGCCCCGGATAACGATTCACAAATGATCCTCGGTACACAATTGGGTTTTAGTGTGCTAGGTTTCGGCATACAGCTGGGTGCTATCGGGCTGGCATTAACCGGTGCGACAAGCATGGCGCTGGCGCTTGGCGTACTGGCTTTGGTTGTTGCCGTGACCGGTGTATTGGTCGTCTTGCTGTTGGAATCTTTTCAGAAAGAAGCCAATGAAGTTAAGACTTGCGCTTTATTTCTCAAAACGCTGAAAGAGAGCCGTGAGACAGGCTACCTACTGAAGAATGGCTGCTTTGTTCATGAAGGTACCGCGTGTATCCGCGGGCTGGAATTAGGTACTGACTGCAAGATTATTTTTGGATCACAACGATACCAGGCGTATCGGAGCACTTCATCAGGCAGTTCTCATGCTAAATTTGAGAGATTAAATGTATTAAAGGAATTTAAGAGTTCTGGTGTCGCTCTCACCGCACTGCCATCCGGCAATGATACCGGTGAAGTGTTAAATCATAACCTCGTTTTGCCTTGTATTGCGCGGACTGACTACGATTTTTCTTATACAATGAGTGGATCTAGAACCATAGACGATGAATCCGATGCAACCTTTGCTAGCCTCAGGGCGCTGGCCAGGAATCACGAAGATTTTGTCTTTTCTCATAGCAAAATCGTCACCGGCCTTGCACAGGTGACCTATCTTCATCGTGAAATAAAAGCGATCACAGCCAGCAGAAGGCCCACCAACATCAGGGTGAGGATTAACCCACTGTTTCAACAGCAATGGGCACTGCATTTCCCCTGGATAGAAAATAAAGAGGACTACAACGAAGAACACGCGATTTTTAAAACAGAAAACCCCGATTGGCAGACAATGGAATATGAAGAGTTCAAGGAAAAAGTCAAAGTACAGGAGCAGCTATTTCGAGAGGAAATTATCAATAATGCCCGTAAGATCACTTACCATATTGACAACGCTGCAAACACTCAACAAATCCTGGTTTTGCCGCCCCCTGACTTTCCGCTAACATTGTGGCTACGAGGAAGTAACTGGTTGATTAGTGCCCTTAACTTGGGAACAATAGCACCACTCAGAAGGGAAAGCGATCAATTACAGATTGGTAGACACAAAATCTACGTAGCGCTTGTCGCCGATCAAAACATTCGGATCCAGTATTTGATCCATCGAAAAGCAACCCTGATCCAGCGTATTACCGTTAGCGAAATGAATATTGTTTCGCTAGTCTTTGATGCCGCCGACTGCCCCGAAAACAGCATAAAAAGAGAGATTGAGCTTTTATATCAGAGTCAAAAAAACGCCTACAACGACTTTTCTGGGCTACAACATCTGTTGATCAAAAATTACCACGAAGGTGATTACCATGGGAATGCGCATTATCTGATTAAAAATAAAAAACTGGTCTTCGCTCCGGTACTGGCTCCCTTTAAATTTGCCACTGAATATGCTCAATTCCTCGTCGAGGAAGCCAATCAGGCTTTTTTCTATGCCAACCTTGATCTACATGCTGAATCTATTGCAATGGCAACTTCAGGCAGGATCAATCATCCTTTTCAGCCAACTTTCTGGATCACACATTGCGGACTGTCTCGATTGGAGTTCATCAATTATTCTTTTCTTCCCTTCTTTTCTTCATCGACAAGGTTACAGATCAAGACAGAGATAGTAGAAGAGCAAGGGCAATTGATGCTGATAGAACGCTACAAAAAAAGCAACTCATCGGTAGAGATACAGTACGCGATTAATATCAATTTTGCTGCCAATCAGCCTTTATTGTTGAGAAAAATCCAGTTTAGCCAAGATATCTTCAGCATTTCCCGTGTCGGTGAATGGTTCTCAGGATCCTCACAGACTACTCTGGAACAACTGCAAGCTCTCCTTTGTACCACACTACTGGGCAACCATACGTCGATATCTGCAGGCAAGATCTATGCTGATGAAATGGTTTATATCACCAACACCGAGAACACAAAAGAGTATTGGTGGAGCCGATCATGCGGGATACTCACCTCGATCACTCTGCCGACAGGGAAACAGGAAAAGATCAAACCAATATGGAGCGGAAGAACCGATTATCAACGGGCCAGCTTTTGGACGCCCGTGGGCGATGAAAATGCACAGGGGCTGAAAAAACTTTATGTAAAACGTAACACTGAACCTCATATCGATTATACCATCGATTATACCAAACTGGGTCTCCTTAAACACAGCGGACACACGCTGGAACGGCTCTATGTTGAAGATGCGCAAGGGAATACTTACGCTCTCGATGTTTCTGGGCGAGCATATTTATCACGTATAGGCAGCGCCTGGTTGAACACGCATAGAAACGATCTCCCTGCCGCTTTTGAGCCGTTATTTGCCAGCAACAGTGATGAAGTAGAAGAACGTTTTCATCTTCCCGTGCTCAGCGTAGAAGGATTTCTATGTACCGAAAGAGGGGACGCTGCTGCATACGATACGCATCCATTAAAAACCTGGTATGACAAGCGCTTAAAAAGATTTTATTTCTACCAACCGGTTGATGGACAAAAGCCGGATTACCTCAGTGACGATGCTCAGCGTAAAGCTGCACTGTGGGATACACGTGACAAAGCTCTGCTTCAGGTAGGCAGTATGAGCATTGGTAGGGCACAAACCTTCAACCTCGTGATCCCGATAAACAGGCTGCCACCTGCAAAACGGATGATGAGTCATGTACAGAAAGCCTGGAAAAATGAAGGGTTACTCTATCTGCAAAACGGCAAGTTGCTCTTTACTTCTGATTTTACACAATCTCCCCATGATTTTTCTTTGCACGGTATTACCGAAGAATACCTTGCGCCCTATTTACTGTCTTACCAATTAACACAGGCCTTAAAAGAAGAATTTTTCACCCTTTTCAATAGTCGCACCTACAGCTACCATCACTACAGCAGTTGGCAAACCCGCCTTGCCGATACGTCTTCTGGTGTGCCAGACCTGTCTGCGATTAATTTCGCCAAACGAAAAGCACAACTACGGAAAATTTTGATAGATAAAATAGTCACAAAAACACCTCAAGAGGAATCTATTGCGCCTAGACATATGTGGGCTTTTTTAGCGGCATATCTTGTCAATTTCCTGCCACAAGAACAGCTCCGTACTCGCGACTTGCAAAAAATGATTGGAGAAGCCTTCACGACCATTCAAAGTCGTGTTGTACGTATTTCACTGCATCAAAAAAAATGCCTACAATTTGGACAATATGGATGGTATGACAGCCAGGCGGCGGTGTTATTTATCATGCCGAGAGAAAAAAACGAGCGGGTCAACTGTCAATATTTGTCGATGAGCCGAGATGGAAACAGCCTCTATGTCAGTGCCGAAGAACAAAAGGTGTATAAACTGGCAGCATTACAAGAGTGGACCACAACGCACGATTGGCCTGCCGCATCGCAACCCGTGGTCACACCTCTGTTTATCAAACGTCTCGGCGATGAGCTGATCTTTATTGAAAAAGTTTCCCCTTCATCTGAACGCCAGGAAATAATACCTTTTTCTGCTGATTTTCTCTCAGACATGCCGGAGATAAAAACCCTGTATCCGGGGCGAAAATCTGCAACCCTGCCTATCAAGATGCAGGATTGGTCAGAGATCCATGTTGTCATTCGGGCTAAGGGCAGAGGGCGGGGAGAAAGTGTGAATTTGCTTATCAACAAAAATCAATTAGCTGAATACAAGGTGCAACGAGAGGGGAGCGATCTATGGATTTTTCGCGGTAGAAGAAAATTCGCACTCTGTGTTACTGACGTATTGGATTCAGATCCTATGCCTGAAGATATCACTCTGAAGGTAGCCACAAAGGTGAGCGAAGTGACAGTGACACTGGGTCAACTGGTCGAAAAATACAACAATAAACCCAATCAGCTGGAGACATTTTATGATGAAGTCATTCATCCCACCTATCTCCTGGATGATCTCTTAACTGATTTTATCTAGGTATCCTAAAAACCTAAAAAATAGCTTGTCAATAAAAGAATTAACCGGCAAATTGGACGGAATGAATGGATACTCAATTAAAGGGATTAATTGAATCATGGACAAAGAAACATTAATACGTGAAATACAGGATGTACTCGGTATTGACGCTCCTATTTTTTACAAAATCAAGCTATTACTTAATGAATACCAAAGGCTAAGCATTACCGGCGATGTCCAAGAACTCTGCCTGTTGGCACGTATACAAACCGAGCTGGAATTACTTTTAATCGGTGGGAACAAATTCGCTGACCCGCCTTCGAGGCCAAAGATTCAAACCGCTTTAAACCACGTGTTACAAAAAAAACAGCACCTATTAACGCCGGTAGAGAAAAAAATCCATTTCGTTTGGATTGGCACGCTCGGTTCTTTTCAGATCGCTTACATGAAAACCTGGGCTTATTACAACCCTGATTACGAAATCCAGCTATGGCACGATCCTCACGCCTTACTCTCCGGCATCCTGCGCCAAAAAATTAAGCTCTACGCGGGGACACTACAGGGGATCGGTAATGACATCGACATTGAAAGCACGGCCTCGATCCATGTTAGAGCCATTATCGATTTACAAAACGAATTTTATAAAGATTATTTCCTCCCCGGAATGCGTCAACAGCAAACTTTTGATGACTGCGCTACGCAATTTTTGTTGGCTAAAGGATGGAGTACGACCGATCAACTAGACGAAATAAAGTCGACACATGCGTACTCTTTCGATCAGGCCATCAATGCGCTCAACGTCGCCCGAAGCCGTGCAACTCAAGCTCAGCCAAAAATGCCGATTCGTTTGGTCGAGATCAATGCTACCCTGTTTCAGAACACGGCCAAAAAAGATTATTACAAATATTACCTCAAAGAACTTGGCTTACGCCAAAACTCGGCTTCTGCTTCTGACAAAGTCCGTTACATGATCCTTTACAAAGAAGGCGGCATTTATCTTGATGTTGACCTTTTACCGCATCCAGATAACAGGCTCTGGCAAAAGATAAAAACAGATTTATTTGACAACATCAGCAAAAGAAAAATTATCAATGATCATTATCCACAGAATGAGTTCTCTTACATGAGAGGCGTATTCTGGTTCTATTTAGCCGATGTGCTGGAATCGATCTTCACGGGTAAAGCGCTCGCTCTTGAAGAAAACACCTATCACCGACAGGCTTATGTGGAAATGATGTTGATGAACAGCCTGCTACGTGCCTGTAATGATGACAGTCTGTTACCTCTGCCAAGTTATCAGCAACTTGCCCTGGACATTAATCAGGGCAATCAGGATCCCTTTTTTAAAACCGTCCAGCTCCTATCACCAGAGATTAATCACATTGTCGAGTCCCTGTCAAAAGACAGCTTGATGATCCCTCTGGGTGAGTTACACGTGTTGCCCGATGGAATAGGCTATATAAAGCATCCTTATGTAGAAGGTGAGATAACCAACTCCTGTCTATTTGCATCGAAAGATAGCCTCGCGATGTTGGAGATACTTAATATCGTTTTGCAAAGGGATATAAAAATAGAACTACACCAGATAGATCGGCTCGATGTTTCCCGTCCACCTGGCCCATCATCCGACAAATATTCCACGTTAGATATCAATTTAATGATGTACCGCTATGATGGCTGGATAGAGGGTGCAGTCGCGACCGTCTATAGTTCGGGGCCCAAAATTATCGTCGCCTGGTTAGCTGAGTATGAAAAGAAGTTTAGTGCCAGTCATCCCGAGTTAACAGCCTATTTTGAGGTGTTTAAGCAACAGTTTTTTGTTTTTACACACATCAGTTACAACACCGAAGAAAATTTGCAATCGACCTGGATCGGATCGGCGATGATGAGTCGAGATCACTATTACGAAAAACCTTCCCGCTATCAAAGTCAGCTCATTATACAATTTGATAATCAGCCATCCACGGAAGCAGCGGCACATTGGCTGTATAACAAACGTAAAGAGATCAGCATTTGGGTAAAAATAGTACAGTCAGGTCGTCAAGAACGCATCATGATCAATGGCACCATTCCACAAGGTTTTCAGTTTTATGATAATCAGGCGGATAAAAAAGCCCGTATTTTGCTGATTGGGCAGGGTTATAACAAGCAATTAAGCGGCCTTAGCGGCGAAGATGTCGCTCAAAAAATAATCAATGTATTGGCAAGTCAGGTGCTAAAAAATTGTATCGATCGGAATCTGGTACCGGGTGATCAAACCCCAGATGTTATCTCACGCATCCACGTGGTAGCCAGTGATATCGAACCCGTTAAAAGCCATAGTCCAAGCTCAAGTAACGGCTGGAACTCTTCACTCAGTCGTGGATTTACTTATCAACTGCTGGCACATCTGCGTAAATCACGCATTGAAATCTATGAAGGCGTGGCTGTGTGTGATGCCATCATCGGTGTCGATGTTGTTGGACGTAAATGGGTAGGAAGTTGGGACGTGCTGAGCGAAAAAATCCTCTGGCGCTCCTCTCAAGAGGCTTATAAGTGGGTTGGTGTTTTGACCCCCTCAGGCAATGCAGTAAAATTTGGAAAAACCCTGTTGGAAAAAGATATCTTGACCCAGATACGCCCTTGGATCGACATCAATAAGCACGGCAGATTTGGTCTTTTCAGTGTATATGCCTTCAGTGATGGGTTACTTCCGGCCAAAATGAGTGATCTTTTTTGTGAACCGGATTTTATCCACCTTGCCGATCAATTCGGTAACATTGCTGGGCACCGTATTCTTATGGCAGATGTGTCTGCACTGTTTTCTGGCATGAAAAGAGGGGAGCTTTCTGGCGGGATAAAAATCCGGACTGCTATTGTCGACGATCGCGCTGATCAGCTGCGCATACTAAGAGATATTCTTCGACAAGTGATTTTCAACGAAAAACCAGAGCAATGGCTTGCATGGTTGGCGTCTTCCAATCTGGTTCTGGATAAAACGCAACAACGGCTGCAAGCACTGTTAATAAGCCACCCAGAGTACTATGCCTCTCTTAAAACATCAGTAGATGAAGATCTGTTTGATTTTTACTATATGGATTTGGCACAAAAAAACGCTTATTACCCCATCATCAATTACCTGGGTTCTGAGGCTAAAAATATTAAAGTGATTTATTTGGGGTATATGGAAAGACGTCTCTCTATCCTGTTCAAAAAGAAAGTATTCGACACCCCCATCCTAGATTCATCATTAGAATATTTTGAAGAGAATGTATTAAAACTGAGTGGTGATCACACCTTCTTTATCTATTACACCGCGCAGAATACAAATAGAAAATCGACAGGCATCGAAGTCTTTCAATCAGATTTACGTAATATAGCTTCAGAGTTAATACCCGTTACCGGCCGAAAAAAAACAATCCCCTTGGCGGAATCTTATCTCAACAGTGCTCTGATCTTTGAAAATTTGACTAAAGAAATCGCCCTCCTGGGTCGTGCTGTTCCCGAAGGTTCTCTGGTTCTCTTACAAAAAGTCACGCCGGTTAGCGGTCGGAACACATTTAGAGTACCTTTCTTGAACCCCAAAACAGGTGTGCTGATAGAGATTGAGACCGAGCAAACGATTTTTAAACAGGTCCGCGATTCTTTGGAAAAAAGTTACCGCATACCCCTCTCCAATGAAGACAATCTGGCACTGGCAGTGAATCACTATCACAGTAGGGTGGCACTGGATCTCTCGAGCTGGCTTTTCAATAAAATTTTCGTAGCCCGCTTTCTCATTGAGCAGATAAAATCCGGCAAAGGCCTGTTTGCTATGCCTGACACGCGTGGGCTGCCTAATAAATTCGGGCAATCTCTCGCATTACAGCATTATGTCGGTGTCGTCGGAATGGCGAGTGATCTACTCGATGATGCTGCCAGACTGTCTTACTTTACATTGAGCAGGGTAGTGAGTGTACAGGCAGTAGAATTTTCTTTACACAGGATAGCCTATTTTTCTGCAGAGCTGCTCTCGGGCACGACAGAAACCAGCCGGTATGCGTTTCTGATTAAAGGTATTTTGCAGAAAGACCATATCCAGCATGTGGTGAAAAAACTGGTGAACGGTATCAGCAAAACCTTTATGGGGTTGGGGCTTATCCTCAGTGCCACAGATATCGTATTGACGACCAGCGCGTTGTTAAATGCGCCTAATAGCGATGCACAAATGATCCTCGGCATACAACTGGGTTTCAGTGTGCTGGGTTTTGGCTTGCAGTTATTCGCGATAGGTGCGGCATTACTCGGTGCCACCAGCTTGGCGCTGGCGCTAGGTACCGCTGTTTTGGTGGTGGCGATAATCGGTGTAGTGATTATTTTTCTGCTGGAGCATTTCCAACAGAAAATCAATACGATTAAAGCCAGCGCGCAATTTTTCAAAAACCTTAAGAAGAGCTGGAAGCAGGGCTATGTATTGAAACAGGGCTGCTTCATCCATGAGGGACCTGCCAGTATTACCTTGCTCGAGTTAGGAGTATTGGGGAGGGCTTTCCGCATCGCATTCGGAACACAAAGATACCAAGCATATGGCAGTACCTTCATCGGTGGTATACAAAGTGAACTCAGAAAATTAAACGTATTAAAGCCTTTTCATCGTGCTGATGTCTCTGTCACCGAGCTACCACCCAATAACGAGCAAGATGATATCTTGACACATAACCTGGTTTTGCCTTGTGTGGCGCAGACCGATTATGATTTTTCTTATGATCGTGGTGTGGCTAAAATAGAGGAGTATGGATCCAGTGAAGCCTTTGCCCCCCTTAGAGAACTAGAGAAAGAGAATAAAGATTTTGTTTTTTTTCATAAACGGCATATCAACGATGTACCACGAGGGATGGCGCGATCGATCTATTATGAGATGCAAGAAATTATACCTACGAAAAAATTGACCAACATCTGGGTGACGATTTCTGAAAATCAATTTGTACAAAATCAATGGGCATTGCATTTTCCTTGGGCAAAAACCAAGGAAGATTACAGCCAGGAATACACCGTTTTTAAAAAAGAAAATCCGGATTGGGAAAAATTTGGATCGGGATATGAACAATTTAAAGAAAAAATAACAGCAACAGAGCAAGCTTTTCGGCAAGACATCATCGATAACGCCAGTGAAATTACCTACCACATGGATAACACTTCAAATTTGTGCCAAATCTTGGTACTGCCACCTGTTGCCTTTCCATTAAAATTGCACTTACAAGGAGGAAACTGGCTTATTAGCGCCCTTACCCTGGGAGTGATAACGTTACCTAGCAGAAAAAATACTCAACTACAGATCGGCGGACATGAAATCGAGCTTATGCTCACTGCGGACGAAAGCATACAGATTCAATGCCTGATCCATGAAAAAGTGACCCTAATCCAGAATATTACCGCAAGCGAGATGAATATCGCTTCAATCGTTTTCGATGCCAGCGAGTCGCCCGCAAACAGCCTAAAAGCAGAGCTTAATCTTTTATATGAACAGCAGATAAAAACGCTCTCAGACGCTGACAGGTTACCATCCTTATTGATTAAAAATTATCAGGCAGAAACTTACCAGGGGAATGCCCATTATGTGACTAAAAATGGAGCCATACTGTGGGTACCGGCCTTCGCTGCTTTTAAATTCTCTATCGCTTGCGCGCGATTATTAACCATTGAAGCAGAAAAGGTTTTTTTCTATGCCCACATTGATTTGAATACGCAAACAAACGGGAAACTGAAAACCAGAGAGTCCCCTTTTCAGCCTACTTTCTGGATTACACATAGCCGATCTTCTCTATTGGAGTTCGTCAATTATTCTTTTCTTCCTCTCTTTACCTCATCGACCGGATTAAAAATCAGGGTCAAAATTACGCAAGTAGGGGAGCAACTGACACTGATAGAACATTTCAAAAAAGGGGCTTCATCGGTAGCAGTGCATTACGCAATTAATATCACTCCTACCGCCCACAACCCGCTGTTGTTGCGAAAAATTCAATGCAGCAGCGATATTTTCAGTGTTTTAGTACAAAACGAATTATTTTTTGGCGAGCGATCTTCACAAACCACCCTTAAGCAGTTGCGAGGTCTGCTGTGTACCATGTTGCTGGACATTTATTTGCTGGATGATTATCCCGATAACCATAACCCATTGAACAAAAAATCGTCTGGTGGAAAGATCTACGCCGATGAAATTATTCAAATTACTGACAATGAGAATACTGAGGCGTATTGGTGGAGCCGATCATGCGGTATCCTCGCTCCAATAACGCTGCCGACCGGCAAACAGGAAAAAATCAAGCCAATATGGAGCGGCAGAAATGATTATCAAAGGGTTAGCTTTTGGATGTCCACGGGCAATCAGACTCCCGTAGACAACGAAAATGAAGAGGGCAAGCTCTATATAAAACACGACACAGAGCCTTATATCGATTACAGCAAATTGGGTCTACTCAAACATGTCGGACATACGCCTGAACGGCTTTATACTGAAGACACTCAGGGCAATATTTATGCCATCGATGTTTCTGGACGCGCGTATTTATCGACTATAGGTAGCAGATGGCTAACAAATCATCAAGATGATCTCTCAACCGCCTTTACCGCCTTACTGGCGCTCAATGATAATGAAGCAGACGAACGTTTTCATCTTCCCGTGCTGGGTATCGAAGGATTTTTATGCGGAGTTTCTACACACAATACGAAGTCCTTACAAACCTGGTATGAGACGCACTTAAAAAGATTTTATTTCTATTACTCATCCCACGGACAGAAATTACACTACCTCACCCATGACACACAGGAAAAAGCCGCATTTTGGGATCCGCATAACAAAAATCTCCTTTATATCAGCAGTATAGCCCTTGATGAAGTACAAACATTCAACCCTGTGATCCCTGAAAACAGACTGCCACCTGTAGAGATTGTCCTGTATGGTGTACAAAAAGCATGGAAAAATGAGGAATTACTTTATCTAGAAAATAATCAACTGATCTTTTTTTCCGATTTTAAACAATCGCCCTATCACTTTTCTCTACAGGGCATCGCTGAGGGATACATCTCACCCTATTTACTGTCTTATCAACTAGCGAGTGCCTTGAAAAAAGAGTTTTACAGGGTCTTCAGTGATGAAAATCGTGCTTATCCCTGTGATCACTACGCGATTTGGCAAACCCATATTCCCAATACACCTCCTGGCGCGCAAGATTTATTCACGATCAATTTTACTGAAAGAAAAACGCAAATATGGAAAATGCTAATAGAAAAAATAGTTAAAAGAACACCAGAATGTCTATCGGTTACGCCAAAAAATATGTGGTCTTTTTTAGCCGCACACCTTGCTCAGCTTCTGCCGAAAGCACGACTCCATGTTGACGACATAAACAACATGATAAGAGAGGCCTTCATTGCGATCCGTAAAAGTGGGGCCTGTAATATTGAATTAAAGCCCAAAAGACTTCTGAGATTTAGCCAATATGGATGGTATAACACACAGTTATCAGCACTTTTCATGATACCAAAAGAGAGAGATAAACACGTTGACTATCAGTATTTGGGGCTGAGCCGAGATGGATACCACAGCTATGTCAGCGCTGAAGAAAAGAGAGTGTATAAAATATCGGGGTTACAAGAGTGGGAAATGGCGGAAGACTGGCCTGCTGGATGGCAAAAAATAGCAGATCTTCTCTGTATTAAACGCTTTGGTGATGAGCTGATTTATATTGAGAAAAAAAGTACGCTATCTGGGCTGCAAAAAAACCTGGCTTTTTCTGCTTATTTTCTTGCCGACATCAAAGAGATAAAAACTCTGTATCCACGGCAAAAATCTGCCACGCTCCTCATCCAATTACAGAATTGGTCAGCAATCACTTTCGTCATTCAGGCCCATAATAGGGCATTTGAAGAAGATGTTGAGTTAATTATCGAAAAAGAAGATTTGGGTACTTATAAGGTACAAAGAGAAGAACAAGATCTATGGATTTTCCAAACTCAAAGAAAATTCGCTCTGTGTGTTTCTAACGTATTGAACACAGAGCCTGTGCCTGAAGACATCGATTTGAAGGTAGTCAATGAGAGTATCACGATGACAATTCCTTTGAGTCAACTTATTGAAAAATATAACCATCAAGCTGATCAACCGGAGACATTTTATGATGAAGTAGTTTATCCTATCTATATTTTAAGCGACCTTCTCAACAGCCCCCCCTAAAAACCTGTTCGAAATCTCTTGTGCTCGCCGTGTTTTGGTCAAGTCATTCGTCAAAAACGCGCTCAAAATGCTCATTTACTCTATGTAAACTGCGCTTTTTCTCGCGTTTTTTCCTCGTCTGAGCATCGCTCAAGAAGATTTGGAACAGGTTCTAAGGATCCTCAGCGAGGGCGAGCAAAACCCCTCGCTATTAATATACTTTTTAATCAGAAGAGAATTGACTTGTTTAGCACTGATTAGCGGTTCTTTTGTGCTTTATCCGCTCGCTGCCGCCGCCATTCTTTAGGATCCGCGATCAATGGGCGATAAATTTCAACACGGTCGCCATCATTAATGACATCGCCCAGCTTTGCTGGTCGACCATAAAGCCCCACTTTGTTGTGTTCTAAATCAATATCAGAACGCAACTGAAGTAACTTTGAAGCTACGATCGCCTGTAGAACCGTGCTCCCTTGAGCAAGTAGCAACGTACGGATATATTGGCGTTCAGGTAATGCATACACTACCTCAACACGGATTTCAGGCACAGTAAACCTCTTTCGCCCGTTGTGTAAAAGCTTGCACCATATTTCCCGCTAATTCTTTAAAAAAACCACCAAATGCTAGCTCAATCAAGGCATTAGTGAATTCAAAATCAAGATGAAACTCTACTTTACAGGCCTCGGGGCTTAAAGGTGTAAAATGCCAGCCTCCCAAAAGCTTACGGAAAGGACCATCGACCAATTCCATATTGATACTCTGGTTATCCATAAGTGTATTACGTGTAGTAAACGTTTTGCTTATCCCTGCTTTAGCGACTTCTACGGCAGCTGTCACCTCACGTTCACTGGCACCGATCACACGGCTACTAACGCAACCGGGTAAAAACTCGGGATAAGAGGGCACATCGTTCACTAATTTGTACATTTGTTCTGCACTAAATGGCACTAATTCAGCGCAATTAATTTGTGGCATAACATCTCCGGTAGGATCCAAAACTGCTAAATAATATCATTAATCCGCTAACAGACAAAAAACCGATAGATATCCTGATATAAAATACACCAACATCCAGTGGGAAATCATTTCATTCATCAACACATACAGTATAATGACCAACATTATGATAAAGAAAAAAACATACAAACCCGGTTCTGCAACCATCGCACAAAATCGGCGCGCGCGACATGATTACTTCATTGAAGAAGAATTTGAAGCAGGGCTGTCTCTGCAAGGTTGGGAGGTTAAGTCCTTACGTGCAGGTAAAGCCAATATCAGTGATAGCTACGTGATATTAAAAAACGGTGAAGCTCACCTTTTGGGTGCAACCATTACACCACTGAGTGTTGCTTCCACGCACGTCGTCTGTGATCCAACACGAACCAGGAAACTGCTGCTTAACAAACGCGAACTTGATTCCCTGTTCGGACGCATTAATCGCGAAGGTTATACCGTGGTAGCCCTTTCCATGTATTGGAAAAATGCGTGGAGCAAAATAAAGATTGGTGTTGCCAAAGGTAAAAAAGATCACGATAAACGAGATACGATCAAAGATCGTGAATGGCGTGTAGACAAGGCGCGAATTATGAAAAATGCGAACCGTTAAGTCGCTGGCTTAACAACGTGGAGTTCTGTTATACTTGACTGAGTTCTTTGGGGCTGATTCTGGATTCGACGAGATTAGCGAACCCCAAGGTGCATGCCGAGGCGCGGTGGCCTCGTAAAAAACCGCAAAAAAATAGTTGCAAACGACGCAATACACGAACCTGCTGCTATGGCAGCTTGATCAGCTTAAAAAACTGAAGGTTTCCTCTCTCCCTAGCCTCCGCTCTTAGGACGGGGATCAAGAGAGGTCAAATTTAAAAGAGATCGCGTGGATGCCTTGCTTGGGGTTGAAGCGTTAAACTTAATCAAGCTAGTTTGTTAGTGGCGTGTCCATCCGCAGCTAACCGGTGAATGTAATGACTGGACTAAGCATGTAGTGCCGACGGCGTAGTAATTTCGGACGGGGGTTCAAATCCCCCCAGCTCCACCAAATAAACTATCGGTAGTCACCAGAAAGTACCGGTAAACCAAGAAAAACCCGCACTCTACCTAGGTTTGCGGGTTTTTTATTGCCTGTTGTCTTTCGGTGTGGCATGGTTATACCCTGTTTCTTTAGGACTACATGAGGGACTCTATTCTCTAGTCCTTAAAATAGGTAGTCCCATAGTCCTTAAAGGGTGATGATATGGCACTACAGGCGAAGCCCCTAACGAATACCGAAGTGAAAGCGGCAAGGGCAACCAACAAAGATTTATCTTTACACGATGGTGGTGGATTACTGCTATTTGTTAAAACATCCGGCGTTAAAACATGGCGTTTTCGCTACTATCACCCCGTTAGCAAAAAAAGAACGACGGTCACTTTTGGCAATTATCCCGCACTCTCACTGGCTGAAGCCAGGCAGAAACGAGAGGCAGCAAAAGCACTGTTGGTAAAAAAGATTGATCCACAAGAGTACCAACGAACAGCATTAGCCAGTGAGCAAGAGGCTAGAATTAATACCTTGGAGAAGGTTGCGGCTGATTGGTTTAAAATCAAGCAATCCAGTATCACGGAAAACTATGCACGTGACATATGGCGATCACTTGAACGTGATATTTTTCCTGCCATTGGACATATCGGGATACAGGAGATTAAAGCACGCACGCTTATTGCTGCTTTGGAGCCAGTCAAGGCCAAAGGTGTTTTGGAAACCGTAAAAAGATTAACCCAACGGTTAAATGAAATCATGATTTTCGCCGTTAATTGCGGGGTAATTGATGCCAACCCTGCAGGCGGTATCGGTAAAGCCTTTGAAAAACCGAAAAAGAAAAATATGCCCGCATTGACACCAAAGGAATTACCTGAGTTTATGCAAGCACTGTCGGTTGCCAGTATAGAATTACAGACCCGATTACTGATCGAGTGGCAATTGCTGACGGTAACCCGACCGTCCGAAGCTGTGGGTGCCATGTGGTCAGAAATCAATTACGACTTGCAGGAATGGCGGATCCCTGCCGAACGGATGAAAATGAGGCGTGATCATATTATCCACCTGTCATCTCAAGCACTGGCTGTACTCGACGCCATGAAACCGATTAGCGCTCATAGAAACTATTTATTTCCAAGTAGAAAAAATGTACTTCAACCCATGAACAGTCAGACGGCCAACGCCGCCATTAAGCGCATGGGGTACGGCGGGCGATTAGTTGCGCACGGGATGCGATCCATTGCCAGTACCGCATTGAATGAGCAGGAATTTAATCCTGATGTTATCGAGGCAGTGTTGGCACATACCGGTAAGGATTCAGTCCGTAACGCTTATAACCGCAGCACCTATTTGGAACAACGTAGAGTATTGATGGACTGGTGGGGTGAGTTCGTTGAACAAGCTGCAACAGGGAAATTTACTGCCGCCGAAGGAGTGAGAGGATTACGAATTAAATAATAACAAGATGGAATAAGGAAAAATAGTCAAAGCATGATGTTGCCATCAGACGTTTACGTTAATTTCTGTAGACCCCTTCTCTTTCATGCATAAAATACTGGCCTCAAATATTAACTGACACTTTTCGATGTGTGTTTCATATTATTAAATAGACCTCTTCGGAAACTATAGCAGGCGCCGTATCAGTTGATTATGAAAATCAGAAATAACATATTGATATTAATTAATATTTATTAACAAAAGTGATCACGTTACATGGCGCCTGCTATAGTTTCCGAAGAGGTCTAATGAAAAAGGCACAAATGAGTATTGAAAGCTATCACAAATTAAATCGTTCAAGAAGTTTATTAAACTTCCTGCGATTAGACTTAATACATCAAGAAATCAATGGGATATATCAACTTTATCTCCCTCACTTATTTACTTATATCGCAGATGACATTTGTTTTGTACTCAATGAATTACAGAATAACGGTTTCTGTGATGATTGTCTCAAAAAATAATTGAATGGGTTTTTACCTGCTCAGACTGAGCCTAATGGCTACACGTTATTGATACCGTTTTCTATGATAGCTAGTCTGAGTAGGTATAAATTTTTGAAACACAACAATATTATCTTTCTTGTTGAATATCTGCGGGATATACATTCAGCAACTCCATTTGGCCTCATACCTACTTTCTAGCAATTCATTTCTTGACTAATCTCATCGATATATCCAAAACCAGTTGTGCAATATGCACGATAAAACTTCTATCTATTCAATAAAATAAACGCGCAAAATTAATCCATTTTTCTGTCTGGACGGCTAAATTTTTCATCTTCTTGCTTATAGTGTGCGAGAGCGGGTGCTATTTGCCCGAATTCGGGAGCAATTTTCCCAGTCATAAACCACAATGCGTATTTTTCGAACCGTGGATGATTGAGGATTTTTGTTACCACATCAATGTTAGGTGTTGTCTTTCCCGACTCATAACGCCAGAGCGCATCCCGGTTTATGCCAAGCATAAACGTATCTATGAATCATAAGCATCAACTTATACTCCAATATGGCAAACAAGAGGTTAACATGCCAGAACTGCAACTAGAACATCTATTCAAAATCCCAGATGGGATTACTGTATCTGAATTTGCCCGCCGTACTGGAAAAACCGAAACATCAGTACGCCATATGATGGATCGCCGCCTTTTACCTATGGTTACTGAGCGTGAAATTATCGGTGCCACTGGCAGCAGTCGTCGTATTTACATTCTGTGGAATGAATGGTTAGAAATGGTACATATGGCGACAATTAGCCGTCCTGTGGAGTCTTATGGCTGGAAACATACATGGATTAAGCGTGCACAAAAGCTTGGACTCGTGGGAGATCTGGGGCTACTAACAGCAGTAGCACATACAACGGTAAGTGAAAACACATGATCTACACCCCAACCCCAATCAGTCGCCACTCACAGGAATACCGTGGATTTACCCTTGTCTTCCTGCAGAAAACAGTGGCTCAACCGATTACCTGTTATCACCTGTGGTTAGGTGATCAGTCGTTTGGCAAGGTGGATACGCTGGCACAAGCAACAGATTACATCGATCAGTTACATCAGACGAAGAAAATAGAGCGGAATGATAATAATGAGTTATTCAACAGAACTACTGATATCAATCACGATTATTCTCGCTGTGATGGTCTACGGTGCCATGCGTATTGTGATGGCAATCCATACATACCGAAAGAAACACGCAAAATTAACCGGTTGGCAGCAATTTCTCATGCATGAAGCAGAAATTAAATGCAAAACACGTCATGCCCTTTAAATCAAAGCGTAAAGCCTTCCCCTAAATTAGCATTATGAAGAGGTTTTATTTATTACAGGAATAAGTGATGAATTTTAAAATACACACTGTGTTTTAACGCTATTTCGAGATAACATTTATGACAATTAAGCTATTCCCTGTCACTTTACCTTCTAAGGTGCAACGGGGATATTACAAAGTCTATGGTGCAATGGGAGTATATATGTTTGGGAAGTGCTTTATTATAATGCACAAGCTTAAATACCATCACGATAGAACTGAAAATATTCTCCTGAAATTCATATTTTTCTATCTTTATCTATTTTTTAGGCAGTGCAGTCATTTCTTTTTCATGCTAAGAATAAAATCTTTTCAAATTGAATGCAGAGATTTTAATGTCTTCGTAGAGAGTACCAAGGGCGATTAAATGAGATGCGAATGTTAATCACACTTTGCGTTTTATTGTTAAACATCAACCTATTTTCCTTGTTGTGGTGGGAGGTTATGCCGGCGTCATCTTTGGTAGAGCAGAAGCCGGCATAAAAATAGTACCACACAAACCCGCGCCGGACGGGGTAAACATTCCGGCACTTCTTTCACTTAATGGAGATGGCACCATGTTAATAAAAACCTGCACATCCGTAGCCGTATTGCCAGATAACCCGTTGCACATTACGCATCGCCGTCATCGCCGTGGCTGGCTGGAGACCCCTGATGGTCGCCATGTTCAGCCTAATGCGCAGAATGTACAATTTATTAAAGGAATGAGTACACCCGTCATCAATAAACCACGCCGCCGTTGGTTTGCACATTTGATGGGGATTTTTGCTTAATAAGGAGGGGTTATGGCGAATACAGAGCCAGCACGTGTCGTCCCGCTGAATTTAGAACAGCGTCAATGCAGTCTTAAGCACATCGCGTTATTATGGGGGGCATTTCCTGACGCAAAATATAAAGGGGTTATTCCCGCGCTGATCACTGAAATGCAGGAAACCGATCCGCAAATGAAAGGGGCTTTGTATTATTTGGCCGGTATTGAAAAGAAAAAGCATGCGTTGGCATTTAAACAGTTATCTCCAGAAGAACAGATGAATATTATTGACGCGATTATTCGCTTACGTGCCGTTATCAGTTTATTGCCTGACAGGGTGACGTATATTGATTGTGATCCGCTGCCGAACAAGACGGAATAACACCATCCCTTCATTTTTAAAATGAACAGACGCGTTATTGTGTCGGTATTCCTGTCATCTAAATAAGGACGTATTATGAGCCTGTATATCGATAACGATTATGTTATCAGCCCATAATAACTCACGGTTTATTTTATATAAAAAGAAAATCTATTTTAATTCGTCAAAAAAGGCCATCAAAAATTATCTTGAATTCTTGGCGTGTTATTCATCCTTCCCCGCGTTCATTGAGAGTCTGATCCGCCATCATGGGTTGAGGGTAGACAATCAGATTATGGAAGACTGGCATAATGCAATACAACACATCTTTAGAACGTGCCACGAGGTGTTTAAACCTGTCCCGCTATTAGATCCAGATGAATACGAAATAGGGCCAGGAATAAAACGCAGATTATTACTGCCTAATCGCATAACGTATATCGAGCATTATCGACTTCCTGATTAACGCCATTAATTCATACCTGAAATAAATAAACACGTGATGACGTGGGAACCGTTTTATTCAAAAACAAGGCCGTTACCGATGACCCTCTATTCAGAAGAAATCCCTATCCCCGCACCGCGTTCTCTCAATCCTGCCCCCTGTCACATTTTTTCTCCGTTAATGTGGGAGCGCGAGCAATTGCCTGCCATCCTGGAACCGAGGATAGAAGCCTATTGGCAACGTCAGGTGGCGCAAGCCAATCATCTTGCTCATCTCGATCACATAAAACGGAAGTGGCAGGCTGATCCCGAATTAGCAATACAAGCAGATTTACGCCGTCAGCCGAAATTTATCCAGCAGCCGTTGCAGCAGCGCCTGGATTATCTGCGTCGTGAGGGCGGTGAAGCAAGAGCCAAAACCTTTTTATTGGAGGTGATTAAGCCAGTCTTGCACCGTCTTGAAACCGTGCGTAAAAAGCAGAGGACGGAGGATTATCAGCGTGTTACCTACTATCCTGCGCTACGCGTGTTATTGGATTTACCGACACTGATGCAAAAGGAAGTAAAGAATGTGGCAGCGAGGGTGGCAGGACATATGGAACTGTTTTTCTGTGCCTGCGCCGAGGTGTTACCGGATGATAATACGGATCCGGATAAAATATTGCGACTTTATCAGCGTGTGGCCGCGGAAGCTAAACGGTTTTCTATTACACCCCCGCATTGGCACAGTTTGCGTGAGCATATCCAGCACCGTGGCAAAATGCCTTATCATCTGATCCCTGGCGCACTGGCACGGCTGTGTTGTGCTGACTGGTGGGCACGTAAACTGTGGCGGTTGCGTTGTGAATGGCGTGAGGAGCAATACCGTGCCATTTGTTTGGTGCATAAACAAGCTTCTGCCTATGTCAGCTATGATGCCTTGACCCGTAAGCGTGAGCAG
The DNA here is from genome assembly GCF_964030845.1 of Candidatus Fukatsuia endosymbiont of Tuberolachnus salignus. Classification (NCBI taxonomy): domain Bacteria; kingdom Pseudomonadati; phylum Pseudomonadota; class Gammaproteobacteria; order Enterobacterales; family Yersiniaceae; genus Candidatus Fukatsuia; species Candidatus Fukatsuia endosymbiont of Tuberolachnus salignus. Next base: position 2,555,930 of record NZ_OZ034983.1, read on the forward strand.
GATCGCCGTGCACGGGAATTTATCCGCTCACATGAACTGGTGAATGAGGACGGGGTGACGCTGGACATGGAAAAGGTGGTTAACGCGAGTACCAGCAATCCTCACTTACGTCATCTGGAAATGATGACCACCGCCAGAGGTCTGGAAAATCTGGCAGAACAGCGTGGCGATTATGCGATGTTTTATACCCTTACCTGTCCGTCGCGCTATCACGCTACCTTATCCTGCGGTAAACCTAATCCCAAATGGGCAACCCATACGGTACGTGAAAGCAGTGATTATCTGGTCGCTCTGTTTGCGGGTGTGCGCAAAAAGATGAACAAAATGGGGCTGCGCTGGTACGGCGTGCGGGTAGCAGAGCCTCATCATGATGGTACCGTGCATTGGCATTTGCTGTGTTTTATGGCGAGAAAAGATCGGGTCGCCATTACCGCGGTGTTACGTGAATTTGCGATCCGTAGCGATCGTGAGGAGCTAGGAAAAAATATCAAACCACGCTTTGATGTCAAGCCGGTGCTGAAGAGTAAAGGGTCGCCCACCAGTTATCTGGCGAAATACATCAGTAAAAATATGGATGGCACCGTACTGAAAAAAGTCGTTGATAAGGCGACCGATGAGCCCCTATTAAGTACCGAGACCGGTAAGCCACTTAATGAATCAGTTGAAAACGCGGTAGCCTGGGCAAGTTTGCATCGGGTACGACAATTTCAGTTTTTTGGTATTCCTTCGCGTCAAACGTACCGTGAATTGCGTTTGCTGGCCGGTCAATTGCAGCGCAAAGCAAAATCGAAAAAAAGCACGCAATTACTTGATGATAAGCCGATGGATGATGTATTGGCTGCCGCCGATGCCGGTTGTATGGCGACCTATATTATTAAGCAAGGCGGGGTATTGATCCCACGTAAAGACCATACTGTACGTACCGCTTATATCAAATCTGAGACCCTGAATGCCTACGGTGAGCAGGGCGTGAAAATTTACGGGGTGTGGTCGCCCCGGCTGGGCATGGCGTCACGGATTTGTACCCATGTGGATACGTGGAAAAAGGTGCGTAAGGCGAAAAGTGATAAGCAGCCTGTTCATCCTGTTAATCAGGCAGAAAGTGATCTGGGGTTAGGTGTTGCCCTTCAGGACGGGGTTACCGTCCCTTGGACTCGGACTCGTGGCAATAACTGTCCCCTTGCGTGAAAAATAATCAAAAATAAAAAGCGAGGGAAAGAGGCGGTTCCGATGAGGATTTGAGGAGTTTTGGGAAGATGGCTTGTGCTTAACAGCTAACATTGCTCAACAGAACCAGATTAAGAAGCCAAAATTACGCGAGTATAAAAATAAGTCTTTATATCGCATCTTTAAAGGTGCTATTATAAGTTTTTACTATAAATAGAGGAAAACATATGGCTCATCAAATCCTAGCGGAAATGGCTGCCAGTATTACCGATCTCAAACGTAACCCTATGGGTACGGTTGCAGACGCTGAGGGTGAGGCCATCGCTATCCTTAATCGTAATCAACCCGCTTTTTATTGTGTACCGCCTAAACTTTATGCTTACTATCAGGAACTCGCCGAAGATGCTGAGCTTAACCGTATCGCTGATGAGCGAATGGCAAACCCCGAGTTTGTGAGCGTAAATCTAGATGATTTATAAGTTAAAATTTGAAAAACGCGCTTTAAAAGAATGGGATAAATTAGGTCATACACTGAAACAACAGTTAAAAAATAAGCTGTCTGAAAGGTTGGACAATCCGCATATTCCATCAGCAAGGTTAAGTGGGAAGACTAATCGCTATAAAATTAAATTAAGAGCGTCTGGTTACAGATTAGTCTACGAAGTTAATGATAGCGACGTCGTTTTACTTGTGATCGCTATAGGAAAAAGAGCAGGGGATGACATTTATCACTCTGCTGATCAACGTTAAGTAAAATTTATACGGCTATTATTCACTTACTATACGGATGAGAAAACCTTATCCGCTCTGCCTGTTAACAATCCGTCAATAAATCCCCCTCCTGCGCAGAAAAGTGGTTAACACCTGCGCAGGCATGACGGGCCCTGCCGGTATTTTTCACCACCCGAATGGCTTTATCATCCCATAGTGCTGTCATCGTACCGTCTTTAACAACACCTCATATTCCACCCGTGGTAAAAAAACGCATTTTCTGCCATCAAAACGCAATGCTCTTCAACCCCGAAGCCGTGCGCTCCCCTCGCCCGCGGTCTGGGTATTTAATAATCAGCTTTTTCATGCATCTGTGGATCCGTGATAAAACCTGTTGTAGCCTGGGTTTTAGCCTTAAATCAGGCTGCAAAAAAACGTGCAGATCCATGCAGTCTAGACTTGCACGTTTACACTGAGGCTTTGTCGACTAATTCATAGGGTTTAAAACGGATCACCTCCTCGCCCAGCCAGTCATTAATTTCACTCAGTCGCTCTTGCAATGGTGCCAATTCATTGATGGCAAACACCCGTGCCGCTTTTTCGATATCACCAAAACCGCCAGTATTGTGCGGTAAAATGCCCATCAGTTGCGGTGGTACCCGCTGTGCCGCTAATTGATCATCACGGGTCACATTTTTAATGTTGATAAATTCATCTTTGGCTGCCACCTCTGCCAAGGGGATCAGTTGCAACCCGTCTTTTTTACCGCCCGGGGCATACATAAACAGATTACGAAAATTTCCCGGTCCTTTTGATTCTTTCAACGCTTGGCGCAAGCGGTCAATGTCTTCCTGTTTATGCGCCGCATCGTTCATGTACAAAATAAAACCGGCATGACTGCCATTGAGATAATATTTGCGCCGAAACAGCGTGGCAGCTTCATTCAGCCAGGTTGAATTCAGCGCCGCCAGATAATCCGGTACGCCGTAGATTTCCTGATTAATATCCGGATCGAGCAGATGAAAGACGCTATTTTCAGCAAAAAGATGCGGCGCTGCCCAGGATTGCACATACCAATGGGTGCCCGCTTCAACGCCGCAGCGGGTATATTTTGCCGGACTGGGCACCAGTTTTAGTACCCCGCCCAAACGGTTAGTGCGCACCTCTAAAAAGGCATTGGCAAACACTAAAAAATCCAGCGCATAGCGGCTAAAATCTTGTTTGGATAACCAGCGATGCGGTTGAAACAGACTTACCAGCAAATTACGCTTCATATAAATCGGTGAACTGTGATGCACCGCGGCACGAAAGGATTTTGCTAGCCCATGAAACGACACTGGTGGTTCATACCAACGGTCAATTATCGCGCATTCCAGATAATCTAACATATCCCGCTGATCGAGCATCGGGATAGGATCGCCAAAAGTAAAGGCTTCACAAGACTGCTTTGTATTCTGCTGCAGGCGCCGGGTACTGTGATTATCACGGTGTTTTTTATCAGACTGACGCATTAAAATAACTCCATAAAACTGCTGTTATTGACAGTGATACCGGCCAGCGGTTCATTAAACAGGGCGTGCATAATCGCCCAGGCAACATCGCCATGACTGGTGCCCTCGGCGCGGTTGGTGACATAGGTGGCACGCTGACCACTGGCGCTCAAGGTTTTGCGGATCGACATAAACGCCTTGGCGATATCCATCGCACCGGCATCAAATTCCAGCCTGCCCGAGGTGATCACATCCTTGGCCTTATAAATCAGATCGGTTTTCATCTCGACGGTATAATGAATGGCCTGCACGGCGGGGAAAAATTGCCTGACCAGCTGGGTCACAGACCGCCCCAGGCCGGTATCATCAATGCCGATATAGCTCACGTTATAGCGCTCAGTCAGTGTCTGGATATGCCGTGCCTGCTCGGAAAAATCCATACCGTGCCATTGAAAACGTTCCAGCACGCGAAATTTCCCGCCTGCCACCTTGGGCGGCGCCATCACCGCACAGCCCGAGGCATCACCGGTACTAGCCGGATCGTAGCCAATCCACACCGGTTGATACCCATAAGGTCGCGTTGCCAGTAATTTCACATCCGGCCACTGCTCCCAGCTGTCGACCATACAACGTTGCATCTCCTTCATCGGAAATACCGATTGCGCATCGTCGATAAACTGACACATAAACAGATTATCAAAATCGTCATCACTGTTCTCACGCCGTAATTGCGCGATATCAAAGCGATCACAGCCACCGACCAGCGCATCCTCAAGGGTCACAATCTGCTTGTACTGCCCGTCTTCACACAAAGCGCCGGCAGCCAGACGCGGATAACTGACATCGACCTCAATGCGTTGATTTTTCGCGCGTCCCTGATTAAACAAGGTGCCATTCCAGAACGGATAGGCTTCATGATTGACACTCGAGGGCGTGGAAAAATAGGTTTGCCGATACCGTTTTTGTGATGCCATGCCCGAGGCCGCACGACGTAACTTCTTAAAACCGGGGATCCAAAAATACTCATCGACATACAAACACCCGGACCGCCCCTGCGCGGTATTGGTATTGGTGCCTAAAAAATGCAATTCGGCCCCATTGGGCAAACAAATCGGATCACCGCGCAGTTCTACGCCCACTTCGGCGGCGAAATCGACGATATAATGTTTAAATTGATGGGCTTGCGCCTTCGAAGCAGAAATAAACATCTGATTACGTGCGGTGGTCAACGCATCAAGCAAGGCTTCACGGGCAAAATAAAACGTCGCCCCGATTTGCCGCGATTTCAGCAGATTACGCAGGCGAAAACGATCATCCAAACCCGCCTGATACCACGCACGCTGATAAGCAAACAAGGACGCTTGAAATAAGGTCGCCAGCTGGCTAATCTGCTCGTCTGAAAAAACATTTTTCACCGACACCTTACGTTTTCCTCGCGGGAGCGCTGCCCGGTTCGGATCCAGATCGGCTTCATTGCCCCCATTATTGTATTTGCCGATACGGGCATGCCGTTCTGCCTGACGCCCCAGGGCATCCAACTCTTTGAAATCACGCCCACTCTTTGCCTCGATAGCCACCAACTGACAATAGCGTGTGGCGGTAGTGAGTTGCATCTTTTCCAACACACCATATTGATCCCACTGGTCACGACGTTTCCAACTGTGTAGCGTCGTTGCCTTGATGCCTAAGATTTCAGCGATACGCGCCACCTGTAGCCCCTGCCAATACAAATACATGGCTTGACGGCGCGGATCTAACTCCCTCGTCAGGGTGATGTTATCCATGCAAAAATAACCTTAATTGAATCAGATCCCGCAAGGCTACCGTGCAACCCCCCCTCCCTCTCTCGCGACGCGCTGTGCTAGCACTGAAACAACAGCGACGGATTGTTCACGTGCGCTCGGCTCGCCATCCTAGACCCCATCATTGTTAACCGGAGCCAACAGCATGGCAAAATCCACCTTTTTCCGCGCCGCCGTTGAGGGAGCGACCAGTGACGGGCGCAGCATTTCACGGCAACACCTTATTGAAATGGCGGAAAGTTATAACCCGTCCTATCGCGGCGCACGTGCCAATCTGGAACACATCAAAAGCCTGTTACCGGATAGCCCGTTTCGTGCTTATGGCGATATCGTCGCAACAAAATATGAAGAAATTAGCGCCGGCCCGCTTAAAGGAAAAATCGCCTTACTGGTTCAGGTAGATGCGACCGAGGAACTGGTCAAACTGCGAGAAAATCGGCAAAAGGTGTACACCAGCATTGAATACGTGCTCAAATTCGCCGATACCGGTAAAGCTTACCTGACTGGCATCGCCTTCACCGACAACCCGGCATCCTTGGGCGCTGAAATGCTCACCTTCTGTGCTAACAGTCAACATAACCCGCTGGCATCACGTAAAAGCCAGGCAGAGGCGCTGTTTAGCGCAGCGGAAGAAATCACGCTGGAATTTGAAACCGAACAAAAACCGGCGCTGTTTCACAGCGTCAAAGCCCTGTTTGGCAAAAAACACCTCAGCGATGACGCACGTTTCACGGATATCCATCAGGCGGTCTCCCTGATAGCCGAGCATCAGCAACAGCTAGCCGAAAAATGTGCTCACTTAACAGCGCTAGAAAGCACTGTCACGGCATTACAGGCCGCGCATCAGACAACACAACAAAGCGTGACCACACTCACTGCCCAGTTAACTCACGCGGATCGCAGTACCCACTCACGCCCCCTGACCACGGGTGCCAACCCAACTCACCTGACGGATTGCTAACATGAAAAAACACACCCGCAGCCAATTTAACCAATATATTCATCAGGTCGTCACGCTCAACGGATTGGAAAACCCCGCCGATATCGCCGCAAAATTCACCGTCGAACCGTCGATTGCACAAAGACTGGAAGCCAAACAACAGGAAAGCAGCAGTTTTTTATCAAAAATCAACCTGTTTCCGGTGGATGAACAAACCGGCGAAAAAGTGGGCTTAGGGATTGAACGTCCGATCGCCAGTACCACGCAGACTAGCGAAAAAGAACGCAGCCCTGCCGATCCCACTAGCCTGGACAACCACCCCTACCGCTGCACACAAACCAACTTTGATACCGCTCTCAGCTATCAAAAGCTGGACATGTGGGCAAAATTCCCCCACTTTCAACCGCTGATCCGTGACACGCTGGTTAAACGGCAAGCCTTAGATCGCATCATGATTGGCTTTAACGGCATCAAACGGGAAGCCACCTCCAATGCGACCCAAAATCCGTTGTTGCAAGATGTCAATATCGGCTGGTTACAGCATATCCGCGCCCAGGCCGCCTCACAGGTGATGAATAAAATCATCAATGCACAAGGGGCGGTGACGTCAGACACCATCCGCATCGGTCAAGGCGGGGATTTTGCCAATCTGGATGCACTGGTGATGAATGCGGTCGATGAACTGATTGAAACATGGTTTCAGGATGATACCGAACTGGTGGTGATTTGCGGTCGTGCGTTATTGGCGGATAAATATTTTCCGATTATCAACCAGAACCAAGCCAACAGCGAAAGCCTGGCAGCCGATCTGATCATCAGCCAAAAACGGATCGGCGGCCTACCCGCTGTCCGCGCACCTTACTTCCCGGCTAACGCGCTGTTAATTACCCGTCTGGATAACCTGTCGATTTACTGGCAGGAAGGGACGCGCCGTCGCGCGATCATTGACAACCCGAAACGTGATCGGGTGGAAAATTTTGAATCAGTCAATGAAGCCTACGTGGTGGAAGATTACGGCTGCACCGCACTGATTGAAAATATCGTCATTGGCGACATCACGCCGCTTGCCGAGGATTAACACGCCATGAGCAATCCTGTCCGTCGCCATAAACAGTTTGTTGCTGCCCAGCAAGCGGCCTCATCGCGTGAGACGGCGGGACTGCGCCATGCCAGCACCTACGACTTATTGCTGTTTAAATTACAGCAGGATTTACTGCACCTAAAAAGCATTGCCTCGATCAGCCGCAAAGCTGAAGTCAAACGCAGCTTGTTACCGACCTACAGCCCGTGGGTAGCAGGCGTACTAGCTAACGGCACAGGCACGCAAGATGCGATCCTGATGCGCACGCTGATTTGGCAACTGGATGTCGGCGATCTCACCCGTGCCCTCGACATTGCTGACTACGCTATCAAACACGATCTGGCTACACCGGACAGTTTCCAGCGTTCCACGGCTTGTTTAATCGCCGAGGAAGTGGCGGCGCTAGCCAGCCGAACACTGCTCGAAAAACGCCCGCTTGATACTGTCCAATTGCTGCGGGCGCAACACCTTTTACACGGGCAAGACATGCCCGATCCGGTCAAAGCCCGTCTGCATAAAATGGTGGGCTATGCCCTGCGTCAAGATGGGAAATATGACCCCGCCTGTCTCCATTTAAAGCAGGCACTCACCCTGGACAGCCGCAGTGGGGTCAAAACCGACATCAAACAGCTTGAAAAATTACTTCATGCTGCTTAACCCTATGCCCAACGGCAGGGCGGCACGGGCAATTGACAGGACAAATGTATTGCTATCAATGCGCCCGTTCACCGCCCTTTTATTGAGAGAAAGTTAATGGTCAGCATTGCAATCAACCCAATGGGGGATGAAGCCGGGATAAAAACTGAACAATTCATCAAAAATAATGGGTTCTGGCCGGATCTCGATCTCCAGCACTACCGTGATGCCATGCGACAAGACGGCACACTCACTCCCGCGCGTTTACTTGAAGCGGCACACAGTGCCCTCAATGAAACCCATGATCGGCTTGCAGCATGGCGAAAAAAACAACAACAGGCGGGCTATCCCTCACTGGTTGAGGTGCCTGCGAAGCAGGTAGGCAATGAAAGTAGCTGCCTGCTCCTCTACCGCCGTGCTGTCTATTGCCTGATACAGGCCACAGTAACGGAACGGTTTCGCAGCGTTGATGCCACGGCCTCGGGCACGAAACGGGCAGAAGCACGGGAAGAGACGATTGATCACCTCCGCCGTGATGCGGCTTGGGCAATCCAGGACATACAAGGCTTCACTCGCACCACCATTGAGCTGATTTAACGTTAAACACGTTTAATCTTGATAGATAGGAATTTTAATAATTTGGTTTTATTGTCAAAAACAGAATTGGATCAAAAAATAAACGATATTATTTTCAAACTTTAGGGTTATTCTCCTTAACGTAGAGAGTCCCGGGTGATAATAGGGTCATTTTCGTTTAAAAAACCAGCATTTTCGAACGCGAGGCGCCCCTTCCCTGCAGAGGCTAAATCCCCCTTCATTTTTGCCAGAGATTCATGGTGAAGCATTAACTGATGCCACGGCAAGCCTGATGTGATACCGCTTAGCACCAAACGAGAGCCACACAGGATGCACTCATGAGGGCCAATACGACTTAGGCGTTTTAACATTGCCGCATAAGTGATGTTGACGGTTTTTTCTTTTTCCTGCCCCAACAAAGCATCTATAATCGGCAGCAGTGTAGTCCGACGGCGGGGCGCTAAAAAACCATAATAGCGGACCATCCTAAAATGTTTATCCGGAATGTGGCTAATAAAACGCTGAATAAACTCGTCCATACTGAGGTTAAGTTTTTCTTGCTCTCGGGTTTTATGACTGAGGTAGCGATAGGTCACTTCCTGGCCGTTATAATGTTCCAGCCGGGATAACGACACCGGAGGCTTTTTTAAATAACGGCCTAAATAATTGAGCGTTTGCTGGGCATTGTCTGTCGGCTTTGCCAGGTCGATATTCCAATGCCGTTGGTAATGGAAATCCAGAAACTGCTCCCGTTGACCCAGCCTCGTGAGGGTTTGTGATAACTCCGGTGGTAATTGCAAGGTATCCCACTGTTGACGAAGTAGTGTGATAATCTGATAACGCCACTGTTTCATCAACGTTTTTCCGCTAAACGTGATTTTTTTCCATTTTTCGGCATTGTCATCGAGTCCGCCACAGGTCACCGAAAGATGCACATGAGGATGCCAATTCAGCGCTCGCCCATGCGTATGCAACGCCGTGAATAGGCCAGGCAATAGGTTTTTTGGCTGGCAAAAATCTAAAATAACCTTGGCAGCGAGACGACTGAGATGCGTTAACAGCGCACGATTTAGCTCAAACAACGGCCAGAACTCACGGGGAAAAGTGAACGTAATGTGTTGCCATTTTGTGATGGGAAGCACCGTGCGCTGTTTGGCCACCCACCGCTCTGTGGCTTTCTTACCACAGGAAGGGCATGAACGGCTGTGGCAGGTAAAGCAAATCCGTTTGGTGTGCGTACAGCCTGCCTTTTGACAGCGCCAGCTGGCAAACCCCAGCGCCGATGTTCCGCAGGAAAACAGTTTAATCAGATTATCGACCACCACCGGCCGTATTTTATCCGCATGAGCACAATAGTAATTCCACCACGCATGACCGACCTGAAAAGGATGACGCAGTTTACGGTTCATCTTTCGGCTCAAGCATCACGGGTGTTCTAGATCAAACGACCGACACTCCGGGCAAAAATAGACCGCATTCATTGCAGACTCTGCGGGAAAGCGAGCCCAGAATATTTCCCAAAACGTCTCTGTAATGAAAAGATTATCTCCGCCAGTAAAGGCCTGATGCGTTTTCTGATAAGGCATGGCTAAGGCTTTAGCAACCTCTTTCAAGGTCTGCTTCACCATTTTGGTATGCGCTGTTTGATGTGAGTGACAGATATTTTTAGGCATAACACCTTAGCTGAACGAGTAACGGGACCGGCTAATAGATAACACCGTTTCTTCAAAAAAATCAAGAGATAACAGACTACTTCACGTCGCCGACCTTAGGAGGCAGCCTTGAACACATTTAACCCTGAACCATTTTAATCTCGAACGCATTTAAACATGGAACCCATTAATCACTTTGAGCGACGGTCATGAAAATCTTTGCACAGCAAAACGACACGGTAGACGCCTTATGCTGGCGTTATTACCAGCGTACCGAGGGCGTGACGGAACAGATCTTTGCCTGTAACCCCGGACTCGCCGACGCGGGCGTTATCTTGCCGCACGGCTACAGTGTGGACATGCCCGATCCGACGCCTTCTCCCCTCAAACAACATCTCCAATTGTGGGACTGATGCTAGGGAAAACACCGCATGGACAGACACACTTCTTGGCTTTCTTATTCATCGGCGTGGCTGCTGACCTGTCTGGGTGCCTGGACATTACAGGACTGGGCAACGCTGATCGGCGTCGTGTTGGCAATGGGGACTTACCTCAATAACCGTTACTACAAACGGCGTGAAGATCAACGTCAACAGGAAATCCACGCACTCCAGCGCCAACAGCTGACTGAACACCAACGTACACAACGCACTCAAGGTGGTCAGAATGCGCCCACTCAGTAAAAAAATCCAGACCTTAATCGTAGCCGGTGCCAGTACTGCGATCCTGCTCGCACAATTCCTACAAGAGAAAGAAGGCAACCGACTCAGTGCCTATCAGGATGGCGCTAACGTGTGGACGATTTGCCGCGGTGCGACGCGGGTTGATGGGCAGCCGGTGAGACAAGGGCTGCAACTCAGTCGCGAAAAATGCGAGCAGGTTAACAAAATGGAGGTGGATAAGGCGATTGCCTGGGTCGAACACCATATCAAGGTACCCTTAACCGACGTACAGAAAGCCGGTATTGCTTCGTTTTGCCCGTACAACATCGGCGCAGGTAAATGCACGGCATCCACTTTTTATCGCAAACTCAATGCCGGTGACACCCTCGGAGCCTGTGCAGAAATTAAACGCTGGATCTTCGATGGCGGTAAAGATTGTCGCATTCGAGCCAATAATTGTGCAGGTCAACTGATAAGACGGGAGCAGGAAAGTGAACTCAGCTGTTGGGGGTTAGATGCTTAATCGACTCGTTACCGGCGTACTGGTACTGATTTTTAGCGGATTACTCCTCACGGCTTTTTATTATCACGAAGAAACCGTAGAAAAGGATATCGCCATCAAAACAATCACCCAAGAGCGCGATACGGCCTTTTCCCTTATCCAGACACTGGAAAAACAGTACGCCCAGATAGCCGCGCTGGACAGTCACTATACACAGGAATTAACCGATGCCAAAACTCAGCTGGCTGCCCTTGAACGTGATATTAATGATAAGCACCGTAGGATGCAGCTCAACGCCACTTGCCCCAAACCCGTGCCCCACGCCGCCACCGCCGCCCGCCTGGATGATGGTACCCGCGCCAGACTTAACGACACCGCTATCAAACATTATTTCCATCTCCGAGAACGTATCAAAACCGCAACTCAGCAAATAGCGGGATTACAGGCTTACATTCAAACAGTGTGCTTAACTCACCCAGGATAACCCGCGATGTTAAAACCCACTTTGCTAAGAAAGGCACTGACAGATGCCGTGCCTTATCTCAAACAAAATCCCGATAGCTTGCATATTTTTATTGATCGGGGCGCTATTGTCTCCACATTGGCGTCGTCCCTGTCCTTTGAATACCAATACACCCTCAATCTGATCATCACCGATTATGCAGACGACGCCGATACCCTGTTTGTACCTATTTTACACTGGTTACGCACCCATCAGCCGGACATCATGGCGCAACATGCTACCCGCGCAGAAGGACTGACCTTTGAAGCCGATCATTTAAACAACAGCCTGCGTGATATCAGCATTAATCTCAGACTGACCGAACGGGTGATCGTCAAAGAAGAACAGGGCGTCTTACAGGTCACCCATCTGGATGAACCGCCTGCCCCTGATACGACACACCGCCATTATGAACTCTTTATCAAAGAGGAAAAAGTGGCACAATGGCAACAATAAACACCCGCGATCAACTTAACCAAGCGCTCGCCAGGCTGTTGAAGCAATTATCACCCGCGAGCAGAAAATCTTTTACGCGCCAGATAGCCAAACAGCTACGGGAACGGCAAAAACAGCGCATTCAAGCACAACAGAAACCCGACGGTACCCCGTTTGCCCCACGCAAGAAAAAATGCCGCGACAAAAACGGACGTATCAAACGTAAGATGTTCAGCAAATTGCGTACAACCCGGTTTTTAAAGAGCCACAGTAACGCCGATGAAGCTATGGTGAGTTTTGCGAGCCAGGTCACACAAGTAGCACGGGTGCATCATTATGGCCTGCAGGATAAAGTGACACGCAACGGCGTGACCGTGCGTTACGAAAGCCGCCCGTTACTGGGGTTGACTGACAGGGATATTGACGAGATCACTGATCTTGCGTTGGCGCATCTGGTGGGTTAATCAATACTCATTGGTAAATATGACTTTACCGTATCTCATTTGAGTTACATAATAAGCCTCTATTAAAGAGGTATAAAAATGACAACACACACATCAATGATGCATGTCCGTATTGACAATGAAATCAAGGAAAAGGCGACTGTAACGCTTAATGCTATGGGGCTTTCTGTCTCGGAAGCGGTTCGTTTATTCTTGTGCCGCGTCATTGCAGACGAAACATTCCCGTTTGATCTGAAAGTACCGAACAAAAAAACACGGGCAGCAATGGCCGAAGCAGAAAATATCGCCCATAACCATAATGCACGTTTTGCCACTTCTGATGAGTTATTTACTGACCTTGAAAAAAACAGCAGCAAGTAAACGAGCGACAATGCCACGGGCAGCAGATTATACCAAAACGTTCTTCAAAGATTGGGAAAGGCTGTCACGTTCTGGACGATATGATATGAACCGGCTCAAGCAAGCCATGCTTCTTCTGATCGCCAATGATGAACCCTTGGGCATAGAATGGCTTGATCACCCGCTAAAAGGAGAATGGGAAGGACATCGTGAATGTCATATCGGGGGTGATTTCCTGCTGACGTATAAAATTGATAATACGAATAAAACAGGTCTTATTATTTTTGTTCGTGCCGGTACGCATGCAGAGCTATTTAACGGGTAAAAATTAAACCTGTTTGATTAGACTGCAACGTAACCGGTTTTTATTCTCATTAATTAATCTTTCTCTCCCCTGTCTCACCCCTCACACAACGCCGATCACATGCCCGAATGTCGCACACGCGGCACACTGACGGCATGAAAACCTTCAATCATGCAGAATATCAACGCCTGCTGGCAAACCTGATCCGGATTGGCACGGTATCCGCCATGGATCTTGCCCGAGGACAATGCCGCGTAAAAACCGGTGAAGTTAGAAACCGACTGGCTAAACTGGCTCACTTCACATGCAGGGCGTGTCAAAAGTCGGTCTGCACCCTCGGTGGGTGAACAAGTCCTGATCCTCAGTCTGGGTGGCGAATTGACCACCGCATTTGTTTTACCGGCGGTCTTTTCCGATGTTAACCCTGCGCCTTCGGCCTCACCGGATGCGATCATGCTCACCTTCCCAGACGGTGCCCAATTTAATTATGAGCCAAAAACCGGCCACTTAGCGCTAACAGGCATCAAAACTGCAACGATAACCGCCGCTAGTGCCATCACCCTGGATACCCCGGTTGTCACCTGCACACAACAGCTGATCACCGACAGCTTACAGGTTAATCAGGGTGGCAAAATCACCGGAGAATTCACCCACAGTGGTGGCAACTTGACCTCTAACGGTATCACCCTGCACCGCCATCAACACAGCGGAGTAAAAAGTGGTGGCAATAATAGTGGGAACCCCCGATGACGTACCTTGGCATGCACCGCCACAGTGGCAAAGTGATCACCGACATCGCGCATATTCGCCAATCGATCAGCGACATTCTCATCACCCCACAAGGCTCACGGGTGATGCGCCGTGCTTACGGTTCGCTGCTCTCAACCCTGATCGACAGCCCGCAGAGTCCGGCACTGCGCCTCAGAATGATGGCCGCCATTTACAGTGCCTTATTACGTTGGGAAAACCGCCTCACCCTGAGCGCCATCGACATTACCTCTGACATCAACGGCATCATGCAAATCGACCTGCGCGGCCATCGCAGTGATACCGGGGTTCCTCTCAGGCTCTCCTTACCGATAGGAGGAAAATAATGCCTAACCTGGATTTAAGCTTACTGCCGGCCCCCCAGGTGGTAGAACCGCTGGATTTTGAAACACTCCTTAAGCAGCGTAAAGCCCAATTTATTGCCTTATCTCCCCCGGAACAGCAAGCAGCGATTAGCCAGACGCTCAACTATGAATCCGAGCCGATCACCAAACTACTGCAAGAAAACACCTACCGCGAATTACTATTACGCCAACGGATCAACGAAGCCGCGCAAGCCACCCTGTTGGCCTATGCCAAAGACGCCGATCTCGATCAGATTGGCGCCAACTACCAGGTTAAACGCTTAATCCTTCAAGCAGCCAATCCTGACGTTATCCCGCCGCTGGCGTTGATAACAGAAAATGACACCGATTTCCGCCTTCGCATTCAACAGGCCTTTGAAGGCTTAAGTGTTGCTGGTTCGACCGGTGCTTACGAATTTCACGCTCTCAGTGCCGATGGCCGTGTAGCCGATGCTTCCGCCATCAGTCCCTCGCCAGCTTGCGTGACCCTCACGGTATTATCCAGAGAAAACAACGGTATTGCTTCGGTAGACCTGCTAACACGGGTTAACAGCGCACTCAATGATGAAAACATCCGCCCCGTCGCTGATCGCCTCACCGTACAATCGGCAACCATTATTGATTACCGCATTGATGCCACGCTCACGCTCTACCCTAAACCGGAAGCCGAACCGATCCGCATGGCTGCCGAAAATCGTCTCACTGCCTATATCAGTACGCAACGTCGTTTAGGGCGTGATATCCGTTTGTCGGCGATTTATGGTGCCCTGCATGTCAAGGGGGTACAGCGGGTAGAACTGGCTGCCCCCTTACGTGATGTGATACTGGATAAAACCCAGGCCGCCTGGTGCACAGGTTATAGCTTGAAAATAGACGGCTGTGATGAATAGCTGTCTGAGATGGGTCAGTTTTTCTTCTTTAACGAGGAGACATTAATAGACCTCTTCGGAAACTATAGCAGGCGCCATGTAACGTGATCACTTTTGTTAATAAATATTAATTAATATCAATATGTTATTTCTAATTTTCATAATCAACTGATACGGCGCCTGCTATAGCATTCATGTAGGAATGTTGGTAAAAATCTCCTGAACAAGGAGCCCCCATGAAATATGAACAAATAAAGGTATTGGAAGAGGAAAAATTTCGGCGCTTAACCGGAGTTAAACGCAGTACATTTGAAAAGATGATAAAGATATTGAATGAAGCAGATAAATGTAAGCAAGGGAAAGGAGGTCGGAAACCCAAGCTGGGTTTAGAAGATCGCTTATTAATGGCCCTTGAGTATATACCCAAGTGAAATCAAGATGCAGGATTTAGCGCCTGGAAATTATCGTTTAAGCGAGATACCAGAGAACTTGCCATTTGTGGTAGCTTCACCTCAAAGAAGTTTAAGATATCGTTCTTAAAACTCTGTGAGCCTGTCCTGAAAATTGTGTAATTGCCTATATTTAAACAATTTGTGAATAGGATATAGACAATGGTAAGAAAGAATAAATTACCGGATACCCCGCAACAATCTCAGCTACGTCAGGTAGCTCAGGCGCTGGTAAAAGACATTAAAACTGAATCTGATCTAAACAAGATACTCAATGAATTCGTTAAGATGACAGTAGAAGCGGCATTAGGTGCTGAAATGGAACATCACCTAGGTTATGCCAAAAATGCGGCTGAAGGACGTGGCAGCGGTAATAGTCGTAATGGCTATTCTGCAAAAAATATTACCTCTCAGTACGGTGAATTAGCGATAGAAACGCCCCGTGACCGTAACGGCGAGTTTTCCCCGATAATGGTTGAAAAAGGGCAAACTCGGCTGACCCATTTTGACGATCACATTTTAGCGTTTTACGCTCAAGGCATGACCACACGGGAAATTACCGAAACCTTTAAAAAAATCTATGATGCTGAGGTATCGCCAACCTTGATATCTAAAGTCACTGATGCGGTAATTGACCGAGTAACCACCTGGCGTAGTCGCCCACTGGACAATCTGTATCCGATTGTTTATCTGGATTGTATTGTCGTTAAAGTTCACCAGGATAAGCGGGTTATCAATAAATCTGTCTATATCGCGCTAGGCATCAATATGGAAGGACATAAGGAATGCCTTGGCTTGTGGATAGCGGAGACGGAAGGAGCAAAGACCTGGTTATCGATTCTGACCGAGTTAAAGAATCGGGGCTTAAATGATATATTAATTGCTTGTATGGATGGTTTAACCGGGTTTCCTGAGGCTGTCAACACGGTCTATCCTGAGACAAAAATCCAGCTTTGCATTGTCCATTTAGTCCGTAATTCGGTCAAATACGTCAGTTGGAAAGATCGACAAGCACTCTGTGCCGACCTAAAACTCATTTACCGTTCCGCTACAGAAGAAAATGCTTTGCAAGAGCTTGATAGTTTTGAAGGACGCTGGGGTGAAAAATACCCAACACTGGTACAAATTTGGCGCAGAAATTGGGATAACCTATCCACATTTTTTACTTATCCCGACGAAATTCGCAAGGTGATTTATACAACAAATGCGATAGAATCACTCAATAGTGTGATACGTAAAGCCATAAAAAAACGCAAAATATTTGCACATGATGGGTCTGCATTAAAAGTGATTTATCTGGCAATAGAATCTGCATCAGAAAAGTGGACAATGCCGATACCAAACTGGCGTCAGGCTCTCAATCACTTTATGATCGAATACCCTGAACGGTTATCAGTGTATTTATGAGGAATCGGCAGTTACACAGAATCTTGTACAGGCTCGACAACAAGTAACTCTAGTTGTTCATTTTCCGCCCAATCACGTGCTTCTGATAGTAAAGCCGTGCCAATCCCTTTGTTACGGTATTCCGGTAATGTGTAAACATTAGTGAGGTATCCCCACTGGCCATTAATATCATTAGGACTGGGCATTTTCGTTACTTTTACTATCGACAAAATAGCTATTACAGTCCCTCCAGTCTCAGCTATAAAATGTACGATACCCTTGTGGCCTGCCATTTGTGATAATGTACACTCGCATTTTTCTATAAATTCTTTTTTCACGTTGGGATCAGCTACAGGGGCATCATCTGTGCAAAGCCTCCAACGGAGGTTAGCCAGTGAGGCAATGTCCTCCGGAACTGCCAATCGACATTGGTAGTTATCACCTTCATCAATCATTCTCATATGCCAATCGCCAGTATAGTTACCACAAAATAAAACAACTCATTAAAAATAATTAAATAAAATATTTTGGCTTAAATTACGGGCAACAAAACACAACTTTTCAGTCATGATTTATCAATCAATTGCCTCCTCATTTTGACCTATTATTCACGTCCCAGCGTGCCAATATTACCGTTGTTTGCCTAATAAAAAAATTTTATTAGGCATTACGTCACAACTTGAATCCGAACCTGCTATAACAAGGTTTACAGGCTATACAACAAACAGCACACTCCATTGTTAGCACTAATTAGTGCGCTTATAATAACTCAGGATACAATGTCAGATTTCTTTTGTAGAATAAGCTTCTTTGATCGGGTCATGTGTAAAAATTTGAGTTACTACAGTGAGTTGGAACCTTTATTTAAACTTCCCTTGCCTTCTTTAGCACGATGATAAAAATTAATCTTATAGATATAAAAAATGATTTAAAACGTCATTCTGTCTCTATATTATTATCTGTGCCTATTTTTCGTGTAGAAAAAATCTATGGTCACCCCAAAACCGACGAAGACACACGACGTACCTCCCAGGAAAAGATAGCCTGCTATAGAAAACAGGGAAGGTCGCTAGTGTATCTGGACCTATATAAACTGTCACCACACCAATATAATCAGAAAAAATCATAAAGGAGCGGCAAAAATGTCAGAACGCAAGCGAAATTTACGCGGTGCTTGGATTTCCACAGTGATCAACCTTGATTGGCCATCAAAAGAATCATCGGCAATCACCGATGAGACCGCACGGGTACATGCTCAGAAGAATGAATTAATCCGTATATTGAATGAAGCAGTGAGTATGCGTATGAATGCTGTTTTTTTTCAGGTGAAACCCTGTTCTGACGCATTTTATCAATCAACTCTGCTGCCGTGGTCTACTTATCTGACCGGCACGTTAGGGAAAGACCCTGGCTATGACCCGCTGCAATTCGCTATTGATGAAGCTCACCGACGTAATTTGGAACTACATGCCTGGTTCAACCCGTACAGGATATCGATGAATACCACGCAAAGTACAATTGACGCGCTGAACAATGTGCCAGCTGGATCGCCTGCCAGTGTTTATAAAGATCATCCCGATTGGGTAAAGACTGCTGCTAACCGATTTGTACTTGATCCTGGTATGCCAGAGGCACGGGCGTGGGTTATTCAAGGTGTGATGGAAGTGGCTGAAAAATACGATATCGATGGTGTTCATTTCGACGATTATTTTTATTATGAGACTGATGCTTCTACACTGGATGATGATGCTACTTTTTCCCTTCACGGTGGCGGATTTTCGAATAAGGGAGACTGGCGGCGTAATAATACACTCTTGTTGATAACCGAGCTTTCCACAAAACTCCGTTCTACTCAGCCACAGATTAAATTTGGTATTAGCCCTGCTGGCGTTTGGCGCAATAAAACTAACGATCCTGCAGGTTCAGATACGTCTGCGGGTAGTCCAAACTATGATAATCAATACGCCGATACCCGACTTTGGGTGCTGAATGAATTAATTGATTACATTGCACCACAGGTGTATTGGCCTTTTACTCGACAAGCTGCTCGATTTGGTGTCATCACACAGTGGTGGGCTGATACCGTGCGCGGTAAAAATGTTCACCTGTATATTGGAGAAGCCCTGTACAAAGTGGGTGTGCCGAGTACCACAGAGCCAGAGTGGATGGTTGATAATGGGGTGAAGGAAATAAAGGACCAACTTCTCTCAAATATCAAGATAGCTGAGATTCAGGGTAGCATTCTTTTTCGGCATTTATTCCTGCGAGAAGCGGCAGTACTGCCAGCAAAAACGGCTATTCAACAAGAGGTATGGTCCTCTGTGGCGCTGATCCCTTCCATGCCATGGAAAGGGTGTATCCCGCCAAGCGCCCCAGTTAACTTGACACAAGTCGTGACAACCGGCGGTATTGAATTACGATGGGAACACGCCGATGACGCTAGCGTTTATTATGCTATTTATAGATTCATTGATGGCAACACGGTAGATATTAATCGGACTGACTGCTTGCTGGCCACCGTACGTAAAGTGAGTGGGCAACAACAAAGCTGGATTGACAAGTCGACAACTCAAGATACTGGCGTGTTGTATGCCGTGACGGCCCTGGATCGTAACCATAATGAAAGCAAGCCTTGTCGGAAATTAATGGAAAAGAGTAAAAAGATAAATATTGATTATAATTCTTACCGCTCAGTGAAAAGTTTTAATAGCCGGGTTCGTTTCTTGGTTATGCATTATACTGCGCTTAATTTTTCTGGTTCAGTCAATGCCTTAACCGGGCCATTGGTCAGTGCGCATTACCTCGTGCCAGATCTTACAGATCCAACTTATATCAGTGCTGGATTTAAGGAACAGCGAATTTTCAACTTGGTTGATGAAAAAGAACGGGCATGGCATGCTGGTGTCAGCGCATGGGGAAATCGTACGAATCTTAATGATAATTCAATTGGCATTGAGATCGTTAATCAGGCCAAAGATGTTAGTGGCGTATTTACTTTTCCTCCTTTCAATGATGAGCAAATTGAAGCGGTTAAACAGCTAGCACTGAATATTTTACAGCGTCACCCTGATATTTCGCCCACTCATGTTATTGGTCATTCTGATATTGCGCTGGGACGCAAAAGTGATCCTGGTGCCGCATTTCCATGGTTTACCCTTTATCAGGCGGGGATCGGAGCCTGGTATGATGAAGAAACGAAGTGCAAATATATTGCTCAATACACACAGAATCCGTTGTCTAACGATGAGGCCATAAAGCTGTTTAAAAAATATGGTTATAATACCAGTGAAGCAGCAACGCCGGTAGGGTTGCAAAAGCTGGTTCGAGCATTTCAGCTGCATTTCCGCCAGGATAAGTATGACGGGCTGCTGGATGTAGAAACCAGTGCAATATTGGCTGCCTTGGCTAAAAAATATATGGGGTAATATGGCCTAGCGCTCCGGAATGGGATTTGAGTTGGCAAGAAAGAATGGGGTTTATTAGATGCGATTAATGGTATTTAATAATGTCAAAAGTTGATTGAATCAAGAAAAACATTTTATAAATTACAAGATTAAATAATGCAAATATAACCAATAGATTAATAATAAAACTTGGCTGCTTATGCAGCCTTTTTTATTATCAGGAACCCCTACATGGCAAAATCCCCCCCTACGCACTGTGCACGGAAAACTCGGGCACCTGTTTGGCCCTGTGCATCAATCCGAGGTAGAGGTGCCAAGGCAATTTTTAATGAGATGCTCCCTCCTGTAGGGTTGACAGGGTATGTTTCTTTCTGGAAAGAGCATCAAATAAGGAGTGAAAAAGCGAATCCTCTATCAAATTAAACTTGGGATGCTTGACGATTTTCTCTGTCAGCAATTGGAAAATCTGTCGTTGAAAATGACGCTTGTGTCAGTCCCATGTCAAATACGGCCTGTTCTGAAAAAGGAAAATTCGACATTGCTTCAACCATGTTATCAATCAACAGATCGTCAATGCTGCTGATAGCTAACTGAAATGCACCCACTGTTATTATTTCGATTTTGTACTCCAGTAATCCTCTCTCTGAGAGAGAATAATGATTTTTTATCGTTACACTGTCACTCAAACTGCTTGTTGAATCCAAGCCATCAATCAACACAACGAGATCATTACCCTGTCTTTTTAATCTGATATCCTCTTTGGTGATATCAGGGTCAGAGAAATAGAGCCTATCATGGCCACCACTGTCGGTAATAATATCCTGGCCATCACCGCGGGCGTATTGATAGATATCATTTTCATTGCCTGCTACCATTGTATCCTTACCTTTCCCACCTATCAGGATGTTATTACCTGTTTCAATGACTATCACGTCGTCACCTTCCCCACCCTCCACGGTATAGCCACCCATGCTGCGAGCAATAAAAATGTCATCCCCTGCCAGTAAGTTAAGCTTATTAACGGTAAGCACTGTCTCATGATATACCATGACGACGTCATCGCCTGATGTGACCTGCACCTGTCCCAAAGATACCGCACCCAAATCGTTACGAATTAACGGCTGAAGTACCCTGTTCTCATCCTGTAGCCAGAGATGGCGGTAATCTCGATGTTGCATAAAATTGAGAAGACGGATGCTAGAGTGTAGAGCGGGTGCATTACGGTGACTGAGCACAATATCCTTACCCTTTTGTGTCAGACGGATATCTTTGAACAGCCAGGGTAGCAACAAGATGTCTTCTGCAGGCTCTCCACCACTTGAAGCACCATTGTCATAGTTGTCAATGGTTATTTCTCGATTCCCAAGCCCCGTCATATAGTGATCGGTTCCCCCTTTTCCTACGAGAAGGTCTTTGCCGTGAGTACTCCATAAGTAGTTACTGTTATCATCTCCTTCCAAGTAATTGACAAATTTTGTGCCTACCATATCCAGCTGGATAAAACTTGGAAGCGCAATAACAGGTGTATTTATTGTGCTGGCATGCCCGACAATATTGATATTAATCTGCCCCTGTCCCCATCTGTTACGTGCGGTCAGATGAACCTGTACATTTTCTGCTCTGGCTCCTTGAATACGCTCCTGCCAATTACGATCGCGTTCAGGTTTATACTGCGCGGTTAAATGGGGCAGCCTCCCACCACCGTCTGAGCTATGTTCCATGATAGCTGGCCATTCTGTTATTAATAGACCGTCACGGCTAGATAAGTGATAAATATGTTGACGTTTTCTTTGCTTATTTTCGACGGAGCTGTACATTGCACGTAATACCACTGTGGTGAGTCGCCCCTCATCATTGCGTAGCCTGATCCAGACATCTTGCTTGTGTAATGTAATCGATGTAATTTGCTCTGCTTTGTAGTCGAGTAGTATGTTGCTAATTTCCGGCAAATTCTGGGTTTCTTCCACAACTATTGTCACATTTCGATCCGAATTATTTTGTAAAATGTGATAACTGTCTATTCCTCTGCCGCCCGATGCCATACCTGCCTGTAACGTCAAAATGTCATTGCCATCGTTGCCAATCAGAGTATCTATACCCCCCATGCCGTCGAGAACATTGTTACCATTATCACCCACTAATATGTCATTGGTGCCACTATGTCCGTAGGCATGTTCGATGTTGTGTAATTCAGCAATAATTTTTTTACTGTGTCGGTATTTTGCGTAACCCACATCGAGGTTAATGTTATACCCTTCTGTTCCAACCAGTTGAGCCGCTGCTATGACTGCATCACCCTGATCTTGTAATGCAGTTCCCCCATTCAGTACACTGGGCTGATCTGGCGCCGCCTTACCCATCAACAGGAAACGATCTGCCTGATGCCCACCGGTAAATTGTTTTCTTCCTGCCGCCACATCGAAATGATTTATCTGGTGCTGATGGCCGATAGCGCTATCGTTACCATCGCCTAATCGGAACCAGGCGATAGTATCCTTAATACGAGTGGAACTAAAAGTATGCGCATTAACGTCTCCTTGCTTATTGAGAGATAACAAGACCGCCTGGCCATCTTTACCTGTGTTAAGGCCAAGAATATGTTGTTCACCGGCCGCTAATCGATTAGGACGATAGGCTACAGTCTGGCCATTTTCCTGGCGCCAGGTATCATCGATCTCGGCACGGAATACTCCCTCTTCTCCCCCGTAAGAAATGGTATAACTGCCATCATTCTGTATGACGACTAGATCAGCATAACCATCAGTATTCATGTCATGTAACTGCACCCGCTGGCGACCAAAATTAGCCAGTAGCTTTTGAACAGAGTGATGAGATTGTTTTGATATTTTTTTAAATGGCTCCCACAAAAAACTGTCGTTTTTACCCAACAAGATGTGTAATTGGCCTTCACGCGTAATTGAAACAATATCGTCACAACCATCACCATCGATATCACCAGAGAGGTGGTGGATATAGTCATGTCCCAAGCGCCCATTTAATCTCGATACCGGTACACTAATTTCCGAGGTAAACTCTCCATCCGTGCCACCATAATGGATACTGATATGATCATCGATAAATGACACTAAATCAGCACGCAAATCACCATCAATATCCGCCAGGACGGTTATTGCTCGCAATTGCCATAGAGAAGGAAAACTCATCTTAGGTTTTTTAATGATAAAACCGTTATTTTCTTGCGCTAATAAAATATGAATCGGCTTCAGCTTACCGGCTTTGATAACAATATCATCACGGCCATCATGGTTGATATCTCTGACAAAAAGCCGTGGTTTTATTGGATTTTTTGCTGCATCCTGATAGATCGATTCGATCTCTTCAATTTGCCCTATCCGCTGGGCTTGACCATAACCCCCTTTTTTATCGGCCAGTAACAGATAAAATCCCTGCAGAGAAAAATAACCGATATCACGCCAACCATCACCGTTAAAATCCCCCATGACACTGTGATCACCTATGTTGTAATAGATAGGATTGTGATTATTGATCTGTACTCTGAGTTTTTTGCCTCTAGGATCAGTAAATTGACCTACTGTTTGGTACTGATTAGCAACCCGTGCCTTAAGCACCTGGTGAGAAAGATGACCACTATCATCAACAGTGTCGTCGGTACCCACTAGTTGTTCAGGGGTGTAATAAAGGTAGTCACTGTCGGTTACTGAGGGTGGCCCAAGTTTGGGTGGGTACTGATTATGCGCATGTTGTAATAAATATTCAGACAGGGAGGGTGCCACCATAGCCTTGGCATTTTCACTGGCAAGAATGTGATCACGTATCGTGTGCTCTCTACCCGCCAGATCTTTAGCCACTATTTTCCGATAATAATGTTGTTGCAATTTAATCTGACCACGAGTGGTGTAAAGAACGTCGATATTTCTATTAGACAACAGTATCTTCCGGGACTGCTCTCTGAGCAGGCGGTCATATTCCTGACGAGCCAGCTTTTTTGCTTGACTAAAACTTATCCTATTTTGTACCCTATTATCCAGTCCTTCTCCAGTGAAAACCCGCCAACCGTTGCTCAAGGTTTCCATAAAATCCAAACTCACATGGTGCTGAATCTCCTCTATTTGACGTACAGCCCCGTAGATTTCTGAACCCAATATCATTCCTGCGCCAATAATCAGGCTAACAGGCACGGCGACAGCAGCAGCCGTGCCTCCTAAGGCAAAAGCAATCGCGCTACCAATGCTGATCGCCGCCCCTACCACTGAAAGCGAACCACTAACGATGAAATCTTGTCGTATTTTGGGGTCTAAGATGTCCGCCTGGGCACGGAATAACCGTTGAGCCTGGAAGATATCAAAACCACTGGATAATCCGCCTAGTATTGGCCCACCAAACCTGGCTAACTTAGAACCTGCACTAACGCCTATCTGGCCCAGACGAGAGCCAGGAACCATTCTGTTCGCTAGATAGCCGCCCAGTTTACCCAAGCCGTATTGAGTCACATCAATCGCTATATTTGAAGCAAAAGAAGCCATAGCAAAATTTCTTTCAAACTCTAAATCAACCGGCTGTGTGGCAATCTCTTGCTGGATAAGGGCACTGTTATTAACTCTTTCATCATACCTTTTAAGATCATAAAGTCCACGCAGGTAACCGTATCCCTGCATCCCGATACCTGCACGGTGACTAAACTTGATGGCACGTTGCCAACCGTGGGTCACACGCATACTTTCTAATATTCGGGGAGCTAACGTGAACGTATTTAAGACAAAATTAAATGCCCGGTCCAGCCTTTTTGACTGATGGTGAAGTTGCGGTGTGTGGAGGGATTGTGGGGGATGGCGAAAATCGCTCAACAATACTTGTAGAGCCGTCAACGCGGGATAGGTCGTTCTTGCCTGGGCAATATTAATTTTGTAGGTTTCAAACAAATATTGGCCCCTTTGTTGCTTGACCCCATAATATTCTGCCCGAGTTTGGTTATCCAATGGGTAAATTTTACCCGCGAGATAGTTTTGCAGCACCGTATTCAATACTTCCCTGTTTTTTACTACATCAGGGCCACTCACTCTAAGTTCTCCAACAGCGGGATCATACAAAAAATAGCTGTGTTGCCTACCTTGATAACGACTGGACAACATCAATACATGATGGTCAGTTTTTAATAGATATTCTCCACCATCATGATCAGAAGCATGCGCCTGCAGACGAGTAAAGATCGCTTGATTATTGAGATCGATTGATGCCAATTGATTAAATTTATGGCGGAATGCATCAATCTGACGTGAATTTACATCGGATAGGCTGCCTTTTGCTCTTTGTTCGTTAATCAGGGCGTGCGTCACTACACCCTGAAAAAAACGCTGTGTTTCGGTTGTTCCCAACATGTGAGCATGAAGCCAGATTAATCCGAGCCCGGCAGCGGCAGCCTGAGCACGAGCGCTTTTATTGCTAATAAATAGCCCTTGAGGAGAAAGGTGTGTCTGAATTTCTACACCAGACGTGAGATTTTTTATGCCTGCGTTCTGCCACGCAGCGAGGCTGCTTGCCTGGCTGGTATTCCAATGTTGGCTTTGTTGCCGCGCTACTTGACCACTTAATTCACGTAATTGTGAGTGAATACCTTGCAGTTGTAAAAGTTGATCAACCTGGTGGCGCCACCACTGATGGTACTTACTATCAAAAACAGTTAGCATTAATTGTTTTACGTCCAAAACCTTTTCAGCTAACGTGCCTGAGCTGTGTTCTGTTACATGAAAAGAATCCGTCAGATCACGGCGTTGCTGGTCATCCAGTGCAACATATTTCACCTCTCCCGCCGCCAGCTTATCTATCAACACGACGGCACGTTCTAAGCGTGCGGCCAGATTTCTGGCTGAGACTAATTGGCCGTCTTTATTCCAACTGAATACTAACTTGTCATCACCTATTTTATCCTGCCAGGCACCTGCTCCCTGTGGTGTGAGTTTCTGGCCGAGCTCATTGACAGTCAGCCTCGTTCTGCGAGCACCAATGTCGGCATAGATACCTTGCTTAGCCAGTAATATGCCAAATTCTTTAGCATAACCGCCAGGTTGTCCGCTTTCGTCAGTTAACGAACATCCTACAAGGCTAACGTAGCTAGGCACCGCATGGATACCATAGTTAGCATGCAATTGAGTACTAAGCTGTGTTATCTTTTTAGCCAAGCTAGCAGGATTATACCCGGCCAGTGTTTGATGATTAATATGGTTTTCACCGCCACGGCCATGCCCTACCACTTGCCAGCGCAGATTACCGGTCAGCCACCGCAAGGAGCCATAGATGACACGATAGTTGCCCTCACTGTCGAGCTGCACAAACACCGATTTATTTGGATGCTTTCCGGCCAATTTTGCTGCCGCGTCTCTGACTTCGACGTCATCTTCAAGCTGAAGAATAAGCTGGCCATCAAATCGCGTATTGGTGTGGTTGCTAACCAGATTAACTGTTGCCCGGCTCCATCCGTCCACATCATTATTTCGCCATGCTGAGTGAGAATGATGATCACTTAATCCTTGGTGATAAGCATCTCCCACATTGTCATAAACACCACGCTGCGAGAGATCATCGGCTCGGATATAAAACCTGTTTTGTTCATCGATACCCACTACAGGCAATCCCAAACGGTGAGCAATACCTGGTAAGAAACGTCCTCTACCAGGATTAGATAGAAAAAGCGTATCATCAGCGACGACAATGAATTTTTCACCTTTAGGCACCGATTTTAGTTTTTCCTCCGCCAGATTATTTACCATACTTTTTTTGTACATGGTGTTCCAAGCAGAAGTTCTTTTGCCCAGCGCAATGACGTTCATCCCTTTTTCACAGGCAGCAATAAACAATCTTTCCAGACCAGCATGATGTAACATCATTTGTAAATACATTGGCATCTGCCTGGTACGCTGGTAATCATCGATGAACGGTTGTGTTATGCCGAGCAGAGGTAAAGCCAGGGTAGTGACACCCAGTTCTTTCAGTGTATCAATCTGTGGAATAATAAGATCATGCCGATCTAACAAACCAAATTGCAGGTTCATCAACAACCCCTGACGCCCCTCAAGCAGCAGAGCGAACCGCCCTTTTACGCTGGTTTGTTGATGGAGTAGTTGATTGAGCTGAAGCCGAGATTCAAATGAATACTGCTTATCCCAAGCCGCTATATTGGTATGGTAAATGCTGTGGTAAGTTTGTTTTATGCGCAGTAAACCTGCTTTCTGCTGCTTGCGTACATACTCTTTATTGGCATATTTATCAAACACCTTATGTTCATCATTATAATGATTATGGTCAGAATGGAGTGCAAGCAGTAGGGGAACAATAGCCTGTGTTGCCTCTTTTTGATGGAAATTTAATGCGTATAATTCTTTAACTGTGTAGCCCACATGGATCCATCTTTTTACTCTATCAACCGCAATTTTCTTTAATAACCTTTTTTCTTGCGCCATTGATAATGCAGTCTCAAAATCTTTAAATTTCTCGGTCAGTGGAATGTGGAAGATGACGCCAAAGCCCAGATTATTTTCATCCGGCAGTGCACCAGAAATTCCCTGGGTTACCATGAAGTAATAATTTTTTTTCATCCCTCGGATAATAAAATCCATTAAAATGGGTCGAACATAAAGAGACTCATTAAATATCATCTGATACACATCCGCCGCCAATGCCGGCTGTGTTTGTGCAATATCAAGGATCCCCTTATTGACAGATTTTTGCTCATCCGAGATAAATAACACCTTATCGATTTGATAATTGAGCGTTAAAAAATCCGGATTACGCTTAGAATTCGGATACCGACGAATATAAGACTGTATCTGGTTTTTCAAAATGAAAGCAGTTTCGATCTGCTCGCTATCGGATATCAGTGGATCGTTTAATCTAGCAAGAGAACTCTGTATATCTTTATAGAATTGACCAGATATTACTGCCGGTTCATCTAGCTCAGCAATGGAAAATACCCGGTAACGAAATAGATTTGAAGTCGCATGATCCGGCAGATTATTTGGCCATGTTAAATTATGTTTTTCCCGTTGAAGAATGCTGATAACGGCTGGGGAATTGGGGGCTCGCTGTGCACAAGCTATCGCTCGATGGTAAATGTTGGATTGGTCTGGGTTGGAGGGAGGTGGGCGCTCTAAGGTTACCAACGCTCTAACCATTTCGATATTTCCTTGTTCGATGGCAAGCATCAATGCATTAGCGGAATCATCCTTGGCTTGATACGCCAGTAATATCTTCACCATCCTGCTGTCTTTTGACAAAACAGCCTGTTCCAAAATCGTGGTTTTGGTCGCGACACGCGTGTTAAATAAATCTCTCATCAACACATTTTTTTCATCCGGATCAGCACCGGCAATCAACAGTTCTCTAAGTATCTCGAAATTTTTGTGTGCGACTGGATGATAAAGCACGTTATAACGACCGGGATCTTGATAATCTGCTAATGGATGCCGAGCTAACAATAGGGTGACTAATTCGGTTTGGTTTTTCCTTAGTGCCAAAAATAAAGGATTCTCACGATGCCCATACTGAATCTGCTTTAAACCGATTTCTTCTCGTTGCAGCAATAAACGAGCCATGTACTTATCTTCATATTCGATAGCACAAATCAATAAATTACCCAGAATACCTGCATGACTAATGGGGGGACTGTGCGGCGCTGCCAAGGCCTGCTTAATAATTATTTCTAACAGTAGACGCCTTGGTTCGATATCCTGGGCAGTCCAAGGATCTGCCACATCATAGGATATATTCTGATATTGACTGTTAAACCAGGTAACGTAATTTTGGATATAAGTTGCAGCACGATAATTGTTACGCTGCTCAAAAAAATAGCATATTTCTGCCGTGTTCATCGTTGGCAATAAATCAACAGAAATGTCGGCTAGCTTCTCATTAGGCAGTGTTAAGAGTACCGACATCAATGGATTGACTGCTAACGTTTTAAACCATTCAATATAACGTTGCGCATAATCAATACCTCCCTCATCACCCAATTTTAAGAAAAACAAAGCAAGGTCTGCAGGGGACGCTTCCTGTAACAAATCAGCCGGAATGTTAGCCAGTTGATCACCTGGGCGTTTTAATAGAATCGGCATTAATGGATTAGTTGCCAGTGTTTTGAACCACCCACTATGGCGTCTTGCATAGGCGATACTCTCCTCGTCACCCAGTTTTGAGAAAAACAAGGCAATTTCCTTCGGCTCTGCTGCCTGTAGATATCTAGGATTAAGTTGACTTAGCCACTGCGCATCTTGCTCACTGGTTTTCCCCAGAATGCGCATTATCTGCCCAGAAGCAATTTGATCGGTATAGTGGCTGTATTGCTTGAGATGTATCATATCCAGTGGGCTTAACTCACCCTCTTCTTCTCGCCAAAATAAGTCACCTATCCGCTGAATCTTATTCCCCCTGCTATCATCGTATAATGTTTCTATTGACCAGCTTGGCCAGCGGTTTTTAGGCAATGAACGTGAGAGCTGAGAGAGTTGTCTGGCGATGTCCACCTGCAGTAAAGTCATATCTTGCCGTAGCTGATAGCCACCGTCTGCGGCTTCCTCGATAAGAGAAGATAAGCTGATTTCTCCATAGCCCGGTTGCAAAGCAATGACAGTATCCCGTATTAAAGAAAATTCTGGCATTTTGTCGGACGGGTTTTTTGGGAAGATATTACGCAGATTGTGCAAATAATGCATAGCCAGCTCATAAGTCAGGTTATAGGGCGTTACGGCAGCCATTAACGCTTGCTGACAAGCCAGGTAATTTCGTGAGTCTATCGGCATAAATCGTGCGTGTGGATCGTGACTGCGAGGGATGTTAAGTTCTTCACTAAATCGATCAAGGTAAAAATTAAAAGTGTGTACACCGGCTCTATAATAGACGGGTATAGCATCACTACTGGTAAACTCAGTGACCACCCGACTTGCTATTTTTAATTTAACGATATCCATTTTGCTTAAGAGATCGCCAAATGGAGTACTCAGGCTGAGTTTAGTATTCAAGATATAACTTTTAACGCCAGAACCACACCACTTAATTTTTTTTGCCAGTTCACAAATTTCATCCAGTTTTTTTTCGAGAGGAACGTCCCTTTCTTCTACCGGTTGTTTTTCTATCCTCTCTATTCCTGCCTCTCGTTTACCTTCTTTGTCTCTTTCTACAAGAAGTTGAGCAATCTCTTCCATATGTTGTTTTGCTGAATAAAGACTATGCAGATAAGTCACATCAACGTTACCGGCAAACAGTTCAGCTTTGAATTGCGTTAACATTTCCTCTACTGTGGCCTTGATCCCATGTTCCGATGTAATAACACTAAGCCCTTTATCCGGACTATGTTGGTTATAGAACCTAATGATATTATCAATAGCCTGCTCATATTCTTTTCTAAATTGAGGATAGTTTGCAGACTGTTTAAAAACATGGATCTCAGTGGCCTGTTCACCAGTATAGTAAATGGGTACATAAGGGGTTTGTGAGACCGTCGAGGGGTGAACTGTTGTTGAAGCCTGCATTCTTGGCATAGCAATCATCCTTAATCTGCTTGATATAACGCTTCCATGACAATACGCTAAATCTAGACCGTCCCTGGCTTTTTTACCATACTTATTTTATGTCGTTTTGAATGGAGGTAAATGTAAATTGCACTGTAGAGTATCTCGGCTGGGTTATCTCTATCATTCTCACACCACGCAGTAGGTTATGCAAAAAGTCTATTATTGAATCAATTAGTTACAATTATGAGTAATAAGAAATTAAATATATTAATGAAGACAGCCGTATAGACCTATTGCTGTGGTCAAATTGTTTCGGGCAGAGAGTACATCTAACTGCTATATTGGGATCGGTTGTCTGCCTGGACATCAGCGAGTGCAACAGATTTCGAATAGACCCTCAAAAAAATGGCTATTGTCAGAACCGTTATCACCGTTAATAGAGCTGCTGACGTAAGCACGGTAGTCTACAGTAAAAATAATTGGCTACACTTCTTAAGCCAGTAACAGGAATAATTGCCAATTTATCTTTCATCTGTTATTTATAGCGGCCTGATTTTCCCCTGTTTGGGGTTTTCAATAATGCGTATGAATACAGTGCGTATGAATGTAGGAGAAACATCATGCAAGAAGGGCAGAAACATAAAACCATACCCTTGAGCATTCTCGCCAACGCTGGGTTGGAACGTTACCAAGAGAAACCAGGTGAAGAGTACATGAATGTTAATCAGCTGGCTCATTTCAAAAGGATCCTGACAGAATGGCGGCATCAACTCAGGGGTGAAGTCGATCATACTGTAACCCATTTGCAAGACGGGGCGGCTAACTTTCCTGATCCTGTTGACAGGGCGGCACAAGAAGAAGAATTTAGCCTCGAACTGCGTAACCGTGACCGCGAACGTAAGTTGCTCAAGAAAATCGAAAAAACGCTGAACAGAATCGAAGATAAAGACTTCGGCTTCTGTGATGTCTGTTATGAAGAAATTGGTATTCGCCGCTTGGAAGCGCGACCCACAGCTGATCTGTGTATTGATTGTAAAACCTTGGCTGAAATACGTGAAAAGCAGATGACAGGCTAGGGTGTTATCGTTGTTTAACTTTTTTTATTCGTCACTATCGAGGTGTACCATTTTTACCCGAGTCGCCAATTTCTGCCGCAAGATCCTGATCTGCAAAAGTAAAGTTGTTATTGAAGATAAAATTGCCAGCCAGGCAACTGCGCGGAGGCTGCCTGAGGAAAAGTGTCTAATGACAGTGGTTCCTCGTGGTAAGCACAACATTGCTCGCAGAGATATCAGCGATAATGCATGGAAGGTGCTTCATCGTTTGAATAGATCTGGCTATGAGGCTTATTTAGTCGGTGGTGGTGTTCGTGATTTGCTGCTCGGTAAAAAGCCACAGGATTTTGATATTACAACTAATGCCACACCAGAGCAGGTGCGCAAGTTATTCAATAATTGCCGCTTAGTTGGACGTCGCTTCCGTTTGGCTCATATCATATTTGGTCATGAAATTATTGAAGTCGCAACTTTCCGTGGTCATCATGATGAAAATGGTGATGAACACTCTTCACAGCAGACCGAAAATGGGATGCTATTACGAGATAATATCTTCGGTTCTATTGAAGAAGATGCGCAACGTCGCGATTTCACGATAAATAGCCTTTACTATGGAGGTTCAGATTTCGTACTACGAGATTACTCTGATGGTCTACGTGATCTAAAAAAAGGGGTTATTCGCTTAATAGGTGATCCTGAAGTTCGTTATCGGGAAGATCCTGTGCGAATGCTGCGTGCCGTGCGCTTCGCTGCCAAGCTGGATATGACTATCAGCCCTGAGACGGCTGAACCTATCCCGCGTATGGCTCCACTATTGAGCGGAATTCCATCGGCTCGTTTATTCGAAGAAACCCTTAAATTATTACAGGGCGGTTATGGCTATAAAAGTTATTTAAAACTCTGTGAATACCAGCTTTTTCAACCGCTATTCCCGCTGGTTTCTCGCTATTTTACTCAGCAACATGACTCATTAATGGAACGTATTTTAATTCAGCTACTGAAAAATACCGATTATCGATTGCATCATGATCAGCGGGTCAATCCAGCATTTTTATTTGCGACCATGTTATGGTACCCGTTGGTTGAATGTACTCAAAAGCTAAAACAGGAAAGTGGTTTACCCTATTGTGATGCTTTCTCTTTGGCGATAGATAATGTACTGGAAGAAGTAAGCCGTTCATTAGCTATTCCGAAACGCATCACTATGATGGTACAAGACATTTGGTTATTGCAGTTACGCTTTTCTCTCCGTCAAGGGAAACGTGCTTACCAGCTTATGGAACATCCGAAATTTCGAGCTGCCTATGATCTACTCGTGCTACGAGCCGAAACAGAAAAAAGCCATAAATTACAGAGCCTGAGTCAATGGTGGAGCGAATTTCAGGAAGGGCTGCCGGAGCAGCAGCAATTGATGCTAGGAACCTTAGCGGTGGCACCATACCACTTCCGTCGTTCCACAAACCAGAGACACAGATACCGTAAAGAAATGGTAGCAAAATCGCTATGATCCGAGTTTATATTTCCTTGGGGAGTAACCTGGCACAGCCGCTGCAGCAAATTACATCAGCATTGAAGGCATTGGCCAATTTGCCATGTAGTGAACTGATAAAATGTTCGCCGTTTTATCGTAGTAAACCTTTAGGATCACAGGAACAACCAGATTATCTTAATGCTGTGGTTGCTGTGGACACTCTCTTGTCGGCAGAAAAATTGCTGGATTATACTCAAGCTATTGAACTTCAGCAGGGGCGAGTTAGAAAAGAACAACGCTGGGGAGCTCGCACATTGGATCTGGATATCATGTTATACGGTGATCACATCATAAATAGCGAGCGCCTTGTCGTTCCTCATTACGGTCTGAAAGAAAGAGAGTTTATGCTCTACCCTCTAGCGGATATTGCATCAGGGCTAATTTTTCCTGATGGTGAATCTTTGGCAGAAAATCTGACAAGGATAACGAAAAATGGTTTGATGCTTTGGAAGTGATAAAGCCATCGAAAATGATAAAAGCATCATCTTGGATCCTGGTCAATAAATAAGCATGCTGAGCGCATTTTTGACAAAGTATCAGTAAGCGCAATAGATTTTGAACAGGTTCTAACAAAGGAAGACTGAAATTGTGATCACCACTTTGTTTAAAGATTTTCAATTTGAAGCCGCACATAGGCTACCGAATGTTGCCAAAGGCCATAAATGTGGGCGTTTGCATGGTCATTCATTTACGGTTCGGCTAGAAGTGACGGGTGAAGTGGATCCTCATCAAGGTTGGCTGATAGATTTCTCTAAACTGAAAGAGGCATTTCAACCCATTTGGCAGTGTTTGGATCATCATTATCTGAATGATATTCCCGGCCTGGAGAACCCTACCAGTGAAATATTAGCAAGTTGGATTTGGAAACAGCTTAAACCAGAACTTGCTGAACTCAGTGCTGTGATAATAAAAGAAACCTGTTCAGCAGGCTGCATATATAAAGGTGAATGAATCTAGAAGAACAGAAGTATCAAGCGATATTCAAGTATTTATGCATTTGTACAGATAATCGCCAATTACGGGCAATACAGGTTTTAATGCAGAGCTGGGTTGCCCCATCTGTCTGCTTGTTTTCTTTTCCGATAGGTTGTAACACAATGATCCTTTTTTTATCATCGTGTAACTTAGCCAGTAACTCATCTAGCTGCTCAATGTCCCGTTCACGCGCAACGGGATGTTTTATTTCATCAGCTCTCTGTAATGCTTGCTCAAGTACTTTCAATCCACCGCGCATATCGACTTTTGCCGATACCGTCACCCAGGTTGCAGCAGAACAGTGTACTTCATGAGTACCACTGGTTTCGATCTGGCAACGATAGCCATTTTTTTCTAGTTCTGCGGTTAACGGCACCAGATCATAAATACAAGGTTCTCCACCGGTTATGATCACATGACGGGCGCTGTATCCCTGTTCCTGCAAGACATTCAACAGCTGTAGCTCATTGGCATTACTCCAATCATCACTCACTGAGTTCTTCACCATGATACGTTGTAGGTCAACTTCTCGGTCGTTTTTCTTTTCCCAAGTGTGTTTGGTATCACACCAGCTACAACCTACCGGACAGCCTTGTAACCGTATAAAAATTGCCGGAACGTTAGTGAAATAACCTTCTCCCTGCAACGACTGAAAGATCTCATTAATCGGGTACAACATCGATATCTCTACATAGAATAAATCAGTGGGCGATTATTGCAGATTCTTAGCTTTTCACCAAATGCTCTATTTAACATTAGACACAAGTTTCACATTGTATACTCAAAAGAAGAGGTAGACTCTTTATATGTTTTGCGGTCTTAATTCACAAATAGGAAGTATCTATCGCCCACGCTTTCCAAATATCGCTACGTGCCTTATCTAACGCTAGCAATGCCTGTTGAACCTCCTGTCTCCAGAGTAACATCAACGCCTTGCGTCCACTCAAATTGCGACTTGCTACCACTTCCATCGTCGATAACCGCTGTTGTAAATGCTGGCGTAGCATAGGTAATGGTAGCGGACTACTAAGCAACAATCTCTGTAGAGCCGCCAAGCTCGTCGCCAGTGAGCGGTAAGCATAGGCAAAACCGGCTAATTCACGCCAGTCATCATCATTGAGTGATTGATCAATTTTACCTTGCTGTAAAAAATATTCTTGCTGTGGCTGTAACGAAGGTTGTAACCAAGCCTGTAACCAGGCTCCGTCCCGTGCCAATTGTTGTTGTGCCGATTGACACAAGATCTCTCCTGCTTTACTTAGCGGCAATATTGCCATCGCGGTATAGCAACCACTGCTGGCTTCTTTACGGTCACCTATTCGCAGCAATTTAAAACCACATGCTTGCCAAAAACTGTTTAATTCATCGTTATAACCGAAACTGACAGATAAAAAATCTCGTTTCTGTTGCAGTGCAGATTCTTTCTCTTCTTGTATCATACGATTGGCAATCCCTTGTCGCCGCCATATTGCCGTTACGGCTATTCGACTAACACGGCGAGAGCGCAGAGTCGGTGCTAACCATTGTCCACTGTGTGCAGCTAGCGACTGTGCAACTAAATTGCCTCTTGGTCGTCGACGTCCCGCCCAAATATCTCGCGCCAATTGACTATCTAAGCCACCCTCTTCCACTAGCCATATCGCCCCAATCAGTGATCCCGCTGCAAAAGCGGTAGTAAAATGCATCCCTGGCGCATCCATCAAGCGTCGTAGATCAAGTGGTGTCGTACGATAATGAGCGCTGGATAACAAACCATAGAAACAGCGTAGTAAATGCGGTTTCAGGCGCCATTCATGTTGTTGGCAAGACAGGATCTGCACGCTTACACTAGAGTTAACGACTGTAGGAGGAGGATCATTAAACAACAATGTTTGATTTAAAAAGCGTTCCAGTGGGTCATCAACCGCCCAGCGAATAGGATCGGTGAGGATCAGATGATGCCACTGTGTTAGATTGGCACAAAATTTCAGCAAAAAACCACGACCGGTACCCTCATAGCCCTGGATAGTGGTAGTTAGTAGGATCCTGGGGAAATACTTCAGCAGCGAGGAGAGCAAGGGAATGGGGATCGCTGCTGCTTCATCGATAAGCAACCAATCCACCTGACTGACACTGTACTGACGACAAAAATTTAGCAGAGCATCGGGTGCCCAAAACACCACGGGTTTATCTGTTTTCTGGCACCGTATCTGCTGACACAATACTTCGGTCGTAGCTTTACTCGGCGCAGTTATCCAACAAATCCCCTGCCATTGCGCAATTAACATACCTGCCAGTGTGGATTTACCTCGTCCACGTGCTGCAGTTAGTACCCATACACCCCTTTTAGCTCGCATTAATCGGTGCAAAATAGTCTGTTGCTCCGAAGTCGGCATACCATCCTGCCATCGATGCTCAGGCCGCGTCTGCATTCTAGGGATAAAGGAAGGATGTCCCTGATGCCAAAAAGCGATTTCTTTATCC
Source organism: Candidatus Fukatsuia endosymbiont of Tuberolachnus salignus (assembly GCF_964030845.1). Taxonomy (NCBI): domain Bacteria; kingdom Pseudomonadati; phylum Pseudomonadota; class Gammaproteobacteria; order Enterobacterales; family Yersiniaceae; genus Candidatus Fukatsuia; species Candidatus Fukatsuia endosymbiont of Tuberolachnus salignus. The sequence continues at coordinate 2,592,918 of NZ_OZ034983.1, forward strand.
ACCAAAAGTTGTTGCTGAAAATGATTAATAAAATTTGGAGTGGCAAGGGGATCATGTTGTTCACTCCAACGTAAACTATCCTTATCCGTTAGCTGCGGCCAAAGACGCCACTTCGGCACTAGCAGTAGTAACCAGCTACCGGCACGCAAAGTACCCGCTAATATCGCCAAGGCTTCGACATTGAGTGCCATGGTGGCATCAAATACAGCGTGCATTTTTTCTTGTCCCAGCAATTTTTTGGCGGCGATAGCCGGGATGGCACTCACTTGAGTTTCCATCTCACTGATCCATTGCCAATCGCCAGGCAACGATTGACCCAGTAGTCGAGCCTGTTGCCGACACCAGTCAGCATCACCACTGATAACAAATAAACGGCGGACACCTTGTTGCTGCATCTGCTGTTGACTATTGTAAAATAATGGACTGATTATCTTATTGTTTACCAATCTCGCTTACCAACTTCTGTTTACTGAGTGACTGTTTCGCCATTTTTACTGCTTACCAATCAGCAATGAAAGCAAACCAGCAGCAACCAGCGGCCCTACCGGAATCCCTTTGAACAACGCCACACCTAAAACCGTCCCGACAAGTAATCCGGCGACCACTGAAGGTTGATTGGTCATCAGTGATACACCTCTGCCGCCTAAATAGGAAACCACCACACCAACGACAATCGCTAAAAGAGGCTTCCAATGAAGAAAAGAGTGAGTAATATCATTGACATTGATCTTACCACTGGCAATCGGGGCTATCATCCCAATGGTCAAAATCAGTATCCCGAGAGTGAGAGCATATTTTTCAATCCAAGGGAAAAACTGACTCATGGGTGTGATACGGACGATAAACAACGTCAAAATTGCCCAGGTTAATGGCATGTTATGGCTGAAGATCCCTAATGTAGCGAGCACCAGTAAAATCAGCAAAGTTGGATCAAGAAAAGCCATCGGATATTCCTAATAATTATCATTTCGAATGGTGGACTCCTGGATAGATATCAGGATAATTTACCTAAGACATCAACTCGATCAACTCGTGTTAAGCCACGTGGCAATACACAACCTCTACGCCCACGTTCAGCGCGAAATTTCTGTAATTCTTCCGGCGGTAAGGTTAATTTACGTTTGCCGTTGTACAGTGTGATCGACGCTTGAGGCGGTAATATCAATAGCCACATCAATCGATCTTCGCCCGCTGCTGCTTGCTTCGATGAAATAGACACAATTTTGTTGCCTTTCCCCTTCGGTAGGGTAGGCAAGTCGGCGGCCGGAAACATCAGCATCCGTCCCGCAGCGGTAATTGATAGCAACATATCGTTAGAATCACAAATTTCCAGTGGTGGTAAGACTCTGGCATTCTCTGGCAACGCAATTAATGTCTTACCTGCTCGATTTTTAGTGACAAGATCACTGAAGCTACAAATAAAACCGTAACCTGCATCAGAGGCCATCAACAATTTTTGATCGTCGGCAGCCATAAGCAGATGTTCGATGGTGGTTCCGGGAGGTAGAGTGAATTTGCCAGTGAGCGGCTCTCCTTGGCCACGAGCGGAAGGCAACGCCAGCGTATTAAGCGAATAACTACGACCCGTAGAGTCAATAAACACCACGGGTTGGTTGCTTTTACCTTGAGCACAAGCGCAAAAACCGTCACCGGCTTTATAACTTAATCCACTGGGATCAATCTCATGCCCTTTGGCGCTACGCACCCAGCCCATTTTAGATAACACTACGGTGACAGATTCAGAAGGCACAATATCATGTTCACTCATCGCCTTGGCTTCTCCTCGTGCGATCAAGGGAGATCGGCGCTTATCACCGTATTTAGCAGCATCGGTTTGGATTTCTTTTTTCAATAAGCTGTTTAATTCACTTTCTGATGCTAACAATTCCTGCAGTCGATCCCGCTCTTTGGCTAATTCATCCTTCTCATCTGCGATTTTTATCTCTTCCAACTTAGCCAACTGACGAAGTTTTTGTTCAAGGATCGCTTCAACCTGGATTTCCGAAAGTGTAAAACGCTGTATTAGTACAACTTTGGGGTCATCTTCCGTGCGAATGATATGGATCACGTCATCAAGATCTTGTAAGGCAATCAGTAAACCTGCCAAAACGTGCAAACGTTTCTGCACTTTTTCTAAACGATAATGCAGACGACAACGCACCGTATTACGACGGTAGACTAACCATTCGTTCAAAATATCCAATAATCCTTTGACGGATGGGCGACGATCCAGCCCGATCATATTCATATTGATACGATAACTTTTTTCAAGATCGGTGGTGGCAAATAAATGATTCATCACCGATTCCAAATCGATTCTATTAGAGCGAGGAACGATAACTAAACGTGTAGGATTTTCATGATTAGATTCATCACGTAAATCCTCTATCATCGGCAATTTTTTGGCACGCATTTGATTGGCGATCTGTTCCAACACTTTAGCACCAGATACCTGATGCGGCAGAGAGGTGATTACAGCATTGCCTTCTTCTTTATTCCATAGCGCTCGCATACGTATTGAACCGCGACCACTTTGGTAAATCTTATGGATCTCATTAGCAGGGGTAATGATTTCTGCTTCGGTGGGAAAATCAGGTGCTCGTACACAGCTTAGTATATCTTCCAACGATGCTGTGGGTTTATCGATCAACAGGATCACAGCGTCAGCGATCTCTTGCACATTATGGGGTGGAATATCGGTAGCCATACCCACTGCTATACCGGTCGTGCCGTTTAACAGAATGTTAGGCAGGCGGGCAGGCAGCATTTTGGGCTCTTGCAGGGTGCCATCAAAATTGGGGATCCAGTCCACTGTTCCCTGAGCCAATTCAGCCAACAACACGTCAGCGTATTTTGACAAACGGGATTCGGTATAACGCATTGCCGCAAAAGATTTGGGATCATCGGGTGCTCCCCAGTTTCCCTGTCCATCGACTAACGGATAACGATAAGAAAAAGTTTGTGCCATTAGCACCATCGCTTCATAACAGGCATTGTCACCGTGCGGATGGTATTTACCCAACACATCACCTACGGTCCGCGCTGATTTTTTAAATTTAGCGTTATTATTTAGTCCCAACTCCGACATAGCATAGACAATGCGGCGTTGTACCGGCTTCAACCCATCACCAATAAACGGCAACGCCCGATCCATGATGACGTACATGGAATAATTCAGGTAGGCGTTTTCAGTAAAAGTGTACAAAGCTTGACGCTCTATCCCATCATGAATTAATTCACTCACTACTTAATTATCCTTAAATCCTGATCAGTATCTACGATAGTAACTCATCTGTTGGGTCACTGTCACAATCGGTCAATGTATTGCATGAGTTACGCCCAAAAAAAAAGCAACTGACTCCTTGATAAGAAAAACTCATTGACGCTGAAACGTCAATGAGGTTTAATGCGCCCCGTTGCCCGGATAGCTCAGTCGGTAGAGCAGAGGACTGAAAATCCTCGTGTCCTTGGTTCGATTCCGAGTCCGGGCACCAAGCATTATATCAGCCAGTATCTTTTACTGACTGTGGTTTTAAAGAAACCCGCACTCTAACTAGATTTGCGGGTTTTTTGTTGCCTGTTATCTTTGAGTGTGGCATGGTTATACTCTGTTTTTTAGGGACTAGATTTGGGACTCTATTTTTTAATCTCCAAAATAGGTAGTCCCATAGTCCTATTAATGGTGATTAATATGGCAATACAAGCAAAACCCTTGACTAATACCGAAGTGAAAGCGGCAAAGGCAACCAACAAAGATTTATCTTTATACGATGGTGGTGGATTACTGCTGTTTGTTAAATCATCAGGCATTAAAACATGGCGTCTACGCTACTACCATCCTACAACGAACAAGCGGACAACTTTAACACTAGGACATTACCCTACTTTATCGCTGGCAGAAGCAAGACGTGTACGAGAGGAGGTAAGAGCACTCTTGGCACAAGGAATCGACCCTCAGGAACAACAAAGACAGCAACAAGAGAAAGAAAAAGCGTTTAATAACAATACTTTTGCTAAAATTACTGCTGATTGGTTCACAGTAAAAAAATCAAAGGGTTTGACCGAAGATACACTTAATAACATATGGAGATCACTGGAAAAGAACATATTCCCTTACGTGGAAGGGGTTTCTATCACTAATCTAACCGCACAAACATTTATACAAGCAATGGAGCCTATTCGTGCTAGTGGTCGATTAGAAACAGTACGGCGGGTTACACTGCGTATTAATGAAGTGATGAACTATGCCGTTAATGCGGGGTTGATACAGGCAAACCCTGCCGCGAAGATTAGTCAGGTCTTTGAAAATCCTACAGTAAAGCACATGCCCACAATTAGGCCGGAAAAATTGCCAGAACTCATGCGTACACTGTCCGTCGCTAATATAGAATTGCAAACCAGATTAGTTATAGAATTTCAATTATTGACCATTGCCAGACCTGCGGAGGCCGCTACTGCTCGTTGGGATGAAATAAATCTGGCAGATAAAACGTGGACGATCCCAGCAAGTAGAATGAAAATGCGCCGTGAGCATGTGATTCCACTGTCTCCCCAATCACTGGCGGTATTAGAAGCTATGAAGCCGATCAGTGCACACCGGCCTTACGTATTCCCGTCATTCAAGAACCCATTAAAACCAATGAATAGCACAACGGCGAATATGGCTTTACGCCGTATGGGGTATAAAAGCATATTGGTGGCACATGGATTTAGATCCATTGCCAGTACAACTCTCAATGAGGAAGGGTTTGCTCCAGATGTGATCGAAGCAGCCTTGGCACATGTTGATACGGACAAAGTACGTAGTGCCTACAACCGCAGCACCTATTTGGAACAACGCAGAGTATTGATGGATTGGTGGGGTGAGTTCGTTGAACAAGCTGCAACAGGGAAATTTACTGCCGCCGAAGGCGTGAGAGGATTACGAATTAAATAATAACAAGATGGAATAAGGAAAAATAGTCAAAGCATGATGTTGCCATCAGACGTTTACGTTAATTTCTGTAGACCCCTTCTCTTTCATGCATAAAATACTGGCCTCAAATATTAACTGACACTTTTCGATGTGTGTTTCATATTAGTAAATGGATAATAGGCATTAATTAATGAACGATTCATTCCTTGACGAATACGCCGAGTTTGCATACATGGATTTAAGTGTTGTGTTGGATGCTTTTATCACTGAAGGCTATTTAAATCACTGCGAAGCGCATTCTTATCTGTGCCGAATAATTAAAGGCAGTGCCACCCTTTCCCCCTGTGGCACTTTATCGTAAGCCCTTCAATCCTCTGCCTTTTGATGACTATCAAGAATTTGAAAAAACCGAAAGGGAGTCCGTGATAAAAGCGTTGAGAGACGCCGCTTATTTTAATACTGATCAGAATTTTTCTATCACTTATCTACAGCGAAAGGCATTAATTCACCGACTTAAGATTACAGGGAAGCCCATTCCTAACGCCATCATTTCACGTCGTCACCAAGCTAGTACTAGCAACACGGGTCGACTATCGACAACCTGTAAAATAGCCATTGTCACTCTTTACGAGAAAACACACGGCACTCTTTCAGCTAATTATACGCAAGCGGCAAACATATTGTCGGCTTATGTGACTGAGGCGGGTTATAACCATAAGTTCAATAAAGATACTATTAAGCGATGGTGTGAAGAGATAAAAGTGATAAAAAAAAGAACACAATAGCGCATTAAGAGACGAGAGGGCTTATTAAGCCCCCCTCTTTCTTTCAATCTATAAAAAAAAGATCAATCCTATCTATATCCGCTGGTCATCCCGTTTACTCAAGGAAAATAGAGAGATGTCAATGTTAGATCGTAAAATACTACTGAAGAAAGAAGTTAAGTCCATTCTACGTATTTCCGCAGACAGTGCCTTTGATGAAATGTGGAAACAACATGATTTTCCTAAGCCTATTCGTATTGGCATTCGTCGTACTGGATGGTATGCCGATGAAGTTGAGGGCTGGCTAAAGGAGCGGGATTTAGAACGTTTACCAAGGGAGATCACTCAATAGACCTCTTCGGAAACTCTGATTTATCTAATTTCCATGTTATAAATTGCTGCAATCAGATTAAATCGTAATCCAAACCGTTTTCGCCTGTTTCGATAACGATCTGATACGATTTTAAATCGTTTAATCATACCAATGACATTTTCGTTTGAGCCTGTCCTGAAAATTGTGTAATTGCCTATATTTAAACAATTTGTGAATAGGATATAGACAATGGTAAGAAAGAATAAATTACCGGATACCCCGCAACAATCTCAGCTACGTCAGGTAGCTCAGGCGCTGGTAAAAGACATTAAAACTGAATCTGATCTAAACAAGATACTCAATGAATTCGTTAAGATGACAGTAGAAGCGACATTAGGTGCTGAAATGGAACATCACCTAGGTTATGCCAAAAATGCGGCTGAAGGACGTGGCAGCGGTAATAGTCGTAATGGCTATTCTGCAAAAAATATTACCTCTCAGTACGGTGAATTAGCGATAGAAACGCCCCGTGACCGTAACGGCGAGTTTTCCCCGATAATGGTTGAAAAAGGGCAAACTCGGCTGACCCATTTTGACGATCACATTTTAGCGTTTTACGCTCAAGGCATGACCACACGGGAAATTACCGAAACCTTTAAAAAAATCTATGATGCTGAGGTATCGCCAACCTTGATATCTAAAGTCACTGATGCGGTAATTGACCGAGTAACCACCTGGCGTAGTCGCCCACTGGACAATCTGTATCCGATTGTTTATCTGGATTGTATTGTCGTTAAAGTTCACCAGGATAAGCGGGTTATCAATAAATCTGTCTATATCGCGCTAGGCATCAATATGGAAGGACATAAGGAATGCCTTGGCTTGTGGATAGCGGAGACGGAAGGAGCAAAGACCTGGTTATCGATTCTGACCGAGTTAAAGAATCGGGGCTTAAATGATATATTAATTGCTTGTATGGATGGTTTAACCGGGTTTCCTGAGGCTGTCAACACGGTCTATCCTGAGACAAAAATCCAGCTTTGCATTGTCCATTTAGTCCGTAATTCGGTCAAATACGTCAGTTGGAAAGATCGACAAGCACTCTGTGCCGACCTAAAACTCATTTACCGTTCCGCTACAGAAGAAAATGCTTTGCAAGAGCTTGATAGTTTTGAAGGACGCTGGGGTGAAAAATACCCAACACTGGTACAAATTTGGCGCAGAAATTGGGATAACCTATCCACATTTTTTACTTATCCCGACGAAATTCGCAAGGTGATTTATACAACAAATGCGATAGAATCACTCAATAGTGTGATACGTAAAGCCATAAAAAAACGCAAAATATTTGCACATGATGGGTCTGCATTAAAAGTGATTTATCTGGCAATAGAATCTGCATCAGAAAAGTGGACAATGCCGATACCAAACTGGCGTCAGGCTCTCAATCACTTTATGATCGAATACCCTGAACGGTTATCAGTGTATTTATGAGGAATCGGCAGTTACACAGAATCTTGTACAGGCTCACGTGATCTGGATCCTGTGTTGCTCGCAATCCTCATGTGTCTCTGTGTTAACTCAGGTTGCTGTGTACCATGACTTCACATAACAAACTACGGTTTCAAGTAGCCTTCGGCTTTCAATTTTCGAAAGAGGTCTATTGTGAGGTTGGATTTGTTAATATTAGGCGTCTATTGAGTGGCAGTTAAATAGGTCATGGTTCGATAGTAGACTACTTGATTTTTTTCTCTCTGGAATGCTAATAATGATTATCCCTTGGCAACACATCAACAGTGAAACGCTAGACAGCTTAATTGAGGCTTTTGTATTACGTGAAGGTACAGATTATGGTGAGCAGGAATTTTTACTAGAGCAAAAAGTGGCCGATGTTCGTCATCAGTTGATCATTGGAGAAGCGTTAGTGGTGTGGTCTGAAGTACAGGAAACCATCAATATTATGCCACGAACACAAAGTAACGTTAGCACTTTCAGTATCGAAGAATCATCCTGAAAAATAGCATTAGACCTCATTTGCAACGCGGCAGGAGCCCGCCTATGGAGAAAAAATTATTATGTCAGCCAAATACCCCATTATCGCCGTCACGGGTTCCAGTGGCGCAGGAACGACGGCTACCAGTGTGGCTTTTCGTAAAATATTTCAACAATTAAATATCAGTGCCGCCGAATTAGAAGGTGATAGTTTTCATCGTTATACTCGTCCGGAAATGGATACAGAGATTCGGAAAGCACGCGATCAAGGGCGTCATATCAGTTATTTTGGTCCAGAAGCCAATGATTTTGGTCTGCTAGAAAAGAGTTTTGCCGACTACGGCAAACAGGGAAGCGGTGAAGCACGTAAATATCTACATACTTATGATGAAGCTATGCCTTATAAACAGATCCCAGGGACTTTTACGCCTTGGGAGGCTCTACCGACACAGACTGACATGCTGTTTTACGAGGGGCTACATGGTGGTGTGGTCACCAAAGAATACGATGTAGCCCAATATGTGGATTTGTTGGTTGGCGTGGTGCCTATTGTTAACCTGGAATGGATTCAAAAACTGGTACGGGATACCAATGAACGTGGTCATTCTCGTGAAGCAGTAATGGATTCAGTGGTACGTTCTATGGACGATTACATTAATTACATTACTCCCCAGTTTTCCCTTACCCATATCAACTTCCAACGCGTACCCACGATAGATACCTCTAATCCTTTTTCTGCCAAAGCGATCCCATCGCTGGATGAAAGTTTTGTGGTTATCCATTTTCGTGGCTTAGATCACATTGATTTCCCTTATTTATTGGCGATGTTACAAGGCTCTTTTATCTCAAATGTTAATACATTAGTTGTGCCTGGCGGTAAAATGGGATTAGCGATGGAGTTGATAATGGCGCCGCTCGTGCAGCGTCTGCTAGAAAAGAAGAAAACAGTTTAATCTATGATCTGAGAGCCTGTTGCAAATCTTTTTCGCTGTGCTCAGACGAAGAAAAAATGGGCGAAAAAGCGCAGTTTATTCTTTATATACAACAAAAAGGGAGTCGATGAGCATTTTAAGCTTATTTTTGACGAATTATTTGACCAAAAAACGGCGAGTACAAGAGATTTCGAACAGGTTCTTATATACTTGCCTGATGATGATCAGGCTATAATATTAGGCTGCAATAATAACAGAGGATACCGCATATGGTTCTCGGCAAGCCACAACCAGACACTACTCTTGAATGGTTCCTGTCTCATTGCCATATCCACAAATATCCATCGAAGAGCACTTTGATTCATCAGGGTGAAAAGGCCGAAACGCTTTACTATATCGTAAAGGGTTCAGTAGCGGTTCTGATCAAGGATGAAGAGGGTCGAGAGATGATCCTTGCCTATCTAAATCAGGGAGATTTCATTGGCGAACTGGGGTTATTTAAAAAAGAAGGCCAAGAACGCAGTGCGTGGGTTAGAGCAAAAAGCGCTTGTGACGTTGCTGAGATTTCTTACAAAAAATTCCGGCAGCTTATTCAGGTGAATCCAGAAATTCTGACGCGCTTATCTGCACAAATGGCGCAACGCTTACAGGTTACTTCCGAAAAAGTGGGTAATCTTGCTTTTCTGGATGTTACCGGGCGTATCGCAGAAACGTTGCTTAATTTGGCAAAACAACCTGATGCTATGACCCACCCAGATGGTATGCAAATTAAAATCACCCGTCAGGAAATTGGTCAGATCGTGGGTTGCTCACGTGAAACAGTAGGACGTATCCTTAAAATGCTAGAAGCACAAAATTTGATTTCCGCTCACGGTAAAACCATTGTCGTTTATGGCACCCGATAATGGTAAAAAAATCGGAGCAGGTTGCACGACTGCTCCTATGTCTTCTCTCGCGGCTCAAGGGGCGTGGTTCTCTGACTAGAATAGATTTCGAACGCGCTTTTAGCGACGACGATACGTTTTTTGAGCGTTATTCACTTTCATTAGATAACGACGTGATTGGCTAGCAGGATGCTTAGTGATCAGTGTGTTAAATACCTCTCCTGGCTCCATACTGTTGATCATAATGAATGCCTGGTCTTTATCGTTGGAAAATAAACGTAATACACTACCTGCACCACCGTTATAGGCCGTGATCATGGCATAGAGGCGCGAGGTGCTATTACGGATCCCTCCAAGGTAACTATTTTGCAAAATGGATAAATAGGCAACACCCGCGTCGATATTATTTTCTGGGTCAAATAAATAGCTGCGGCTCGGATGACCATTTTTCCCTTTCATTTTGAATACATCTTTGCCAGCGGTCTGTTGCATTATCTGCATCAGACCTAACGCATTAGCACTGCTGATAGCATAGGGATTAAAGCTAGATTCAATCTGCATAATAGCCAGTATTAACGATTCTTCAACCTGGTATTTTGCGGCAGCCTGGCGTATTAAAGGCAAATATTTGTGCGCCCGTTTATCCAGATGGTTAGGTACCAGCTGCACTGTAATCGACCAAATAACCTGCAATCCCTTGTTGCGTTTTTGCATTCTAGTTTGCAGCAAAGAGTCTGCGAACTGGCTAGCACGCCATTCCCAACGGATCGGTTGACCATTGTTGTCCAATACTTGACCATATAAAAACGGCTCTTTACTGATTTGAATATCGTTAACGTCAGAATAAAGATCAATTGCACCGGGATCGTCACCCATGAGTAAGGTGGCGATGATAGTTTGACGCAGATGAGCCTCAGGATTGGTCGTGGCGATAGTTTCAAAGGTAATGGTACCGGCGTAAAAATTGATATGACTGCGCGTTTGATATTTATCCGTGTATTTTACGTAGTCTCTTGGGCCTGCGATCAAGATTTCATCCAAGCCCCAGATATTTTCGATATTGTGGGCAAATTGCCCCATCAAAATATCAAAACTGTTGGTATCTTTGATAAACATTTCATTATCAGCCTGCTCTTTATTCCCTGAGCAAGAGATCAGCAAAGGTGTGATCATGAGTAGAACTAAAATTTTCTTCATCTTATAAACCATATCATGATGAAAAAAAATAATTTTTTCAAAATCATCTAAACCTCTATGACTTACTTGGCGGGACATATCCTGCAATATGTATTTCTTGGCCTTCGAATAAAAAATTGCACATTTCTTTTTCCAGTAACTGGCGATCAGCGAGGTTCATCATGCTCAACTTTTTTTCATTGATCAGCATAGTTTGTTTGTTTATCCATTGCGCCCACGCTTGCTTAGAAATTTCATTATAGATACGTTCGCCTATTTCTCCTGGATAAATTTGAAAATCTTGTCTTTCGGCTTCTTCTTTTAAAAATGTACAGTAAATTATTTTGCTCATACTCTATCCTCTTTTAGAACCTATTCGAAATCTGTTGCAATAAGCGTTCAACCGGAGCAGCAAGCCCGACTGACGGCGGTTGCTTCAGGTTGTACCAGAGACCGGCACTGTCATCCATACATCCTTTCACCAAGGAGTTATACAATCGCAGGGGAATGATGTCCAAGTGGAAGTGGCTAAAGGTGTGACGGAAAGCACCGAGTTGATGTAAATCTTTTTCTTGCAATCCACGCTGTTGTAACCAAAAAACCAGTTCTGTGCGTTGGCTAAACTGTGGGAAACAGAATAACCCGCCCCATAAACCGACCGGCGGGCGCTGTTCTAGCCAGATTTGTGTGCCCTGTTGCATTAATAAAAAATAAGCAGTTTTTTCTGGTAGTTTACGTGCTGGTTTTTTACCCGGATAGTGAAGCCAGCTACGAGTAGCATGAGACAAACAGCCACTATTGAGTGGACAAAATTCGCATTTTGGTTGAGATCGGGTGCATACCGTCGCACCTAAATCCATCATGGCTTGATTGAATTGCCCTACACCATTAGCAGGAGTGACTTTTTCACTCATCTGCCACAGGCGTTTTTCTACCTCTTTTTGACCCGGCCAACCGGATATCGCATAACAACGTGACAATACTCGTTTAACATTACCATCGAGGATCGAAAAATGTTGCCCTAATGCCAGAGACAAAATGGCACCGGCGGTAGAACGACCAATACCAGGGAGCGCGACAATTTCAGCAAAAGTAGTAGGAAATTTTCCCTGATGATGGTCAACAATCGTTTGTGCTGTTTTATGCAAATTTCTGGCACGGGCGTAGTAACCTAAACCTGTCCACAAATGAAGCACTTCGTCCAAGGGCGCGGAGGCTAACGTCAGTATATCAGGGAAACGCGTGATAAAACGTTGAAAGTAAGGAATGACAGTAGCAACCTGAGTCTGTTGCAACATGACTTCAGACAGCCATACTTGATAGGGCGTTTTATCCTGTTGCCACGGCAACGTTTTGCGGTCATAGCATTGGTACCATTCCAGTACCCATTGTGCGAATTGTTGTGCTGGTATCATAAGTCGCCATCGGTAAATTGGCAGATACACCCTTCGCTTTTCAAGTTGTGGCGGTGTTGGCTGCTCGCACTCATCCAAGTCATGTACTACCTGGATTCGATTGATTGCCGCTTTGCCGTAACTCGAAATTCATTGGGTATAAATAAATTAGCTTGGGATTGCAGCATAGAGTTGTAAGACTGTAAACTGGAACTTTATTGATAGCTAGAAAGTTCCATGATAAATACGGTTATATCGAAACAATTTGCTGAAAATGGTTGTGGTTTACGTCGCGTTCGTAGTTTTGTTCGTCGCCAAGGGCGATTGACCCGAGGGCAACAACTCGCGTTGGATAGCTACTGGTCGCTGATGGGCATCGATTATCAGGCAACTGTCATTGAAGTTAACTCAATATTTGGTCGTACGGCGCCGTTGGTATTAGAAATCGGCTTTGGTATGGGGACATCTTTGGTGACGATGGCAGCGGATAATCCACAACAAAATTTTCTCGGTATTGAAGTCCATGCTCCTGGGGTGGGTGCTTGTCTGGCGGCTGCGCATGAAATGGGTTTGAAAAATCTACGTGTTATGCGCCATGATGCGCTTGAAGTGTTGGAAAATATGTTGCCAGATAGTTCACTCGACAGATTACAGCTATTTTTTCCTGATCCTTGGCCTAAAGCTCGCCATAACAAACGGCGTATTGTGCAAACTGCTTTTGCTGAACTGGTAAAAAACAAGTTAAAGGTAGGGGGAATATTCCATATGGCAACCGATTGGCACCATTATGCAGAACATATGCTGGAAGTGATGTCGAATATTACCGGCTATCATAATCTTGCCACCAATAAGAGGTATGTTCCTCGTCCTGATTCACGACCATTGACTAAATTTGAATTACGCGGTCAACGTCTAGGACATGGTGTTTGGGATCTGATGTTTGAACGCAAGGAATAGACCTCGCGAAACCTGCCTTCTCCACCAAATTCAGGAACTCATTAATGAATAAGTCCGCAACTCTCTATGCCGAGGCACAAAAATTTATCCCGGGAGGGGTCAACTCCCCGGTTCGAGCATTTAACGGTGTTGGTGGCTCGCCATTATTTATTGAAAGAGCTAATGGTGCCTATCTATACGATGTTGACGGTAAAGAATATATCGATTACGTGGGATCATGGGGACCAATGATACTGGGTCATAATCATCCAGTTATTCGCCATGCTGTAATCGCTGCGGTTGAGCGTGGACTAAGCTTTGGTGCTCCGACTGAAATTGAAGTCAGGATGGCAAAGTTAATCACTTCTTTGATACCCAGTATGGAAAGAGTACGCATGGTTAATTCAGGTACCGAAGCTACCATGAGTGCGATTCGTTTGGCACGTGCTTACACCAAACGCGACAAAATTATCAAGTTTGAGGGCTGTTATCACGGTCATGCTGACTGTCTATTAGTAAAGGCGGGTTCGGGTGCGTTAACTTTCGGAGAAGCAAATTCGCCAGGTGTTCCAGACGATTTTGCAAAACATACCTTGACTTGCATTTATAACGACTTGGATTCGGTGCGGCAAGTTTTTGCACAGTACCCGCAAGAAATAGCGGGCATTATCGTCGAACCGGTCGCCGGTAATATGAACTGTGTACTACCGTCCGCCGATTTTCTGCCCGGCCTGCGTACTTTGTGCGATGAATTTGGTGCTCTATTGATTATCGACGAAGTGATGACCGGTTTTCGCGTCGCTTTGGGAGGCGCACAGGCGCTTTATAATGTCAAACCCGATCTCACTTGTTTAGGCAAAATTATCGGTGGCGGTTTGCCTGTGGGGGCATTTGGTGGCAGTGACGAAATAATGAAACAACTGGCACCTACGGGTACCGTTTATCAAGCAGGAACATTGTCCGGTAATCCGATCGCCATGGCGGCGGGTTTTGCCTGCTTAAATCAGTTGTCTGAAGATAGCATCAGTAGACTAACGCAACTGACTGCAAATTTAGTTCAAGCATTATCTGATGCGGCTAAGGTAAAAAATATTCCGCTGGTGATTAACCACATTGGGGGGATGTTTGGCCTGTTTTTTACTGATGCTTCACGGATAAATTGTTATCAAGATGTCATACAATGTGATGTTAAACGCTTTAAACTTTTCTTTCATTTGATGTTAGCTGAAGGTGTTTATCTGGCACCCTCGGCTTTTGAAAGTGCGTTTATGTCACTGGCACACAGTGACCAACAGATTGAAGAAACGGTAGCAGCCGCACAGCGTTGCTTCGCTAAATTATAAATACAATATACCCTTCGCCTTTCAAGTTACGGTGGCGTTGGCTGCTCGCACTCATCCCAGTCATGTACTACCTGGATTCGATTGATTGCCGCCTTGCCGTAACTCGAAATTCATTGGGTATAGACTCTTGCAAAACCGTGCCGGCACTCAGCTACACCGAGAATTTATGTTACCTGTTTCCACTCCTCTACAATTGCAAGCACAGTATGTGCAACAGCGTTTTCTTCAACTGACGCCTCCTGTCACGCTTGGTCAGCAAGATAGCATTCTATTGGCGTTGAGCGATTTTGTCAGTGACATGTTGTTTATGCATCCCCAATGGTGGGAAGAGTTACATCAGCACCCTCCCCAGAGACAGGAATGGCAATATTATCAACATGAATTAGCCAGGGAGCTCAATCAAGTACAGGATGAAAGCGCATTACTAAAAACGTTGCGACTATTCCGTAGCAGAGTAATGGTACGTATTGCCTGGTCACAGCTACTGTCAACCAGCAGCACAGAAGAAACCCTGCAACAACTGAGTCAATTGGCAGAAAGTTTGCTTATTGCTGCGCGTGATTGGCTTTATCGGCTTTTTTGTCGTGATTTCGGTACACCCTGTAATGATGATGGAATGAGACAGCCGTTGCTGATTTTAGGTATGGGAAAATTGGGCGCGGGGGAGCTAAATTTTTCTTCCGATATCGATTTGATTTTTGTCTATCCAGAGAATGGTAAAACCACAGGAGGTAGACGGCAGTTAGATAATGCGCAATTTTTCATCCGATTGGGCCAAAGATTGATCAACGCTTTGCATCAGCAAACTATTGACGGTTTTGTCTATCGTATCGATATGCGTTTGCGTCCTTTTGGCGACAGCGGCCCCTTGGTGATGAGTTTTGCAGCATTGGAAAATTACTATCAACAGCAAGGCCGAGACTGGGAACGCTATGCGATGGTGAAGGCTAAGGTAATCGGTGGTGACGATAATCATTACGCTCAGGAATTATGCCATATGTTGCGGCCTTTTGTATTTCGCCGCTATATCGATTTCAGCGTTATCCAGTCGTTACGAAGTATGAAAGTGATGATTGCACGTGAAGTACGCCGTCGTGGGTTGCAAGATAATATTAAACTGGGTGCAGGCGGTATCCGTGAAATCGAATTTATCGCACAAGTATTTCAACTGATACGGGGTGGTCGTGAGCCAAGTTTACAACAGCGTGCTTTACTGCCAACGTTACAGACCATCGCTGAATTGGGTTTACTACCGCTAACACAGGTGGATCAACTCAGCACAAGTTATCTATTTTTACGTCGTCTGGAAAATTTGTTACAAACAATTGCTGATCAACAGACACAGACGCTGCCGCATGACAGCCTGAATCAGGCTCGTTTGGCTTATGGTATGAATAAGACTGATTGGCCAGCGCTGCTCATAACACTACAGCAGCATATGCAAGCAGTACGACAGATTTTCAATCAATTAATTGGTGATGATAGTGCACATATTGGCGAAGATCCCTGTTATAGCGGTTACAACAGTTTATGGCAGGATAAATTGGAAGAAAGCGATCTGGCCGTGTTAGCACCTCATTTAGAGCAGACTCTCTGCCGCCAGTTACTGCATATCATCGACCATTTCCGCCACGATGTTAATAAAAGGGCGGTGGGTCGACGTGGGCGTGAGGTGTTAGATCAGCTTATGCCACACCTGTTGACTGAAGTCTGCTCACGGCCTGATGCCAATATTGTTTTAGCACGTGTGACCCTGCTATTGCTCAGTGTTGTCACACGTACCACTTATATGGAATTACTGTTGGAATACCCGGCTGCACTGACTCATGTCGTCCGCCTTTGTGCAGCCTCGCCGATGATTGCCAATCAACTGGCACGTTATCCGTTATTACTGGATGAATTATTGGACCCTCAGGCGCTATATCAACCAATGGCACCCGTTGCCTACCATGATGAACTGCGCCAATATCTGTTGCGTATCGCTCAGGGTGATGAAGAGCTGCAGTTAGAAGCACTCTGCCAATTCAAACAGACACAGCAACTACGGATTGCTGCTGCCGATATCAGCGGTACCTTGCCGGTAATGAAAGTGAGTGATCACTTAACCTATCTTGCGGAAGCCATTATTGCTACTGTGGTGCAGCAAGCCTGGCATCAAATGGTAGCACGTTATGGTCAACCGGCTCTTTTACATCAAGATCAAGGACAGGGTTTCGCTGTTATTGGCTACGGCAAACTCGGTGGTTGGGAGCTAAATTATCACTCGGATTTAGATCTGGTGTTTCTGCTAGATTGCCCGTCAAATGTGATGACCGAAGGGGAACGTAGTATTGATGGTCGACAATTCTATCTGCGTTTGGCTCAGCGCATTATGCATTTATTTAGCACTCGTACCTTGTCCGGTATTCTGTATCAGATCGATACGCGTTTGCGTCCATCGGGTGAATCTGGCATGTTAGTCAGTACTTTTGAAGCCTTTGTCGATTATCAACAGCATCAAGCCTGGAGCTGGGAACATCAAGCGTTGGTTCGTGCGCGTGTTGTCTATGGTGAAGCCAAATTACAGCAACAATTTGACGCCATTCGGCAACAGGTTTTATGTCATCGGCGAGATGATCAGCAGCTACGAAAAGATATCATCTCCATGCGTGAAAAAATGCGTCATCACCTTGGCGATAAACAGCCAGATCTATTTGATATCAAAGCTGATACAGGTGGTATCATCGATATTGAATTTATCGCGCAATATTTGGTGTTACGCCACGCAGCGGCACAACCGGACCTGGCCAATTGGTCAGATAATGTGCGTATTTTTGCCTGTATGGTGGATTTCGGCATCATGGCACAGTCAGAAGCGGCGGCATTAACTGCTGCTTATATTGGCATGCGTGATAGAATTCATCGTTTAGTATTGCAAGAGTTGCCAGGTATTGTTGCTGCCAATGATTTTCACAGTGAAAGGCGGCAGGTCATGGCCAGTTGGTGTAAGTGGTTACGAGAATAGAAATCGCCTATCTTAAAATCTTTAAATTACCTTGTTATGTAGTAGCTCAAACCCGACCTAAGAACCTGTTCGAAATCTCTTGTGCTCGCTGTGTTTTTTCCTCGTCTGAGCACAGTGAAAAAGATTTGGAACAGGCTCTAACAGTTTCTGGTTATAAATACAGTTGTCTGTCAGATTAGATCGGGTGCTCATCGTTGAGATATTTAGCCAGTTTTGGCACAAGTTATTTGGCTTTTCCTTGATTAGCAACGACCGCTGCTTTTGCCGCGATTTCTTCTGCGTTCCCCAGATAATAATGCTTGATAGGTTTAAAATCTTCATTAAGTTCGTACACTAAAGGCGCAGCAGTCGGGATATTTAATTCAAGGATTTCATCTTCAGTCATGTCATAGAGATACTTTATTAGCGCTCGCAAAGAATTACCATGAGCCACAATGATAACGCGCTCACCCCTGGCGATGCGCGGTTGTATAACCTCATCCCAGTAGGGGATAACGCGCTCGACTGTGGTTGCAAGGCTTTCAGCCAGTGGCAATTGGTCGGCGCTGAGCTTCACATAACGCGGATCATGACCGGGGAAACGTTGATCTTCTTTGGTTAATTCAGGAGGAGAGATGGCAAAACCACGACGCCACAGTTTTACTTGATCATCACCGTATTTTTTAGCCGTTTCCGCTTTGTCTAACCCCTGTAACGCCCCATAATGGCGTTCGTTGAGCATCCAGGATTTTTCAACCGGTAGCCAAGATTGACCCAACACATCCAATACATAATCCAGGGTATGGATAGCGCGTTGCAAAACCGAAGTATAGGCAAAATCGAAAATCAAGCCTTCTTTTTTTAATACGTCACCAGCCTGTTTCGCCTCGCTACGACCTTTCTCAGATAGGCCAATATCCGCCCAGCCAGTAAAACGATTTTCTTTATTCCATTCACTTTCACCGTGTCTTACCAGAACCAATTTAGTCACCGCCATAACGTAAAATCCTTAACTCGCTAATTTATTCAACAAGAATATCATATTGCGGGACGGCTACGTACAGCAATCGTTTGTTTTAACCCTGGCTGATTTTTTGCCTAATGATTATTTTGGCAAATATATTGGATAAGTGAAAAACAGCAAATGTATAAGATTAAATGCAAAATGGAAGCTAACAGCAACCCATAGACGACCACTCCATAGCCAGGCCAAGCCGTAAATTATTCCGGCCAATGTAGCAAAAATAATCAGTGAGGAGCCGCCAGCGAAATGATAGGCACCGAATACCAACGCACTGCATAGCAGTGCTGGATAAGCCCCTAACCACTGGCTAAGTCTTCGTTGCAAATATCCGCGGAACAGCGCTTCTTCAGCTAGGCAGACAAAAAAGACATTGGCGATAAAAAACTGCCCAATCCATTGTGGAAAATGGAATTCTATCTTTAAGCCACCGATGGCAACAGCCAGTAAAAGCAAGGCCGGTACTGTACACATTAATCCTATCCAGCTGAGTTGACTGATCGAAGGATGTTTTTGGGTAGTGAATAAATCTGGCAAACATATCAATACAAAGAAGGGTATCAGCGCCTTGTCAAAGTTGTAATACATGGAGAAAGGCCCGCTCAGCATGCCAACTTGAACTTTATCTAATATTTTAAAGTTGTTGAAACCAGAGACGTGAAAAAGAAGTGCGATGCAACCAAGAAGTAGCAGTAATTCCATCACCACTACTCGCCATTTCTGCTGACGATGACGTAATAGCGTTACGGCAACAGCGACTACTAGCATGAATAATAAGAAAGCCATCGCCGGCAGAGTTAATACAGCATAATAAACAGCCCCTGCTAACGAACAAAGTAGTAGCAACAGGGATAGTGTGTGGTTAAATGGTAAAAAAAACAATGAAGCAGCAAGAGTTGCCCACATGATAAAGTCCTTTTGTTTGTTTTTCTTGATAACATACTTTAATCGATTGTAGTGACTATTAATAGATAGAGCTAATTGTTTATGGAGATTGATTAATCCTTGTTATTTATCCAAAATTATATCGTTATCACATAACTCTGTTATGTTATCTAGCATGGGAGCATCATAGGGATTATCTTTTTTATTAGACCCTTTGTAAAACGATAGCAAGTGCTGCGAAGTCAAGACGTATAGAGCGCTGCAATCCCTGTACGTACATTTGCTAGCACCAGATAACGCAGAATTTGCAGCACCGAATAGTTTTTACAAGAGCTCTATTGCAAGTCTATCATCCATAAATATGATAAGTATCGTGAATATAAGTTATTCTAGTAATAGATCTAATAATAGACGGTGGTATAAATTATCGCTAATTGTATAGTTAAGTGGGGCTACCATGTTGGAATTATTGCAAAGTTTGTTGTTAGCGGTGGTGATGGTGCCGGTAGTGATGGCGGTGATGTTGGGGCTAATTTATGGTTTAGGCGGTATATTTAATTTGATTTCCAGGACAAGTCAGTCGAAATAACAGTGTTAATAGTTTTTTATTAAGGGGAAGGGGATGAAATATCGGTGGGATAAATGGATTTTTGGCGTCATATTGGTTTGTGTAGGGAACCTGTCTGCTGTAGCGGCAGAGAAAGTTACCTTGTTTGCCGCTGTTTCATTAACTAATGCATTACAGGATATTGCTAAACAGTATCAGGTAGAAAAACAAATAGAGGTGGTGGTTTCTTACGCATCATCTTCCACGCTGGCACAGCAAATAGCAAAGGGCATAACAGCGGATCTGTTTATTTCGGCCGATCAACAATCGATGGATTATCTCGCTGAAAAACAGGCCATTGTTTCTGTTAGTCGCTACACTCTATTGGGTAACGAACTAGTGCTTATCGCACCAACAGACAGCAATATTTATAACGTTGCCATCAATAAAGAAACCGATTGGAAAAACTTGTTGGACGGGGGGCGCCTGGCACTTGGCGATCCAGACCATGTTCCTGCTGGGGTTTATGCCAAACAGGCATTGGAATATTGGGGAGCCTGGTCGACATTAGCGACGGATATTATCGCTGCCAGCGATGTTCGTCGTGCATTAGCACTGGTAGAACGGTCAAAAGCACCGTTGGGTATTGTTTACGGATCAGATGCAGTATCCAGTGATAAGGTCAGGGTTGTTGGTGTTTTCCCCGATCAAAGTCATAATCCCATTGAATACCCGATGGCAATAATTCGTGGTCATGAAAACCCGCAAGTCAGCGCTTTTTATGATTATCTGAAAAGCCCCGCTGCCATCACAATCTTCAGAAATAATGGATTTTCCTACATTAATAATCTCGAATGAAGATGAAAAGGTCGATTAAGGAACGATGATGAAACAAATAGTGTATGTGGCAAGTCCAAACAGCTCACAGATCGATGTTTGGCAATTAAATCTAATAGGTGAATTAACGTTGCTGCAAACTGAGAGAGTGTCCGATCAGCAGGTGCAACCTATGGTTATTAGCCCTGATAAGCGTTATTTGTACGTGGGCGTGCGCCCCGATTTTGCCATCCTGACTTACCGTATTACTGATGATGGTAGGCTAAAAAAGGTGGCTAGTGCTGCACTGCCTGGCAGCCCAACACATATCTCGACTGATTTGCAAGGACGTTTTTTATTTTCAGCATCCTATAATGCAAATTGTGTTAGCGTCAGCCCGATCGATAACCAGGGCGTGGTAAAAAAATGGATCCAGCAATTGGATGATTTAAAGACACCACATTCAGCAAACATCGATCTGGGCAATCAACTGGTACTGGTGCCTTGTCTGGAAGAAGACCGAATATGTCTATTTAAGTTAAGTACTGATGGAAAATTAACACCACACAAGCAACAGAAAGAAGTGAAAACAGCAAAAGGGGCGGGTCCACGTCATATGGCATTCCATCCTCATCATCAGGTCGCTTATTGTGTTAATGAGCGAAATAGTACGGTAGACGTTTATCAAATCACGGATAATGGCCAACAATATAGACGGATCCAAACGTTGAATGCACTGCCGACTGATTTTACCGGCACTTGTTGGGCCGCCGATATTCATATTACTCCCGATGGACGCTATCTGTATATCAGTGATCGTACGGCTAGCACCCTGGCGATTTTTAGCATAGAGCAAGAGGGTACGGTAATTTCCTTGATAGGGCATCAGCCGACAGAAACACAACCACGCGGTTTCAATATTGATCATAGCGGTGATTTTTTAATCGCCGCAGGGCAACAATCCGATCATATTGCCGTTTATGGTATTGATGAACACACTGGAAAATTAACTCTACTGGCACGTTATCCGGTAGGTAAAGGACCAATGTGGGTAACAGTTTTAGCGCTTAGAACCTGTTCCAAATCTTCTTGAGCGACGCTCAGACAAGGAAAAAACGGGCGAAGAAGCACAGTTTACATAAAGTCAATGCGCATTTTGAGCTCGTTTTTGACGAAGTATCAGCGAGCACAAGAGATTTCAAATAGGTTCTTAAAGATTGACGTTGTTCACAGTATATAAAGTTTGCTGATTGATTTTACTGCATGGATGCTATTGCGTAGCGCAAATGTTGCGTTACGTAGTACCTTTCTGTCTAGAGCTCGATTGCTAGCCCATCACCCTTCTCCTGTAACCAATTGCGGCGATCTTCCGACCGTTTTTTGGCTAACAGCATATCCATCATCGCCAGCGTTTTAGCCGTATTTTCGTCATCGATGGTCAGTTGTACTAAGCGACGTGTATTAGGATCGAGCGTGGTTTCACGTAATTGTAGTGGGTTCATTTCACCGAGTCCTTTAAAACGCTGAACATTCGGTTTACCACGTTTACGTTGCAATTGTTCTAGCACGCCGATTTTTTCTTCCTCATCCAATGCGTAGAAAATTTCTTTGCCCAAATCAATACGGTACAACGGTGGCATAGCAACATAAACGTGTCCGCCACATACCAAAGAGCGAAAATGACGCACAAATAACGCACACAATAAGGTAGCAATATGCAAACCATCGGAATCTGCATCAGCCAAAATACAGATTTTACCGTAGCGGAGCTGACTTAAATCTTCACTATCAGGATCGATGCCGATAGCCACCGAAATATCATGCACTTCTTGCGAAGCCAACACTTCATCAGAAGAAACCTCCCATGTATTGAGAATTTTACCTTTTAGCGGCATGATAGCTTGATATTCGCGATCACGTGCCTGCTTCGCCGATCCCCCTGCAGAGTCCCCTTCGACTAAAAATAATTCGGTAAGGTTGAGATCCTGTGAACTACAGTCCGCCAGTTTGCCTGGTAACGCTGGACCACTCGTCAGTTTTTTACGCACCACTTTTTTAGCCGCGCGCATCCGTCGTTGAGCATTAGCGATAGCGAGTTCGGCGAGTTGTTCCGCTACCGGTACGTTTTTGTTAAGCCATAAACTGAAGGCATCTTTCACCACACCAGAAACAAAAGCGGCACATTGGCGAGAGGAAAGGCGTTCTTTGGTCTGCCCGGCAAATTGTGGATCCTGCATTTTGACCGACAAAACATAAGCGCATCGATCCCAAATATCATCAGCGACAAGTTTTACGCCACGAGGTACCATATTGCGAAACTCGCAAAATTCGCGCATGGCATCTAGCAAACCCTGACGCAGCCCGTTAACATGGTTCCCCCCTTGCACCGTGGGTATCAAATTAACGTAACTTTCCGTCAATAATTCACCGCCTTCTGGCAGCCAAAATAATGCCCAATCAACAGCTTCAGTCGCGGCAGTGAGAGTACCGATAAAAGGCACTTTTGGCAGCGTGACCAGGCCGTCAACCGCTTCCATTAAATAATCTGTCAGGCCATCGGCGTAGCACCAACGTTGTTCGCTGTTATTGATCAAATCCTTAAAAAATATTTCCACGCCGGGGCACAACACCGCTTTGGCTTTTAATAAATGTGATAAGCGAGAAACCGAGAAACGGGGACTGTCAAAAAAAGAGGTGTCAGGCCAAAAATGAATGTAAGTACCCGTATTACGTTTGGCACAAGTACCTATGACGTGCAAATCTTGCACTTTATCGCCATTTTCAAAAACAATGCTATATATCTGCCCATTACGTTGTACTTTCACTTCCAGTCGGCGTGATAATGCATTGACTACCGAAATACCAACGCCGTGCAACCCGCCAGAAAACTGATAATTTTTATTCGAAAACTTTCCCCCAGCATGGAGACGGCACAGAATTAACTCAACTGCGGGAACACCTTCTTCAGGATGGATATCCACCGGCATACCACGACCATCATCATTGACCTGCAATGATTGATCAGCATGTAAAATTACCTCAATGCGCCGTGCGTGCCCTGCCAAGGCTTCATCAACGCTGTTATCGATCACCTCCTGGCCCAGGTGGTTTGGACGGGTCGTATCGGTATACATTCCAGGTCGACGGCGGACGGGTTCCAGCCCGCTGAGCACCTCAATAGCGTCAGCGTTATAACTTGATTTATTCATTTTATAATTAATACTTGGCTAATAGTTGAACGACAGAGCGGTTTCACTGTACCCTCTCTCCACAGTCTTAAGTTGCCTTTATGTACCGGCTAGCAAAAAAATTTTAACACAAGTTAGTAACCATCCGAATTGATATCAGGACAGAATTCGCCATCCGCTAAACGGCATACTTCAGTTGCAACTGAACCATCGGGCTGTAAATCGATATAACGCCACCCTGGTGCCAAGTTATCAAGAGTGAAAATAAGACTATTTGGCTTAAATTGTACACTGGTAGACGGGCTAGCTAACAGGCGTCTACCATACCAATCACCCTCTAACTCCTGGTGAATATGCCCACACAATAAGGTAGTAACACGTGGATAACGCATCAGTATTTCTGCCAGCTGTGATGCATTACGCAAGCTAATCTGATCAAGCCAGCTACAACCACAAGCGAGTGGATGATGATGCAGTGTCACTAAAGCATAACGTTGTGGATGTGCTTGTAAACAATGCTCCAGCCATAACAACTGATGTTCACTGAGATTACCGTAAGATTGACCCACTACCTGGCTATCCAACAAAAGGATCTGCCAATCATTACCCGCCATAACCTGCTTGGCAGAGACAATGCCAGCATCCGCCAATACTTTAACCATCACCGATTGATCATCATGATTTCCTGGTAGCCAAACGCAAGGCGCTGCCAGTTCAGACACGCCAGCGGCAAAACGTTGGTAGGCCACTACGGAAGGTGTTTGCGCTAAATCACCGCTAGCTATGATCAGATCACAATGGTGCTGTTGCATAACAATAGCCGCCAATACAGCATGATAACTTTCTGCCGTATTAACGCCCAATAGAGTTTGATTTTTATCTGTAAAAAGATGGCTATCTGTTATTTGTAGAATTCTTACCTTGGTTCCATTTACCATCGGCAGTTTAAACAGATTTTCCAAATGTTCTCCTTATTTTCGTCGTTCATCAGACTTCTTGCAAAACTGCAACACACACCACTCAGTAGGTTATACAAGACGCCTATTCCAACATCATCATCGAATACCCGTTTGAGTAGAATAGAAATCAGTATAACTTGCTTCAAAATAAAAGATCTGCGGGCTGGTACACACTTCCACTGTCACCAGGTTTTGTAAGAAGTCGATTATTTTGTCCACGCTTGTTTTAATGCGTGATGGTGCAATTCTAACCACTGTAGTGCAATGACCGATGCGGCATTCTCAATCACGCCTTCTTCAACCCAACGATAAGCTTGTTCACGGCTCACCACGTGAACCTTAATATCTTCATTCTCCGTCGCTAAGCCATGGATACCGGTGGCGGTACTCGCATCCACTTCGCCCACCATGATCGATAAGCGTTCACTGACTGCACCTGGATTGGCTAAATAACTGAGTGTTAATTTACAACGCCCCACCTCAATCCCTGCTTCTTCCTTGGCCTCACGCCGTGCTACCTGTTCAACCGTTTCACCCGGTTCTATCATTCCAGCAACGATTTCTAACAGCCAAGGCGTACTGCTATTATCCATAGCAGCAATACGTACTTGTTCTATCAACACCACCTGATCTTGCCGCGGATCATAGGGCAATAGTGCTGCAGCATGACGGCGTTTAAAAACTTCACGGGTTATTTCATTACTCATGGCACCACTGAATAATTTATGACGAAATCGATACAAAGTTAAGGTGAAAA
The DNA here is from genome assembly GCF_964030845.1 of Candidatus Fukatsuia endosymbiont of Tuberolachnus salignus. Lineage (NCBI taxonomy): Bacteria > Pseudomonadati > Pseudomonadota > Gammaproteobacteria > Enterobacterales > Yersiniaceae > Candidatus Fukatsuia > Candidatus Fukatsuia endosymbiont of Tuberolachnus salignus. Next base: position 2,618,723 of record NZ_OZ034983.1, read on the forward strand.
AACCTTTATAAAGTAGCTCACGTGTAATAATTTCTACATCACCCTTACCAAAAGTAACCGGTGATTTTTGGGAGTCAGTCATCTGTTCCTCTCTCTCTCCATATGATTTTTAACTTATTCACACCACGCCGCAAATTATGCAAGAGATCTAATAAAAAAGGATTTATTACTTTACAAAACTACCTTATTAAGCATAATTTTTGCCACCAATATTTAAAATAATAAATATGCTAGCCTATATAACCGTTAGTCTTAAACGTAATATATTCGCTTAAGTTTATGTTAGATTTAGATGAATTAAGGCAAGATGGCACAAATTCTATTTGTAGTGCACAATAAGTGACTGTATAACAAGGATTACTAATGAAGAAGTTACTCCCCTTGCTGATCGGACTGAATTTAGTCGGCTTCAGTACCCTAAGTCAGGCAGAAAATCTGCTGCAAGTTTATCAACAAGCCAGAGACAGTAACCCTGAGTTACGTAAAGTAGCGGCTGAACGTGATGCCGCATTTGAAAAAATTAATCAAGCAAGCAGCTCGCTGTTACCGCAATTGGGGTTGAGTGCCGACTATGGCTATAGCCGCGATTTTCGTAATGATTCAAGACGCGACGTTAATATACATCGTTCAGATCCGAATACCCATAGCACTTCGGGTTCACTGAGATTGACGCAAAGCATTTTCGATATGTCAAAATGGCGCGCTCGAACATTGCAGGAAAAAACCGCGGGTATTCAGGAAGTCAACTATCAAATTAGTAGACAAAATCTGATTCTCAATACAGCTACCGCTTATTTTGATGTATTACGCGCCATCGACGCGCTCTCTTACACTGAAGCGCAAAAAGAAGCTGTTTACCGCCAACTAGACCAAACAACCCAGCGTTTTAATGTTGGCTTAGTTGCCATCACCGATGTGCAGAGCGCGCGCGCAAATTATGATGGTGTATTAGCCAGTGAAGTCAATAGTCGCAACAAATTGGATAATGCATTAGAGTCTCTGCGTCAAGTGACTGGTGTTTACTATCATGAACTGGCTTCTCTAAACCTCAAACGACTGCAAACTAAACACCCAAATAAGGTTGATACCCTGTTGCAAGAAGCGGAAAAAAATAATCTGGCGTTGCTTGTTGCTCGTCTAAACCAGGATCTGGCACAGCAACAAATTAAAATCGCTGAAACCGGTTATATGCCAACGCTGGATCTGGTGGCTTCCACTGAGCTGAGCAACAATCGCATCAAGGATATATACGGCGGTTCAAACAACACCGAAGCAGGCAAAAATAAAATTGGTGTGTCACTCAATATGCCTTTATATAACGGTGGTTCGACTTACTCTCAGGTTAAACAGGCTCAATACAATTTTGTTGGTGCCAGTGAAGGTCTGGAAAACGCCCACCGTAATGTAGTACAAAAAGTGCGCTCTTCATTCAATAATATTTCAGCTTCAATTAGCAGCATCAATGCCTATAGACAGGCCGTTATTTCTGGCAAAAGCTCGCTGGATTCGATGGAGGCAGGCTATAAAGTGGGTACTCATACTATTCTCGATGTCTTGAATGCAACGACCACACTATATAATGCTAAACAGCAGCTTGCTAATGCACGTTATGATTATTTAATCAATGAATTAAGTATTAAATCAGCATTAGGAACCTTAAACCAGGATGATTTGATGGCATTCAATAGCGTACTGGATACGCCTATTTCTACCTCTACCACCAAGCTAGCACCAGAAAGCCCGGATGCTACGACAGATAACCGGCAAGTCGCTCCGACTGACATGACACCCCCTGCGAATACTCAGCCCCGCAATAGCGGCAATCCATTTCGTGGTTAACGGTTAAACACACTGCCTTCGGGTGCTGGTTTCATCAGTACCCGATTTGTTTTTTATCCACGGATATATTCCAGGCGACAAAATTTTGCTGTTATCTCACGCTTTAATTTTGTACCGCTTTCCTCTATTCTTATGTCATTCACTGGGAGATCAATAATCTGTTACTAAAATAGGATGTATAACCATGAAACGGACTAAGAATATCAATCAAGAGGCATTTCGTAAATCTTGGCGTAGCTATCGTCTAGCACCCATAGCGTTATCACTGAGTGCCGTATTCATCCTGGCAGGCTGCGAGAAAACAGATGAAACTGTTTCGATGTATCAAAATGCTAGCGATTGTTCACAAGCCAACCCATCAATGAGTGAACAATGCAGCGCTTCGTACAATAAGGCGCTGCAAGAGGCAGCGAGAACGGCACCGAAATACGCCACCCAGGCTGATTGTGTGGCCGAATTTGGCGAATCACAGTGTACCCCTGCTCCCGCTCCAGCACAGGCAGGGATGGTACCTGGTACAACAGGATCTGCGTCTAACACCGCTGAAACTAGCAAAACAGCAGAATCACACGGTGGCAGTGCCTGGATGCCGTTAATGGCAGGCTATATGATGGGGCGCAGTGGTTTTGCTCAACAACCTCTGTTTACCTCAAATCAACCAACCAGCCCCGCTAACGGTAAGTTTGTCGATGCCAGTGGTAAAAATTATGGTGCCGCCACTTCGGGTCGCTCGGTGACCGTACCTGGAAGCACACTTGCACCCAAGCCCGCGGTCACGACCACTACCACGCGTGGCGGTTTCGGCGAATCCGTTGCTAAACAAGCGTCGATGCAACATAGCAATACTTCTTCTTCATCCAAATCCAGCGCACGTAGCATGGGGAGTTAAGATCTAAAGAATGAAACGTGTAACTATTAATGAACGCCCTGACTGGCGTGACAAAGCCACTGAGTTCGGTTTTCATTTTCACACTATAAATAATGAGCCTTACTGGTGTGAAGAAGCCTACTATGAGTTTACCCTTGCTCAGATTGAAGAGTTGGAAGAAACCACTGCTGAACTGCATCAAATGTGCCTAAAGGTGGTGGAAAAAGTAGTCAATAATGAAGAATTATTGACTAGATTTAGTATCCCGCCACACTGCTGGGATTTTGTTCGATCTTCATGGAAAACGTGCCAGCCTTCGCTCTATTCACGTCTCGATCTGGCCTATGACGGCAAAAATCCGGCCAAGTTGTTAGAAAACAACGCAGATACCCCCACTTCATTATATGAAACCGCCTTTTTCCAATGGATATGGTTGCAAGACCAGATAAACGCCGGCCATCTGCCTCAACGTGCGGATCAATATAATAGTTTGCAAGAAAAACTGATTGAGCGTTTTGCTGAGCTACGGGAAAGCCACGGATTTAATTTATTACATGTGGCCTGTTGCCAGGATACGACAGAAGACCGCGCTACAGTACAGTATTTGCAAGATTGCGCCTTGGACGCTGAGCTGCCCAGTGAGTTTTTATTTATCGACGAAATCGGACTAGGCGAAAAAGGACAATTTACCGATCTACACAACCAAGTCATCAGCAATTTTTTCAAGCTTTATCCGTGGGAATTTATGTTCCGTGAAATGTTTTCCACCAAACTCGAGGATGCTGGCGTACGTTGGCTCGAACCGGCCTGGAAGAGTATCCTTGCTAATAAAGCACTGCTACCATTGTTGTGGGAAATGTTTCCTGGTCATTCCAATTTACTCCCAGCTTACTTCGCTCAAGATAAGAATCAGCCGTTGACTCACTACGTCACTAAGCCTCTGTTCTCACGTGAAGGCGCTAATATCCAAATAACCGAAAACGGTCAAAGAATAGCTCAAACGGAGGGGCCTTATGGTGCAGAAGGCATGATCGTGCAACAGTTCCACCCATTACCTCGCTTTGGTGACAGTTACACCTTAATTGGTAGTTGGTTAATAAATGATCAGCCCTGTGGCATTGGTGTACGTGAAGATCGGCAGTTAATTACACAGGATTCATCCCGTTTTTATCCACATATTATCCTAGATCCTATGTGAAATCGTCATGAGTGATGCCGCCATCGGATTGTCCGGCGGCTCGCCTCGCTGTCGATAGCATACTAAATCTTCGATCGTGAGCACCGGCATCTTATGTTGTTTAGCAAATGTAACCACTTCTGGCATGCGTGCCATACTGCCATCATCGTTAGTGAGTTCACACAGCACCGCAGCAGGCTTTAACCCTGCCAATTGAGCCAGATCGATAGCCGCTTCAGTATGCCCACGTCGGGAAAGCACGCCGTTTGTTTCTGCACGCAGCGGGAAGACGTGACCGGGGCGATTTAAATCAGCAGGTTTTGCGTTATCAGCAATAGCTGAAAGGATAGTCGTAAGTCGATCTGTTGCCGAAACCCCTGTTGTCACACCTTTTGCCGCTTCAATACTCACGGTAAACGCAGTTTTAAACTGGCTAGAATTTTTATTGACCATCATTGGTAATTCAAGTTGACAACGACGATCTTCAGTAATACACAGACAGACAATACCGCTACCGTGACGGATAGTTAACGCCATTTGCTCTACGGTCATTGTTTCTGCCGCGAAGATCATATCGCCTTCATTTTCACGGTTTTCATCATCCAGTACCATGACACCAAGACCATTACGTAAAGCACAGAGTGCACGCTTTACGCGTTCTATAGGGGGGCCAAATTCAGAGCACAGTGTCTGATCCACGGTAAAAAACCTCAATAAAATAAGCTTTCACAGACTTCCACAAGGGAATGAATTACTATCCTGATCCTCGTACATACTGATCTGAGAATGAGATTCGGAACTATATCGTTAATCATTCATACAGGCAATCCACAAAATAGACCCACGGTGAAACCTACTTGTTGTGTGTTACTGTGAGCTCTATTGAATTGAATGACACTACCAAAAGGTTTATCCAAAGTGGATCAGGCATTACACTTATAGCATCTTGACCACAGATCTCATTATGCCTCTTTCAAAATCTGCTGTGTGACGTGGATCCTACATTGTATCCTAGGCTTCAAGTCGCTTTGGGTTTTCGAAAGAGCTTGAATTACTGGAGAATATTATGATAGATGCGAAAAAGATTGAAGAAATCGCTCGCCAGGTGCATGAATCACTGCCTTATGGCGTACGCGAGTTCGGGGATAACGTTGAAAAAAAAATCCGTCAGATACTGCAAACACAGCTCACCCGTCTCGATTTGGTTAATCGAGAGGAATTTGACGTACAAACTCAGGTTTTATCACGTATCCGAGAGAAACTTGTAACTTTGGAGCAGCGGCTGGATGAGTTAGAAGCAAAATCTAGCCTATGAATGCGAGTTATGAATTTTCGATGAGGTGGCACCTCGAAACATGACCACTACAGCGGCTTCGCCCTATCGATTGTGGCCTCAGGTTTTTTCATAAATGTGATAGAGGTGCTCTATGTGTTCGCCTCCAGTTAGCAATGAAAATTTAATATCCGGCAATTATGCGGCTCCCTCTGGTAGAAGACGGAAAAAATTTGAATTTGTACGGCATCGAAGCACGAACGATTGTATTGCTAACATCGATGACGGGCGCTATCCATCTTTGGAAAAGGATTACGTTTTAAGGGATAGCGTTAGATCCGCTTTTATTCAAGCGGATGTCTTTTACAATAAGGCAAATCGGCGTGATGTTCCAACAAGCAATTCTCCCAATGGCATAGATACTATTCAAACTGTACGTAAATGGGTACGTAGAAAAGCCGCCGATATGTCAGACGATCTACGACAAGAATTTGATGATGCTTGTAAAAATAATAATTGGGTCATCATACAAAGAATTTATGGTGAATTAGTTGTGAAAGCCTATGAAAATCATCAAACCGATCAGGATAATCTTTCTGCTGGAAACTTAGCTTCAATTTCAACAAAAGTAGAAGCAAGCGCCACAACCCACGAGAGTGAATATAAAGAGGGGATCCCAACTTATTGTGGAGAGATCTCTTATTTAGTTTACACCTTGTTATGTAGACAAGGTGTAAATCCGGAGATAATGCGAGTGATCTGTTTTACAGAAAATAACCCAGATAATCCTGATTTCGCTAATAATCACGCCCTAATTATCTACTCTTCAGACCCGAATCTATTCACAAATATGGAATTTTACTGTGGTATTAATGAAGGCACCCCTAATTCATATTCTCTTTTTATCGATTTTTGCGCTGAAATAAATGAAAAAAAAGAAATATTTCTGATTCTTGACCCTTGGAGTAAGGATAATAAAATTATTGATCCACTGATAAAAGATGAGGTTTTTGATGTTATTAAAAATAATTTTCCAGATGAAGACGAGAAGACAATAAAAAAAAGATTCTTAAAGCAAATTATAGACGGTATATTAGTCGAATCCGAGGTATTGGCTGAAAGTTATGATGAATCTAATTTTAGCACTCGTCAGGGAGCATCCGTTCATATTGATGTCCCTATGTCTTGACACGGCGAGCAACAAAGATTCCGAACAGGTTCTAATAGAAGCTCAGACAAAAGCGATAGTAGCATATACCCTTCGTCTTTCAAGTTACGGCGGCGTTGGCTGCTCGCACTTATCCCAGTCATGTACTACCTGTACACTCCTGGGATTCGATTGATTGCCGCCTTGCCGTAACTCGAAACTCATTGGGTATAGAAAGCATTCATGCTGGACCTATAAGGCGGAGCGTAAAGCGTCACGTATTAATGTTTCACAATCCACCCCTGTTTTGGCAATTTTGTTGACCAATCGACTGGCTTCCTGCGGTTTATAACCTAGAGTCACTAACGCTGATACGGCCTCAGCTTCAATATCTGCATCTGATACTTTCGCCGGCTCGGCTAGCGATGGAATATCACCACGGTTACTAAACAGATCACCATGTAAGCTTTTAAAGCGATCTTTCATTTCGACTACTAAACGCTCTGCTGTTTTTTTACCTACCCCTGGGAGTCTGATCAAGGTGGTGATTTCTTCCTTCTCTACTGCGCCGACAAATTGATGTGCCGACATGCCAGATAAAATCCCCAGCGCTAATTTGGGCCCAACACCATTGACTTTAATTAATTCACGAAAGAGGGCGCGTTCCTGTTTATCATTAAAACCATAGAGTAGCTGTGAATCTTCACGTACCACGAATTGGGTAAAGATAATCGCTTCTTGCCCCAAATCGGGTAGCTGACAGAAACACGTCATAGGTAACTGGATTTCATAGCCAACACCCTGAACTTCCAACAACATTAACGGCGGCTGTTTTTCTAAAATGATACCCCGAAGACGCCCTATCATGTTAACTCTCTTTAAGATGAGGTTGGATTAAAATGGCAGTAAGTGATGGCTACTGCTAAGGCATCGGCGGCATCTGCCTGAGGATTGGCAGGCAGTTTCAATAAAGAACGTACCATATGCTGCACTTGGCTCTTATCTGCCGAACCCGTACCAACCACTGTTTGTTTAATCTGCCGGGCAGCATATTCGAACACCGGTAAATTCTGATTTACGGCTGCGACTATAGCCACTCCCCGTGCTTGACCGAGTTTCAATGCAGAAGCCGCATTTTTTGCCATAAAGACTTGTTCGATAGCAAAAAAATTCGGCTGCTGCTGGGTAATAATTTCAGTGACACCCGCATAAATCAACTTTAATCGGCTGGGTAAATCATCTAGCTGTGTGCCCTCTACCTGTGTACGAATGCACCCACTGCCCAGATAACTCAAGCGGTTTCCCTGCTGACGAACAACACCATAACCTGTGATACGAGAGCCGGGATCGATACCCAAAATAATTGCCATGACCAGTATTCACCTTTAGCATCAATTGCAGAGGCCAATTATAATGTGGCAGCAATTTCATCGGAAATTTCACCATTGTGATAAACCTCTTGCACATCGTCTGATTCTTCCAGCATATCGATCAAACGTAGCAGTATCGGTGCAGTTTCTGCATCCAAATCCACTTTAGTTGAGGGGATAAAGGATACTTCAGCCATCTGTGCTTTTAAGCCAGACTCATCCAATGCATCCTTTACTGCATCGAAATCCTCCGGCGTGGTAAGCACATCGATAGTACCATCGTCATAAACCGTTATATCATCAGCGCCTGCCCTTATCGCCAGTTCCATCATCGTTCCTTCATCCAGACCGGGTGCATAAGAGATTACCCCTTTTTTGCTAAATAAATAGGCTACCGAACCATCGGTACCTAAATTACCGCCGGTTTTAGTGAAAGCATGCCGTACTTCAGACACCGTACGGTTACGATTATCACTTAGGCACTCAACCATCACTGCGGCACCACCAAGGGCATATCCCTCATAGATGATGGTTTCCATGTGATTATTTTCATCGTCACCGACACCACGGGCAATCGCACGATTCAACGTATCACGCGTCATGTTATTCGATAACGCTTTATCGATGGCAGCCCTCAGACGCGGATTTGCCGCCGGATCGCCGCCACCCAACTTGGCAGCGGTCACTAACTCACGGATAATCTTAGTGAAAATTTTTCCACGTTTGGCATCCTGCGCGGCTTTGCGGTGTTTGGTGTTTGCCCATTTGCTATGACCTGCCATAAAAATCTCCAAAAATCATTTTTCTAGATCCCAATATTGCTCGTCGATGACTCCAGGGCGTTTACGGTTCATTCGGCTTTTTTTCCGCGTTTTCCATTATCAACGTGCTGATCGACAGTTCTTGCAATGAGGCAGGGTTAGCGAAACCAGGTGCTTCTGTTAGCAAACAGGCGGCAGCAGTGGTTTTTGGAAAGGCGATCACATCACGGATATTATCGCTATCTGTCAACAACATCACTAAACGATCCAGGCCAAAAGCCAAACCTGCATGTGGCGGCGTCCCGTATTTCAGCGCATCGAGTAAAAAACCAAATTTTTCGCGTTGTTCCTGTTGATTGATGCCGAGAATAGAAAATACTTGTTGTTGCATTTCGCTATGGTGGATACGTACTGATCCGCCGCCAACTTCATAACCATTAATCACCATATCATAGGCGTTGGCGATAGCGGCGACTGGGTTTGCTGCCAGTTCAGTTTGTGTCATTTCTTTGGGTGCGGTAAAGGGGTGATGCATGGCGCTCATGCCCCCCATTTTGTTGTCTTCAAACAAGGGAAAATCAATTACCCACAAGGGAGCCCAGCTATCCTGTTTGATTAATTTCCTGTTAATTGCCAGTTTTACACGCAGTGTCCCCATTGCATCGCTAACAATTTTAAAATTATCTGCAGCAAAAAATAAGATATCGCCATTCTCAGCCTTAGTACGTTCCAGAATATTTTTCAATACATCGGTATTCAGAAATTTGGCAATCGGGCCTTGCACGCCGTTTAACCCAGCTTCGCGGTCATTCACCTTTAGCCAAGCTAAGCCTTTAGCACCCTGTTGTTTAATAATTTCAGTGTATTCATCAATTTGTTTACGAGTGATTTGTGTCCCATCTTTAACACGTATCGCGACTACTCGTCCTGCTGCATCATTGGCAGGATCGGCAAAAACTTTACATTCGACTGAGGTGACTAAGTCAGCGATATCGACTAGCTCCAATGGATTACGCAAATCCGGTTTGTCGGAACCAAAACGGCGTATAGCTTCAGAAAAAGTAATGATGGGAAAGGTGCCGAGATCGACCCCTTTGATTTCTTTCCACAGTTTGCAGATCAGTTCTTCCATCAGATGACGCAGCTGTTCAGCACTCATAAAGGAGGTTTCAACGTCGATTTGGGTAAATTCAGGCTGACGATCGGCACGCAAATCTTCATCACGGAAACATTTCACAATTTGATAGTAACGGTCGAAACCTGACATCATCAGCAACTGTTTAAACAACTGTGGTGATTGTGGCAGAGCATAGAATTTGCCTTTACTCACTCGACTCGGCACCAGATAATCACGGGCGCCTTCTGGTGTGGCTTTGGTGAGCATTGGGGTTTCAATGTCGAGGAAATCATGACTATCCATAAAATGGCGCACAAAACGAGTAATTTTAGCGCGTGTTTTTATCCGCAGTGCCATTTCTGGACGCCGCAAATCCAGATAGCGATATTTTAAACGAGGCTCTTCATTATTAATCTGCTTATTATCTAGTGGTGGGGGTTCGCTACGGTTGATAATATTGAGTGTCTCGGCGAGTACCTCAATTTCACCGGTCAGCATCTTTTTATTTATTTGTTCACCGATGCGTGCCCGCACAGTACCTGTTACCTGAATGCAGAATTCATTACGCAATAACAATGCCTGTGCAAAAGCGAGGGGTTGACCCTGATCGAAAAATATCTGGACAATGCCTTCTCGATCGCGCATATCAATAAAAATAGAACTACCGAGGTCACGGCGACGATTAACCCAGCCACACAAAGTGACTTCTTGATTGACATGGGACAAATTTAACTGCCCACAATATTCAGTACGCATACCCTACCCTTTAAACTATCCTTCAACGAGGTTGCCGGAAACTGTTGCGCTTATTTTTGCCATTTAAAAAACAAATATGTCCTAGTCTAGCTAAGGTATGAAATCAAGAACAGCTTTTATTATCCTGTATTTTGGTGAGTGTTTATGCAGATGATGCAAAGTTTTGAGAGTCTGTTTAGAATTGTTGTGAGCAAAGCGCCGGGGAGGATATAAGGCACAGTTTTCTACCTGATTTGTGTTAAAATTTTTCTTGCTGTTAGAGTATATGAAATGAAAACCCACCGAGACAAATTAGGCTTTGGTTTGCACGGTAGGGATCTTTGCCCTTTAAAGCAAGGAGGATGTTGAAATTGGGCTATGGAGTCTAAAATGGTTAGCTCGTTTTATGTTGTTTTGGGCGCAATATTGCTGCTCAAGCTCTCGTTAGATGTAGTAAAACTCAGAAATCAATACCGGGTAACCTATGGTGATGGCGGTTTTTCTGAATTGCAAACCGCCATTGCTGTTTATAGCGGCGCTGTGGAATATGTCCCTATCGCACTTATTTTACTCATAATACTTGAGATGAACGGCGCAGAAACCTGGATAATTCATCTTTGTGGGCTAATATTAATCGTGGAGCGTTTATTACACTTTTATCACCTGCGCTATCACGATATCCGTTGGCAGGGTTCTGCCATCAACACGGCTTACATTTCTCTTATGCTCATGATCATCGGCAATATCTACTATATGCCCTGGAGTCAGCTCTTTAGTTTATACTGATGACATTTTTTTGTTTCTAGTCTGAGGTGCTACCCACAGTCCATTGTATGCCACATTTCTTCAGCTCTCTAGTTGGCGCCAAATCAGTATTTGTCGTGTGAAGTCAAGCCTGTCATCAAGAATAAAGAGGCAGACGGTTCCGTCGCTGTTGGGGATTCACTATAATAGCGCGCGTTAACATGCTACTCCCTTTGCTTCATCGATGAGAGAAACTTTGCTTATGGAAATACTGCGCGGTTCACCCGCCTTGTCAGCTTTTAGGATCACTAAACTGCTGTCCCGCTGTCAGGATGTACAATTACCGGTACGTGATATCTACGCTGAATATGTGCATTTTGTCAATCTCAGTGCGCCGCTGAATGCTGAGGAAAACGTTAAATTACAACATTTACTCAAATATGGGGCTGTTTCACCTGAATGTACAGTGGCGGGAGTTTTACGGTTGGTAACGCCTCGTCCTGGCACTATTTCTCCTTGGTCCTCTAAAGCCAGCGACATTGCGCATAATTGTGGTTTATCCAAGGTGCTACGTCTGGAACGTGGTGTCGCTTTCTACATTCAGAGTGGCGAGCTGACATCTGCCCAATGGCAACAGCTAGAGGCGATGCTGCATGATCGGATGATGGAAACGGTATTTAGCGACTTGGCACAGGCAGAACAACTTTTCTCTCATCATCCTCCCAGGATGCTACAGCGGGTCGATATCGCAGGGCAAGGGCGAAAAGCATTAGAGCAGGCGAACAGCCAATTAGGTTTGTCACTTGCAACGGAAGAAATAGACTATCTGCTGGCATCTTTCAAGACTCTCGGACGCAATCCAACAGACGTTGAACTTTATATGTTTGCCCAAGCCAATTCGGAACATTGTCGCCATAAAATCTTCAACGCAGATTGGCGGATTGATGGGATTGACCAGCCATATTCTCTGTTTGACATGATTAAAAATACGTTTAAACAAACGCCAGATTATGTGTTGTCTGCCTATACAGATAATGCAGCGGTGATGCAAGGCTCTCGGGTTGGGCGTTTTTTCGCGGCACCACAGAACGGGATCTATGATTATCATCAGGAGGAAACACCTATCCTGATGAAAGTAGAAACTCACAATCATCCAACGGCAATCTCACCTTGGCCAGGAGCAGCAACAGGCTCTGGTGGTGAAATCCGCGACGAAGGCGCCACTGGACGCGGCGCTAAACCCAAGGCTGGATTGGTCGGTTTCTCGGTTTCTAATTTGCGTATTCCGAATTTTGAACAACCTTGGGAAGAAAATTTTGGTAAACCTGATCGTATCGTGAGCGCGCTTGAGATTATCACCGATGCGCCTCTTGGTGCTGCTGCCTTTAACAATGAATTTGGTCGACCCGCGTTGCTCGGTTATTTTCGTACCTACGAAGAACGTGTTAATAGCCATAACGGTAGTGAGCTACGTGGTTATCATAAACCGATTATGCTCGCAGGCGGCATGGGCAATATTCGTGCCGATCATGTAGAAAAAAGTGAAATTACTCTGGGCGCGAAGCTGATCGTCCTTGGCGGCGCAGCAATGAATATCGGCTTAGGGGGTGGCGCGGCCTCTTCGATGGCTTCCGGTCAATCAAATGCTGATCTCGATTTTGCTTCGGTACAGCGAGGTAATCCAGAGATGGAACGTCGCTGTCAGGAAGTGATCGATCGTTGTTGGCAGCTAGGTGATCGCAATCCTATTTTGTTTATTCATGATGTGGGGGCGGGTGGCCTGTCAAATGCGATGCCAGAACTGATCAATGATGGCGGTTGTGGTGGGCGCTTTGAGTTGCGGGATATCCTAAATGATGAACCTGGCATGAGTCCATTGGAAATTTGGTGTAATGAGTCGCAGGAGCGCTATGTATTGGCGGTTGCACCAGAACAGATAGCGTTATTTGATGAAATTTGTCGTCGTGAACGCGCACCTTATGCGGTTATCGGTGAAGCGACTGAAGAAAAAAATTTGCTGGTGAACGATCGTGACTTCGACAATCAACCGATCACGATGCCATTAAATATTTTATTGGGTAAAACACCCAAAATGCTGCGGGATGTCACGCGATTGCAAGCACAGGGTGAGCCATTACAACGTGCGCAGATCGATATCGCTGATGCGGTAAAACGGATTCTACATTTACCGGCGGTAGCCGAAAAAACGTTTTTGATTACCATCGGTGATCGTACGGTCACGGGTATGGTGACACGTGATCAGATGGTGGGTCCCTGGCAAATTCCAGTAGCCAATTGTGCTGTTACCAGCGCGAGCCTGGATAGCTATCAGGGTGAAGCCATGTCTATCGGTGAACGTGCCCCCGTGGCTTTGTTGGATTTCGCCGCTTCGGCGCGTCTTGCCGTTGGAGAGGCATTAACCAATATTGCCGCCAGCCAGATTGGTGATTTAAAGCGCATTAAACTTTCGGCTAACTGGATGTCTGCCGCAGGGCATCCGGGGGAGGATGCCGGATTATATGCCGCAGTACGCGCTCTCGGTGAAGAGCTTTGTCCCGCTCTGGGGCTGACCATTCCAGTAGGAAAAGATTCGCTTGCGATGAAGACTGGCTGGCAAGAAGGCAACGAGCAGCGTGAAATGACATCACCCTTGTCATTGGTGATCACCGCTTTTTCCCGAGTGGAAGATGTTCGCCGTACCATCACACCACAGCTACAGATTGATCACTGTGAAAATGCGTTATTGTTGATCGATTTAGGGGCAGGATACAACGCATTAGGGGCGACTGCACTAGCACAAGTTTACCGTCAATTAGCGGATAAACCTGCTGATGTGCGCAATGTGTCACAGCTGGCAGCTTTTTTTAAAGCCATACAGATGTTGATCACCGATCAGCGCTTACTGGCCTATCATGATCGATCCGATGGTGGTTTATTAGTGACCTTGGCGGAGATGGCATTTGCCGGTCATTGTGGTATCGATGTAGACATTCAGTCGTTGGGTAAGGATCACCTTGCAGCCTTATTCAATGAAGAATTAGGTGCAGTGATCCAGGTACGTGCTGATCAGCGTGAAACGGTAGAACAATGGCTGGCTGATCTGGGTTTGGCAAACGCTGTGCACTATTTAGGAAAGGCGATAACAGGTGACAGTTTTATCATCCGTCATGGTGATGAAATCTTATATCAAGAGAGTCGAGCGAAGTTGCGTTGCTGGTGGGCGGAAACTACCTGGCAAATGCAGCGGTTGCGTGATAACCCACATTGTGCGGATCAAGAACATCAAGCCAAACAAGATGAAACGGATCCGGGTCTTAACGTTAAACTGAGTTTTGATCCCAGCGAGGATATTGCGGCACCTTATATTGCTCAACAAATACGCCCCAAAGTGGCGGTATTGCGTGAACAGGGCGTGAATTCTCAGGTTGAAATGGCTGCTGCCTTTCATCGTGCAGGTTTTGATGCTGTCGATGTGCATATGAGTGATTTATTGAGCGGCAGAATAAATTTGAACGCTTTTCAAACGTTGGTCGCTTGTGGGGGATTTTCTTACGGTGATGTTTTAGGTGCCGGTGAGGGTTGGGCTAAATCCATTTTGTTTAATAACCGGGTACGTGATGAGTTTGCCGCTTTTTTCCAACGTCCACATACTTTGGCATTGGGTGTGTGTAACGGTTGTCAGATGATGTCCCATTTGCGTGAGTTGATCCCCGGTACGGAGCATTGGCCGAATTTTAGACGTAATCTGTCCGAACGTTTTGAAGCGCGTTTTAGCCTGGTTGAAGTGGCTGTCAGCCCCTGCTTATTTACACAGGATATGGCAGGTTCACGTATACCTATTGCCGTTTCACACGGCGAAGGACGGCTAGAAGTGCAAAATGTGGTGCAGCTAACAATGTTACAGCAACAGAATCAGGTGGTCATGCGCTTTGTCGACAACTTCGGCCAGGTCACTGAACGCTATCCTGCTAATCCAAATGGTTCCGCACAAGGTATTACCGCAGTAACCAGCAGTAGCGGTCGGGCGACAGCCATGATGCCTCATCCAGAACGAGTTTTCCGCACTGTTAGCAACTCCTGGCATCCGCCAGAGTGGGGTGAAGATGGTGCGTGGATGCGGATGTTCCGTCATGCACGTAAGCAACTCGGTTAGTGTTATTTGCTTGCTGATCGTACAAGCCACCAGGTTGACGCTGGTGGCTGTGGTTGGACTACGTTCAACATGACGAGATCTCTAAACTAAGGTTATTCTATGGTTTTAATTTTACTTAATATCAGTGGGGGGTGGTATCAGTTGTTGTGACATCAGTTTCATGGGAGAAAGTGACTGGAAAATTCTCTAATCTCTCTTGACGTGTGGTACTCAACACTCTGACAACCAGTTTATAATCGCTAGGAGCAGGATCTTGAACTCGTAACTTAATCTCCTTATTTTTTAAGAACTTCTCGTCCTCATCATCTACACCCTCCTTCCAGCGTAAATTGAAGTTAGTGGTTATATTACGGGCTAAGTCCTGGTTATTGTTATCACATAAATGCGTCATTATCAGCAAAAATGGACGTGGTTCTCCCACTTCCAGATCATATTTTATCTTGACTTGAGCATCCTGAATAACGTAGTTGGTTGCGATATTTCTTAGTGTATAATCAGGGGCTTCTACATCAGATATAGGAAAGGTACAAGGATTAAGAAACTCACTTTCTTCCGAAGCCATAAGTGGGGCGCTGACCAACATGATACATGCTATAACGATATGATATATATTCATATTTATCCTCATTCATATTTATCCTCAAAATAAAAAAAGTTTTTATTTTCTCTTCTTCCACAATCTGGAAGTCAGATTTTTATCATGCCCTCTCACTGCGGTTGATTAAAGCTTATTATTTGCAATATGAATTTCAATCATTGATGGAATATTATCCAATAAGTGACTTTTTTGACCGATGTTATTCATACAAGGACAACATTATTTTTCTATCAAAGGTGTCAATAATGAAATTTTAATAGTGGAAGCACATTTTAATCCTCTATATGTAAATAAATACATGTGGTAAAAGCCCATTTATTCTCTATGATTACGAGGGTATTATTATGTTATTAAAATATTAGGCCGCTATATGTCTGAGTATTTGTTGCTACTGGTCATAAGAGTGCTACCCAAGCGAGAATAAAACTACTGCAAAGTCGATATTTTCGTGAGGAACGAGGAATCAAGATGTTTGATATTGTAGAGCTTTCCCGGTTACAGTTTGCTTTAACAGCAATGTATCACTTCCTTTTTATTCCATTAACGCTTGGACTCGCATTTTTACTGGCAATAATGGAAACAGTTTATGTCTTGTCCGGTAAACAGATCTATAAGGATATGACCAAGTTTTGGGGTAAATTATTTGCGATTAACTTTGCTCTGGGAGTAGCCACGGGTTTGACTATGGAATTCCAGTTTGGTACTAATTGGTCATATTTTTCCCATTATGTTGGCGATATTTTTGGTGCACCCTTAGCGATTGAAGGTTTAATGGCATTTTTCCTTGAATCCACTTTCGTCGGTCTGTTTTTATTTGGTTGGGATCGATTAAGCAAATATCAGCACCTAGGAGCAACCTGGTTGGTAGCGTTAGGCTCTAATTTTTCTGCGCTTTGGATCCTGATTGCTAATGGATGGATGCAAAATCCGATCGCTTCTGATTTTAATTTCGAAACCATGCGAATGGAAATGGTCAGTTTTTCTGAACTGGTGTTTAATCCCGTCGCTCAGGTGAAATTTGTCCATACCGTTGCCGCAGGTTATGTAACGGGTGCCATGTTCGTACTGGCGATCAGTTCGTATTATTTGTTGAAAGGTCGTGATATCCCGTTTGCTAAGCGTTCATTTGCTATCGCGGCCAGTTTTGGTTTAGCGGCTGTGTTGTCGGTCATTGTACTGGGTGATGAATCCGGTTATGAAATGGGTGATGTGCAAAAAACGAAATTGGCAGCCATCGAAGCGGAGTGGGAAACTCAGCCTCCCCCTGCGTCATTCACCTTATTTGCTATTCCAAACCAGGAAAAAATGGAGAACGCTTTTGCCATTCGAGTCCCTTACGTACTTGGCTTGATCGCTACACGATCAATAGACACTCCAGTATTGGGACTACGCGAATTGATGTCTCAACATGAAAGACGTATCCGCAACGGTATCCAGGCCTATCAGTTACTCGAACAACTGCGCTCGGGCAATACTGATCCTGCAGTACGTGCAGCATTTGATAAAAGCAAACAAGACTTAGGCTATGGCTTATTGCTGAAACAATATGCACCAGATATTATTGAGGCGACCGAAGAACAAATTCAGCTAGCGACAAAAAATTCTATTCCATCTGTGTTGCCCCTCTATTTTGCGTTCCGTATTATGGTCGTTTGTGGCTTGTTGATGTTATTGATCATGGCCTGTTCTTTTTATACTGTTGTACGTAGCCAGATAGGTGAGAAAAAATGGTTACATCGGATGGCACTTTACGCCCTGCCATTGCCTTGGATCGCGGTAGAAGCGGGTTGGTTTGTCTCTGAGTATGGCCGTCAGCCTTGGGCGATAGGTGAGGTTCTGCCAACAGCGATGGCAAATTCGTCAGTGAGCGCCGGTGAGATCCTATTTTCTATGATACTAATTTGTGGGCTTTATACCTTGTTCCTGATCGTAGAAATGTATCTGATGTTCAAATTCACCCGCATTGGGCCAAGTAGCCTAAGAACAGGTCGCTATCATTTTGAACAGGCGATTCATAGGGTACAACAAGCCTAGTAAGAGAGACTCACTTATGTTTGGTTATGAAGAACTACGTTTTACCTGGTGGCTGCTGATTGGCTTACTGTTGATAGGTTTTGCAGTCACTGATGGCTTCGATATCGGCATAGGGATTTTACTGCGCATCATAGGTAAAAGTGATATCGATCGCCGCATTATGATTAATTCTATCGCTCCGCACTGGGAAGGCAACCAGGTTTGGTTAGTGACCGCTGGTGGCGCGTTATTTGCTGCCTGGCCAATGGTATATGCCGCCGCATTTTCGGGTTTTTATGTTGCGATGATGTTGGTATTGGCCGCGCTGTTTTTCCGCCCGGTTGGTTTCGACTACCGTGCCAAACTGGATGATCCTCGTTGGCGTAACCTGTGGGATTGGGGCATTGTTGTCGGTAGTTTCGTACCAGCCGTGGCATTTGGTGTAATTTTTGGTAACTTGCTGCAAGGGGTGCCTTTTCACATCGATAGTTATTTGCGTTTATTCTATAGTGGCAATTTTTTCCAGCTACTCAATCCTTTTGGTTTACTTGCCGGGGGGGTGAGTTTAGCCATGTTAGTGACACAGGGAGCCACTTACTTGCAAATACGTACTCGAGGTGAATTACATTTACGCTCCCGTAGCACTGCACAGATTTCAGCGTTGCTAACGGCTACCGCTTTCTTATTAGCGGGAATTTGGTTGATGAAAGGTATTGATGGTTTTGTCATTACTTCGGCACTGGATACGACAGCAGAATCTAACCCATTGCGCAAAGAAGTCGCGCATCAGGCGGGTGCCTGGTTGCTGAATTTCAATAAGTACCCTATTCTATGGGCGTTGCCTGAGTTGGGTGTGATCTTGCCACTGTTTACTCTATTACTGTCACGCTTTACGCAAAGCGCTTGGGCGTTTGTGTCATCTTCGTTGACCCTTGTTTGTATTATTCTGACGGCGGGTGTCGCTATGTTTCCGTTTATTATGCCATCAAGCACTGATCCTAACGTCAGTTTGACACTGTGGGATGCAACATCGAGCTTACTAACCCTGAAAGTGATGACCTGGGTGGCGTTAGTCTTCATCCCTGTTATTCTTATTTACACGAGTTGGTGTTATTACAAAATGTTTGGTCGTATTGATAAAGATTTTATCGATAAAAATCCGCATTCGTTGTATTAAGGAGCACAGATCATGTGGTATCTTGCCTGGATATTTGGCACGCTTTTGGCCTGTTGTTTCGGTATTATTTCTGCTTTGGCACTGGAGCAGAGTGAAATTAGCAAGACGCGTAAAAATGCAGCTAAGAATGACAACGATGAGGCCAACCTATAATTATTTTCTTCCTCGTTGGACAATTCATTCCCGAGTTTGAAACTCTTGAGTATCGTGTTGTGGTTGGTTTTTGACTTCTTAAGTTTATTATCGCGGAGTTTACGCAGTGACTGACATGAGTATTTTAGATTTATTCTTGAAATCAAGCCTTTTGGTGCAGTTTATCATGCTGGTATTAATTATATTTTCTATCGTTTCATGGGCGATCATTATTCAGAAGACGCGTCTTCTGAATGCCGCCGGCCGTGATGCTGAAGCTTTTGAAGATAAGTTCTGGTCGGGTGGCGAGCTATCTATCCTGTATCAGGAAAGTCAGGCGCGCCATGATAGCATCAGCGGTTCAGAACAAATTTTCCATTCTGGTTTTAAAGAGTTCGCTCGTTTACATCGTGCTAATAGTCAGGTGCCTGAAGCGGTTGTTAACGGTGCATCACGGGCGATGCGTATCGCGATGAACCGTGAATTAGAATCTTTGGAAACCCATATTCCGTTCCTTGGTACTGTTGGTTCTATCAGCCCGTATATCGGTCTGTTTGGTACGGTGTGGGGTATCATGCATGCTTTTATTGCTTTAGGTGCCGCGAAGCAGGCAACGTTACAGATGGTTGCACCTGGTATTGCCGAGGCTTTGATTGCAACGGCTATTGGCTTATTTGCGGCGATTCCTGCGGTCATGGCCTACAACAGGCTTAACCAACGCATGAATAAAATTGAGCAGAACTACGATAATTTTATGGAAGAATTCACCGCTATTCTGCATCGCCAAGCTTTTGCACGTGCTACGCAATAGATTTTTAACAGGTTCTAATAAGTGAGGGGCGGGGGCACATGAGACGAGCATCAAACCGTAAAAGTCGCGAGCTTAAATCTGAAATTAATATTGTTCCCTTACTCGATGTGTTACTGGTGCTATTGCTGATTTTTATGGCGACAGCGCCCATTATTACGCAAAGTGTTGAAGTTGATCTACCTAATGCGACAGATTCAAAAACAGTGTCTAGCAAGGGTGATCCACCAATCATTGTTGAAGTCTCTGGGGTGGGTCAATATACCCTAGTTGTCGATCATCAACGTATGGAACAACTACCAGAACAGCAAGTGGTTGCCGAAGCACAGGCGCGTTTGCAGGCTGATCCGAAAACTGTGTTTTTAATTGGTGGTGCAAAAGAAGTACCTTATGATGAGATTATTAAAGCATTGAATATGCTTCAGCAGGCTGGCGTTACTTCTGTGGGCTTGATGACGCAACCGATATAACTTCGTAGACTTTTTGCAAAACCTACTACCGTGCTGCAAGTTCTGCGTTACGTGGTGCTCGCAATCCTCATGTACTCGTATGTACCGTGCAGTTACTGCGCGCAAGGCACCTTGAATTTGCAGCATTCGCTACAGTTTTGCAAAAAGTCTATTATTAAAATCTTGTTTCTGGAAATCGAATGTGACAAAAGGAACCGAACAAAACCATAAGTTGAAGCTGGCTGTGATTGTTTCGGTCATTCTGCACCTGGTATTGATTGCCTTATTAATTTGGGGATCCTCGACGCAGAATGCTGATATTGGTGGCTCTGGTGCAAGTGGTACTGTTATCGACGCGGTGATGGTTGACCCTGGCGCCGTTGCACAGCAATATCAGCGTCAAGAGCAGCAACAGACTGAAGCTAAACGTGCACAACAACAATATAAAAAAAGAGCTGAGAAACAGGCTGAAGAGCTACAGCAAAAACAGGCAGCAGAACGGCAACGTTTGAAAGATCTAGAAAAAGAACGTCTACAGGCGCAAGAAAATGCGAAACAAGCGGCTGAAGAACAGCAAAAACAGTTTGCAGAACAACAGGAAAAAGCCGCGGCGGCGATAGAAAAAGCGCAAACAGAACAAAGACGGGCGGAGGCCGAGGCTGCTCAGGCAAAAGCAGAAGCCGATAAAATGCTGAAAGCGGCGGCGGAGGCCAGAGAAAAAGCGGTGGCAGAAGCGAAAAAAGCAGCCGCTGCTGCGGCAAAAAAACAGGCTGAGGCGAAAAAAGCAGAAAATGAGGCAAAACAAAAAGCAGCGGCTGAGGCCAAGAAAGTTGCCGCTGCAGCCGAGGCCAAAAAAAAAGCTGCTGCTGCTGAGGCCGCAAGGACAACAGAAGTGGATGATCTATTGGGAGGCTTGGCAGCAGAAAAAAATGTACCCCAAGGTAGTGCAGCAGCGGCAGGTCAAGGTGGAGGTAGAAAGAGTGGCGCATCGGGATCTGAAATTAATGGCTATTTAGGGCAAATCACTGCCGCCATTCAAAGCAGATTTTACGATGCAAATCTTTATCGGGGGCGTAAATGTGATCTGAGAATTCAATTGTCTCCGGAAGGTATATTGATGGGTGTAACGGCTGAAGGGGGGGATCCTGCCTTATGTCAGGCAGCGATAGCAGCTGCGAAACAGGCTAAAATACCTAAACCACCGAATGATGATGTTTACCAGGTGTTTAAGAATGCTGCGCTTGTATTTAAGCCGTAATAAGGTTTGATAAACACCCGTGAAATTTTAGTCAGGTTGTCTTTGTGTTACGTTATTTCTCTACGCTTTAAGTACACACGTTGAAGTGTTGCAGGAAGTTGGTCAACCGCTTTAAATTATTGCGAAATAAGTTTTCTTAGAAAGGGAGATAAAATGAAGCGAGTATCTCGAGTAGCACTAGGATTTTTAATATTGTGGGCGACTATCTTGCACGCAGAGGTGCGTATTGAAATCACCCAGGGTGTTGACTCAGCTCGGCCCATCGCGGTCATTCCATTTAAATGGCTCGGGCCAGGCATCGCACCTGAAGAAATTGCCTCGATAGTAAGCGCCGATTTGCGCAACAGTGGCAAATTTAACCCCATCGATGTATCACGTATGCCGCAGCAGCCGGGCAGCTCGGTTGAAGTCACCCCCACAGCCTGGACCACACTGGGGATTGATGCCGTAGTGATCGGTCAGATCCAGCCGAGTGCTGATGGTAGCTATGTGGTTTCTTATCAACTGCTCGATACTTCGGGCATGGCTGGTAGCGTTTTAGCGCAAAATCAGTACACAGTTACTAAACAATGGCTACGTTATGCGGCTCATACTGCCAGTGACGAGGTATTTGAAAAATTAACAGGTATTAAAGGTGCCTTTCGTACTCGCATTGCCTATATTGTAGAGACCAGTAATGGCAGTCAGTTTCCCTATGAATTACGTGTTTCAGATTACGATGGTTACAATCAAGTCACTGTTCATCGTTCTCCTCAACCTCTGATGTCACCCGCTTGGTCGGCGGATGGCAGCAAAATCGCTTACGTTACTTTTGAAAGTGGTAAATCTGCTCTGGTTATGCAGACGCTCGCTGATCGTAACATCAAACCGATTGCTTCATTTCCACGCCACAACGGTGCGCCTGCATTTTCTCCAGATGGGTCTAAATTAGCTTTTGCTTTGTCTAAAAGTGGTAGTCTCAATATTTACCTGATGAATCTTGCTTCTGGTAGCATCAGTCAGATTACTGATAGTCGTAGTAACAATACTGAACCAAGCTGGTTCCAAGATAGCCAACATCTCGCCTACACTTCAGACCAAGGTGGACGTCCGCAAGTGTATAAAATAGACATTAACGGCGGTGTGCCGGAGCGAATTACCTGGGAAGGATCGCAAAATCAGGATGTGGATGTTAGCCCTGATGGTAAATCTTTGATCATGGTGGGTAGCAAGAGTGGATCTCAGCACATCGTCAAACAGGATCTGGCAACGGGAGCCGTTCAAGTATTAACGGATACCTTTCTGGATGAAACGCCCAGTATCGCGCCTAACGGTACCATGGTAATCTATAGTTCGACCAAGGAGCTAGGCTCAGTGTTACAACTGGTATCGACTGATGGACGTTTCAAAGCGAGTCTTCCGGCAACCGATGGACAAGTCAAATTTCCTGCCTGGTCGCCGTATCTGTGATGCACATATAATCTATGGCAAACTATAAAATTAAAGGATCCAAAAAATGCAACTGAACAAAATGCTAAAAGGGTTGATGTTGGTATTACCTGTTCTGGCTGTGGCCGCTTGTAGTTCTAATAAAAAGGTTGATAATGATCAATCGGCTATGGGTTCTGACTCCGGCATGAGTAGCGAAAATATTAGCAGTTTGTCCTCTGGAGAGCAGGCACGTTTGCAAATGCAAGAACTGCAAGCAAATAAGACAGTTTATTTTGGTCTTGATAAATATGATGTTAATGCTGGCTTCATGGATATGCTGAACAAACATGCCAATTTCCTGCGGGATAATCCGAAGTTCAAGGTAACTGTTGAAGGCTATGCGGACGAACGTGGTACGCCGGAATATAACATTGCTTTGGGTGAACGTCGTGCGAATGCTGTTGGAATGTACCTGCAAGGTAAAGGTGTATCTGCGGATCGAATCTCTATCGTCTCTTATGGTAAAGCCAAACCAGCGGAATTGGGGCATAATGAACAGGCATACGCGAAAAACCGTCGCGCAGTTTTGGTTTACTAAGAGAATCAGATGAACAGTAACTGCAGATGCTATTTGCTAAGTTTGTCGTTACTTTTTGGCGTAGCGGTTCCATCGGCCGCTACAGCCGAAGCGTCGATCAGTGGTGTTGGCTCGGGATCGTTAGAAGATCATGTCACTCAGCTGGAACGTATTGTTAATGCGCACAGCCAATTATTAACCCAATTACAACAGCAACTGTCAGATTCGCAACGCGATATTGAAAGTTTGCGGGGTCAAATCCAGAATAACCAGTATCAACTCAACCAGATCGTTGGGCAGCCAAAGATGGCTCAACGGGCAGAAAGTCTAATAGGGCAAGAAATACCGGGTAATACAGAACCTGATACCAGTGCTAAGAGTACTGTGGTTCCGGAGGCTGCCAGCAATACAAAGATACCTGTGAATGATGACGAGAATGCTTACAAACAAGCCACTTCTTCCCGGGAAAAACAACAATATGATCAAGCTATTGTAGCATTTGAAAATTTTTTGACTCAATATCCAGAATCAGTTTATCTACCTAACGTCAATTATTGGTTGGGGCAGTTGTACTATAATAATAAAGGCGAAAAAGATATCGCTGCTTCCTATTATGCATTCGTGGTTAAGAATTACCCACAATCAGCAAAAAGTGCAGATGCGATGCTTAAGGTGGGTATGATTATGCAGGATAAAAAACAAACCGACAAAGCGAAGGCGGTTTATCAGCAAGTGATTAAAAAGTACCCTAATAGCCAGGCAGCCGCAGAAGCACAGAAGAAATTGGCTTCTTTTTAGCCTCTTTGTATTATCAAAAACTGCTACTGTACTAGGCTATGAACTTGCTTTGATGGCAGCCTATAAACTGAAAAACAAATTAAATGGGTGTTATTTTGCGCATAATTAAATAAATAGCAAAAAATTAAAGCTTTTCAGGAAATTTAAGTTGCACTACCAAGATAAATTGGTAACATGCATCGCCCTAGTCAAGAGTGGCGCGCAGGATGATTAGTTTGTTCCTGTCGATATGAAGCAGCAGCGGGTCGTTAGCTCAGTTGGTAGAGCAGTTGACTTTTAATCAATTGGTCGCAGGTTCGAATCCTGCACGACCCACCAGTAATATCAATCAGTTATAACGTTTTAGACAGATCTAAAATATTCTTGTGTCGTATTAATACCATTGATATGTAATCTATTATCGGTTTATTAAACATGTTGCGCTAAATGAATCGGTACCAAATAAATACCATTTCAACACCGTCCTATTACCCATTTTTTGTAATGCAGATAATAAATGTCTGACTGAATTTATCAAAGATGGTTGAGGTATTCATGGCTGAATAAAATGCTATCCACTGTTTCCATAACTGTAAAAAACTCTGATGGAAACATCAATAAATTGGAATAAAAATATTACCGTAAAACGATTTCATTATTTCTTATTTATTTTTTCTACCATATTAATAACAGAATAGTTTTTAAGATAAGCTTGAATTTTTTGCATTGTAAATATTATTAAAATAACCTGAGCATCTGTATTAGAAATCAAATGAATTAAGCAAAATTTTCAACTAAAAAAATGTTTAAGTAACAAATTACGATGTTTTGCAGTAGAAAATATCATTCTATACTCTATTTTATAGATACGAAACATATAAAAATAATTTGTTTTATCTACTAAAAAATGGTCATCGCAGTGAGTCAAAATAATCATATGGCACAGTTAGCAAGGTTTTTTCTGAAATGAGTTTGGTATTTTGCGTGGTGTAAATATGAAAAACAGATATTATCCAGTATTATTATACCAAATCCCTCTACTTCAGAAACCGTCGATCCTGAAGCCTCCAGTTCAATAGATATAGCAGGGGCCTTATAAATTGATTTAAATAAAGTCATAAGAAAACAGAGAGTCAATGTGACATTGTTGCTTTCTACGAAGTGCTTTGGCTTGAGCCCATTTGTGTTCGATAGGATTGAGGTCTCACTTTTACCCACAACGTTGAATGAAAAATGATTCAGGTGGAATTGGATTATTGGTAGAGTCAATAGTAAAGAAGAGCAAGGTAAATCAGGAAACAGGCACATGAAAACAGTAACGGGTAATGGGAATGAGTGGATCCGGGAAGAATTTCATCAAATTGATTTCGGAGATAAACGCCTTAAAGAGCGTTTTTTTGAAACAGCGGGCTTATTATCATCAAAAGCGTCAGGTTCAATTTATCCAAGCTGTCATGGCTCCTGGTCACAGGCCAAAGGAGCTTATCGATTTTTTAGCAATGAGAGAGTGAGCGAGAGCGCGATATTCCGTACACATTCTTCGCTGTTTTTCAAGCTAGTTGTCGCCTTATTTCTAATTTTATGCAGCATTTGCTTCCGGATACAGCATCACTTCATGAATAAAATTCCAGTTACGACAGCCTTTGCTCCAACGTTCGGGTTTTTTAGCTCGAGCTAATCCATAGACGGCTTTCCGTTTGGCTGATATTTCTCTGTCTGCTCCCCTATGACGCTCATCTGGAGTAACCTATTTGATACCACTGTGTTTATGCTCAAGGTTGTACCAGTCCACGAACTGGGTTACCCAGGTTCTGGCATCATTGAGCAAGGTAAAACCCTCGGCCGGCCACTGGGGGCAATATTTCACCGTTCGAAACAATGATTCAGAATAAGGGTTATCATTACTGACTCGCGGGCGGGAATATGAACTAATTACCCCCAGATCGCACATTTTCGCCAACAGGGTATAACTGCGCATGGGACTACCATTAGCTGAGTGAAGAATAATTTTTTTGTCAGCGCATTTTTCTCTCCAGATGCATCGTTGCAGTAGCTCTGCAGCCTGTTCGCCGGATTCTTGTTCAAAAACATCTGCCCCCACAATTTTCCGACTGAAAATGTCCATCATCATGTAGAGGTAAAGATGCCGGCCTTTTATAGGTGTTGGTAAATAACTGATATCCCAGGACCATACTTGATTCGGTGCTGTCGTTTTTTGTGCGCATGGGCGCTTATAACTTCTCTCTCGACATCTAGGAGTGAACAATTTGTTAGCTTTGAGCACCCGATAAAACGTAGACTCAGATGCGATATAAATTCCCCTGTCAGCAAGCGTCGGGACGATTACATTCGGAAGGAAACTCGCAAACTCTGGCGAATTACAGATTTCTATGATCCGCCGTCGTTCAGCATCAGACAATTTGTTACTGGGGGCATTGCGAACTGCCTTTGACCGTTTGTCGGCCAGGGGGGAGTTGTGACGGTTGTTGTTCCAGCGTTGCAGTGTTCTGACTGAAATCCCAAGGGCCTAGCATGCCGGCGCCTTACGAGCCCCTTGTTGCATCGCATCTCTGAGCATATCAATTATTTTATGCCGCTCCGGGAGAGGGATCAGGCGTCCTCGCTGTTTACCAGTAGGGCTGCGGTTTCCGCAAGCGCCTTTTCTTTTCTGGCGAGTTCTTTTTCAAGTTCACGGACCTTTTGTCTGTATTCTTTGACGACCTTATCAACTTTATGATTATTTAGGGCTTTCAGCTCATGTGCCTGGGTCGAAATCGTTCGCCATTCCTTAACCTGTTCAACAAACAATCCTTTATGCCGACAGTATTCCGCCAGCTCAATTTCAGACATCACTACGCTTTCGAGGACCACCGCAAAGCGCTGCTCGGGGGACCAACCTTCGTTATTCTTTAAAAACCACTCATCTTCACATAACAGGCCATCATTCATTAACTCGTTTCTCCATCTTGAAACAACGGAAGGGCTCACGTCTAGCTTTTTAGCTATTTGCCGGTCAGACCAATTATACGGAGGTTGAAACCAGAGCAACCCTTGTTGCTTGATATTGATAGGCACGGGGTTTGCGGGCATGGTGTTCTCCTTAATATTAACAGGCGACAACTATGCTGACATAGGGGGTTATTGAGTGATCTCCATCAATGTTATTCGGTGATCGTCTTGATGATAATATGCAGCATATACCCGTGATCAATGAAGATGCTTGATTTTGAAGTCGATAAGGATCATGCTCATAGCCATGAAAATAGAGCTGACTGCTGACCAGAAAATTACCCTCGAAGCCCAACATCGTCAAAGCCATGACCGCCGTGTCTGTGACAGGATCCGGTGTGTTTTGTTGTCCGCAGACGGCTGGACTCCCCCTATGATTGCTCACTCACAGCTCATTAATGAAACCACGGTGCGGCGCCACCTTACAGACTATCATAAACTCAACAAGCTCAAGCCTGAAAATGGCGGCTCCGATGGCTATCTCAATGCGGAACAGACCACGTCGCTGGTTGAACATCTCACCCAGCCGCTCTACCACCACAATCACCAAATTGTGGCGTATATCGCTGGACGCTGGAACATCACCTTTACCGTATCAGGTCTGTATAAAGGGTTGAAGCAGCATGGCTTTAGCTATAAAAAGCCGAAAGGTGTTCCGCATAAATTTGCCGTTGAGAAACAGCAGCAATTTATAAAGACCTACAGCGAATTGAAAGACGCCGCGGGTAATGACCCCATACTGTTTATTGATGCCGTTCATCCGACACAAGCCACCAAAATAAGCTACGGCTGGATACGAAAAGGCCAGGATAAAACGATAGAGACCACCGGGAGCAGAACGCGGTTGAATATCATGGGAGCCTTGAACGTCCAGAATGTGGCTAACCCCATAATCCGTGATGATGAGACGATTAACAGCGAAAATGTGGTTCACTTCCTGTCTGCCATTCGCGCGCATTATCCCATCACGACAACGGCACATGTGATCCTCGAGGGTGCAGGCTATCACCGTTCACAGCTTGTGCAAGACGCCGCGCTTACGTTGAATATCCAGCTTCATTACCTTCCGCCGTATAGCCCGAATCTAAACCCGATAGAGCGATTGTGGAAGGTGATGAATGAGCAAACACGAAACAATAGATATTACCCATCTAAACAGAGTTTTAAGAACGATATCTTAAACTTCTTTGAGGTGAAGCTACCACAAATGGCAAGTTCTCTGGTATCTCGCTTAAACGATAATTTCCAGGCGCTAAATCCTGCATCTTGATTTCACTTGGGTATATATAAAAATAGACCTGATTAGCAAGGAAGTCAAGCCATGCTAATCGGTCATTTCGGTGGAGCCAGTACTCAAGCCATTTTTCGATATGGAAAGATAATTCCCTTGTTGAAATTAAAATAATTTTAAATCAATGAGTTATTTTTTTAAGCATAATTATTGGAGACTTGGCTTAGATTTCTTGCTAATCAGGACGGACTATGTGCTTTTCGCCTGGGAGAGGGGCTTTTTAACAACCCACCATTCTTTTATATATTCATTACTGCCTATTTCAACCCAGGGACAGTCGTCTTGTCCTCTCTCAGTGCCCGGCTCCGTACCCTTAACCCAATTTTTATTGGCCCAATTTTTATTAGCCCAACTCACTTCGTGGCCGTAATTATCATATTCTTTATCTTTATTCCACAATGGTAGCGCTGGTACAAAGGGGATCATTTTTTCATCTACCCGTTTTAGGGCTTCGATTACATTCGGTCTGTAACCGATATCTTCTCCTTTTGCATCTTTATATCCACTTTCTTCGATAATTTGATGCATATCAAAAGCATTAAAAACCACATGATATTTGGTTTTTGCGTAGGACTGAATCAGTGCTAACGCGCCAGCCACTAATGGTGTAGCACTTGATGTACCACTGTACGAGGAAGTATAGTTTCTATTACTACCTTCCACCCTTTGAAGGTCACCGTATCCTGTCGTGGTGACTTTCATACCCCATGAATTGATCACTTTATCGTGGTTGTAATTAGAGGCACTAATTTTTCGGCCATTTTCAGAATGACATGCCCCAATCATAATGGCTCCACTCGATCCCCAGTTATTAAATGGTGCGAGGCTCTTTAAATTTTGCCCTCCATTGCCCCCGGCGTAAATGACAATAGCCCCAGCATCGACACAGAGTTTAAACTTGTTCCAGTAATCTTTACTATGAACCATAGGTACGTAGTATGAGCCCAGTTTAAATTGGTTATCTATACTGATAATATCTCCTGGTTCCACATCCCTAACTATTTTATTTAGATCTCCTGTATCGTAAAAAAAGAAGTGACAATTATGTGCAATTCCTGTCACGCCATAGTCATTTCCTATTGCAGCGATACAGCCCGTAGAGGCAGTTCCATGGTTACAGTCTCCTGCTCTACTATTAATTACAGTAATATTTCCTTTGAGATCTTCGTGTGCATGGTACACGCCAAAGTCGAGGTGACGGACAGTTGCCCCCTTTCCGGTCACACCATTTTTCTAGGCGGCCCTGACATTCATTCCTACACCTTCATCCAGATAACCTTGTTTAGATGAAAAATCAGGTGTATCCGTTATAGAATTATTCTCGGCATTAAAAGCAAGATCGTTAACTTCTGATGGAGGTATAAAATAATCAGGATCTATTGATAAAGAGCAATATTTTACAAAAATATGCGACTCTAATTCTTTGGCTAAACTAAGTAACTCCTCATCAGAAAGATCTGTTTCTACGTCAAAAATGTTAAAACATTGTTCGAATTGGGAGTAAAACTCAATCTTTTTTTCGATATCTTTTGGGTTAAAGCTTTGGACGAATTTTATTTTATCTTTCCATTTTGTATATATGGGAACTGCCTGTGGTGATTTTTCTTGGAGTGCCTGTAGACAATTAAACCCGTCGGGGAAGAACATCACACTAAGTGTATTATGTTCTTTACTATCTAGTTTTAATCCTCCTTTTAGATTAGGTGTAGGAATATTAATTGAAGCCATTGATATCGATGTTGACGGAATATCCATTTTAGCCGAGTGTAATTTTTTTTCACCAATGAATGCTGAAACTGAATACACAGAGATAGGTAAATTTGAAAAACAAACCAGCTTATTAGCATTTTCTTTTTTCTCAGAAATAATTATTTTCTCTTCAAGGTCTCCTTTTTTATCAGAATGAGCTGTTTTGTGTTCAAATAAAATATATTTTATTTCTCCCGTATAGAAATCACTAGTACATTTTGTATAAATATTTCCTTTAAATTTATAATCTCTAAAAAATTCCAATTCAATATCCATGTGGTTATCCTTTTATTACTAATTAATTTTACGTGGCTATAATATTTTTTGGTTTTTGTTAATTATTTTTATTGGTCATTTTCTATTTATTATAATTTTCATGTAATGATAAGAGTAACAACCTAATGTATCTTCATAAAAATAAATAATAAGATAATCGGTTCAGTGATGCTTACAATGACATACCAATAGTGGTTTTGTATTGACCAATTTTTAGTATAAAATAGCTAATAAGTATTCGTTTGACGTACAAAGCCTCTGAGGTCAGGGCGGGATTCAACTCATTAATTAGCCAATTTTAGATCATAAAAACTCAATTTATGTATATTAATTAAATATATGAGAAAATTTCGCCTGCAAAATACTTAAATATAAATCTTATAGCGGGGACCATGTAACATGATGGGTTTTACCAGTAAATATTATTTAATATCAATGTATTAGTGTAAATTTTTACAGTCAATTTATACGGTCCCTGCTATATTGATTACAAACAATACAAAGGGGAATCCCGTCCTGGAAGTGAAGTATGACTGGTGTCATACAACAGATTTCAAATAAGGCTACATTGGACGTTGGAAGAGTACAGAAAGGAACCTTCGTTCAGAGCAAGACGACAGATATAGCTGACTCCATATAAATTGAAATATAATATTGCGACGACATATCCAGTGAAATTTCGCCAACAAGCTTTAGCTCAGGTACCGTCTTAATTACGTCTTGGCAAGCGCTATTTTTGCATCAAAAGGGATGCCTGATTTCAGCAGGCCATACGCCAGTTAGATGCCTGGCGTTGATAATCGCGTGTTGAATGTCCTGACGCTTGTGGAAACTGGCGTTGTCCATGACGATGACACAATTTTTAGGGAGAGAAGGGAGGAGCAGTTGTGTGACCCAGGTGTAAAAAACATCACTGTTAATTGAACAGGTAAAGAGTCCGAACGCTATCAGCGGTAAAGCCCAATAAGGCGCCAATCACGTTAGTGCGGCCTTAACGGGCCGCACGTTCCCGTTGGTAAGCATCTGGATAACGCTCAACATCTTTGACTAGGACTTTTTTGTCAATCTTACGCCGACGCGAGCCAGACTGCTGTGGCTCTATTCGCCTCAGCCAACGCGTTAGCGGATCCGTGCCAATGTGGAAGCGCTTCGCTGTTTCTCTTATGCTCAGGCCTTCCTGCTCTCGAATACTCAGGACTTTTCGCCGAAAATCAACTGAATAACTCATCTTTAGCTCGTTTGGATTATTTTTTTACATTGTAATCAAAATTAAAAAGTATAGCTATATCATCTTATACCCCAGAATTATTATTTAATTCATGATACAATCGTTCGAATTTTTCTTTTCTACGTTCACTTCTAAATAAATCAAAAAAACGATAAAGAAAACTCATGTGTGTCGCTTTTTTTTATCTTTATTGAAAATAGACTTTATCCTTTCAAAAGTCACTTCAACAAGTTTTCCGCCAGAATTTAAGTATATACTGTCGCCCATTTTCACCTGCCACGATATTATTTAATCATAAAAACATTATTATTCATTAGACTCTTTTTAATAAATTTATCTTCTAATAAAGTGTAATTTATTTTGTTTATAGTAAATTTTTTTCGTTTTACAACTCAATGAACCATCTAGGACAAGAATACGAATTGGCAAAAAATAAAAAATTGATTAATATTTAATCTAACTAGTGCTTGAAAAATATTCTCTTCTATTTCCTGAACTAATAAAATATAAATAATATGTATTTTTAGATTAAAAAATATTCGTGCTCTCACCCTGATTCAATTGTGTAAATACCTATTATTATAAATACTTTTTACGAGTATAAAAGTATTGAGTGTCTGATGCCCGTTTTGTACGGACGGTAACTATTATATGTACGATTGAAAGGGTTATTTTAAGCAACAAGTCTAATGTATCCGTTAGGCAATCAAAATTAAATTGCGCCGCTATAACGAGCAAGAAGATGAGTCTAGTGTGTAGTCAATTGAGAAAGATTAACAGTTTTGTTTCTAGTTTTCGTCAATCCGTAATACCTGTGCTGCGTCATGTATCTTGGTGAGCAATAGCTTAAATTTCTCCGCCATAACATCTGGCGATGCTTCGGGATCGAGGCGGATCATAGCGACTATACGCTTGCCTGCTATGCCAAAAACAACTTCACTCTCAAAATTGAACGTCAGTAATTTCATTAGGCTATCACTATCGACGGGTGGTGATGACAACGCACAGAAAAGGGTCAGTGTGCCGTTATCGTCATCTTCCGAAATAAAAATCCATCGTTCCTTATCACCATCCATAATCCGAATAAGGTTATCTTCATTCTCAGGGATAAGGCTAAAGTTTTGATATAAAGCGAGTAATAAATTTTCCATGATATCTCCCTAAACAAGGCCAGACAAGCCACGAGCTTGGTCTGCAACCTGTTGGTTTATAATGCGCTTTTGGCGCGTAGATAAGCCCAGTCCTAAGATGTCCCGCAGCCTGTGCTTACCAAGAACTTTATTGCCTTCAGCACCCGTATTTTGTTCTTGTATTTCAAGATTTCCGCTGTGGAGTAACACTGCCTGTAATAACTTACTACCGCTGGCATCAAGAGGACCAGGTTTGCTCGGTAGCTTATCTTTTGCCTGGTGCATGAAGACCACTTCACGTTTTATTTCAGCATCTAGCATACCAGTGCGATCTTTACCACTTTTGCAGTTAAAAGCAGGGGTGATGCCAATTTCATAGGCTAGTAAAATCATCACCCTCGCGGCCTTGTATGCATCTCCCGCATCATTATGATGAGCCTTGTCAGCCAACATCGTTTTTAGTTGTTTTGCCAATGCATGTACTCTTTCAGCATTCTCAGGTTTAGGTTTACCTTCAAGATAATTGCCAACCCAGCCGCCTAATTTTGCTTTGGGTGAGAGATCACCCAGCAGTTTAGTCAAGCCGGACTGGTTATATTTATCAGACGTTTTTATGCCGAAGCCCAGTTTCAGTCCTCTTTCATTCACAGGAAAATTGAATGCAGCAATGTCGAGATTTATTTTAACTGTGATGAGTTTTCCATTTTCGTCCCGCAGAGACAGTTTAAGTGGTTTTTGAGACGATAAGGCCTCGTAGGCAGCCATCTGATCAGCCAGTTGACGCCCTTCTTTGGAGCCTAAAATATCCTTCGGTGCCAGCAGACTGGTCGAGATTACGCGAAGTTGTACGGTCTGGCCTTTTCGAGCTTTCTCTAGTTTGTCCTTGTCAAGAAACAGAGCGGCTGTAACCATTTCTTTTGCACGTTGTTCAGCCCCTACCTTGCGTTCATTACTGCCCTTAGCTAGCAAATAAGGGCTGTGCACTGCATGACGTACCCCTGCAAAAATTCTGGTTTCCTTGCCATTTTTATCTATTATAAAAATTTCTGAGGTCCACAAATTGACAGCATGGGTGGTATTTTTCTGGTCAGCACTACAAACACCCTTACCCTTATAATCGGTCTCGAATATATTGTGTTTACCAACTGATTTCATTTGTGCTGCCGGAGTTAACACGCTTTTGAACATTTGACCGCCGAACGAAAATTGGCTGGTAATTTTATTCCATTCTGAGTTGTTAAGTCTATTGATGTCACATTGTTTGAATTGAGTTTTAATCTCTTTCTTTGCTTGTTTATCGGATAACTCCGGCCGAGATTTCTTTAAACAGGCTGCAAGTTTATTAACAACACCAGGTACCAACGATTTCGCTGATAAGATGTATTCACTATCAGCTTTGGCCTCCTGATTCTCTATTATCTCTAATTTTTTATTAATATTTTGTTCAGTATTTAAATCATTTTGTAGTTCACAGCGTAGTGCTATAATTTTAGGTGTATTTTTTACTGGTGATTGCTCCAATAAATCAATACAAACCTGTAATTTATTCATTTTAAAATTGTTAACTTGCTTCACTGTCAAAGAATTTTCCTGCCGCTGGCTGGATATTATGGGTACAAAAGGTCTCACTGTTTTTAGCTTAGCGACTGTTGACGCAAAAAATTTGGTAATGTCCTTACCAATACTTGTTTTACCTTGAGGTTCAGTATTTTTTATCTCGTTTTTTTGTAATGACTTTGAAGATTTTTGTTGTTCTAGTTTATCTTTTTCCATTGATGATAAAGAACTACGTCTATCATCACTAGATAATAAAAAACTGTGTTTATTGTTACTAGCCTCATGAATGACCGTTTTTTTTAATTCTCCATTTTGCTCTGATATTGATGTAAAAGATGTTAATTTTACCGACGAATTACTGGTTCCTGTGTGTTTTCTTAAGAAATCAGGAAATTCAAGTGATTGTTTTAACACTGTAGTTGCTTGATGATACGCTGTAACCACTTTATTTTTTAAAAAATCAACGTTAGTCATAGTTATTATTTCATTATTATTTTGATAAATATTATTATGAGCTATAATATTACATATAATCATATTTAAAAAACAAAAAACGCTCATTTTATAATATAAAAAATAAATTTACAAATAAAATTATTACTTTACCTTTCTATACTAAAGTCTAACATAATCATGTTAATGGAAAAGTTACTTTTATTATTTATGACAGGCTTTGAAATAATATAACAGGTGAAAAGAGTATGGTATACTATTCTGACAAGCGATATTTTATATCAATCCATTTTTATTTTCGTTAATTTGTGTGGTTATTTGTCATCTACTTTATATAAAACTTTGGATGACAAAAAACGTCATCTCACATACAGTAAAATTCATAGGCGGGTAGTTATCTTAATCAGGCTATTTTGACACTGGCTGCGTTTTTCATGGTGTAGATATCACCGTTTGCCTGCCAGTTGAACATTCTAAGCTTACCCCTTGTAGATTGTAATCTTAACTTGAGTTCGGAATAAGTCGACTATTTTATAATGTGACGATATTTGCACAATGCAGAGCTAATTTTGGTTTGGATGGTGTAAGGCAGTCAGCGCAGATGCCCCAGAGTAAATTGACGATAAAATGCTGTGGTGAGCGGTGACGAGTCTGCTCTATTTGGCACATATTTCTTAGTTGTTCAAAAACGGTTTCAACCAATGACCGTTTACGCAAAAGGGCGTTATCAAACACAGTGTGCTCGACAGGCTTCAGTTCTCACTTTTACCCACAACGTTGAATGAAAAATGATTCAGGTGAAATTGGATTATTGGTAGAGTCAATAGTTAAATCAGGAAACAGGCACATGAAAACAGTAACGGGTAATGGGAATGAGTGGATCCGTGAAGAATTTCATCAAATTGATTTC
This sequence comes from Candidatus Fukatsuia endosymbiont of Tuberolachnus salignus, assembly GCF_964030845.1. NCBI lineage: Bacteria > Pseudomonadati > Pseudomonadota > Gammaproteobacteria > Enterobacterales > Yersiniaceae > Candidatus Fukatsuia > Candidatus Fukatsuia endosymbiont of Tuberolachnus salignus. Next base: position 2,654,709 of record NZ_OZ034983.1, read on the forward strand.
GGAGATAAACGCCTTAAAGAGCGTTTTTTTGAAACAGCGGGCTTCTTATCATCAAAAGCGTCAGGTTCAATTTACCCAAGCTGTCATGGTTCCTGGTCACAGGCCAAAGGAGCTTATCGATTTTTTAGCAATGAGAGAGTGAGCGAGAGCGCGATATTCCGTACACATTGTGTGCAAACACAAAAACGTCTGGAGGGGCATTCACTGGTTTTTTCTCTTCAGGACACATCAGAGTTGAACGTTGACTCACATAAAAAGAGAGGGGTTGGGAAGTCTATCTCAAGCCTATCACAAACATAAAATGGGGTTGATGCTTCATGCAAGTTTGATGGTAACTCAGGAGGGCTTGCCGCTTGGGTTATCCTCGCTTAAATGCGGGTCACGTGTTTCCCGAGAGGAAACCCCTCAGGAAAAACAGCGGCGGCTTTATCAATCGACAATGAAAGAAAAAGAAAGTATTAAGTGGATAGAGACCCTCTACGAGACAGCGGCGCGGATACCCAAAGATACCTGCTTAATCACGCTGGGAGACAGAGAAGCGGATATTTTCGAACTTTTTCGGGTTGCAAGCTCACTAAAACCATTTTTTATTATCCGCAACCGGAAAGACAGAAAATTTATCGATGAGATGAAAAGGGGAAAAAAACAACGGTGCAAACCGCCTTGTCAAAGACGCCGATTTTAAAAACCATAGCACTCACCCTGCCCAAAAATCAGCAAAGGGTAGCAAGAACGGCTTATGTGGATATTCGCTCCATTTCAGGCTGGCTCCCCATTAGAAATAATCTAGTTTATGGGCCTACCAATAAAGACGCTTCACGGCATATCCATGAAAAGGTTCACGTATCTGCCATCAGTGTTAAAGAACAGCCTCCTCCAGAAGGAGTAGCGCCTGTCGAATGGGTATTATTGACCCATTTGACGGCCACTGACGCCTTTGAAGCAGAAGAGAAAGTGAATGGGTATAGACTGAGATGGAAGATAGAAGAGTTCTTCAACACACTTAAATCAGGATGTTGTGTTGAACAATGTCGTTTAAATACGGCAACCCAATTAACGAAAATGATCACACTCAAAAGCATTATCGCCTTCAAACTGATGCATATGACCAAAATGGCAGCGTTGTGTCCTGAGGCTACCTGCACCGATGTGTTGTCAAAGATAGAATGGCAAACGTTGTATTGCAGAATACAGACAACAAGCCGCCTTCCCGAGCATCCCCCCACAGTGCTTCAGGCAATAACATGGCTGGGTCAATTGGGAGGATTTCTTAACCGACGTGCCGAGGGTTTACCGGGAATAATGTCGCTTTGGCGAGGGTATGAGATCCTGCAAGAAAATGTGAGATTGTTCATTATTCTTAATAACAAAAATTGTGGGTAAAAGTGAGGCTTCAGTTGCGACGAACTCGAGTGTTCAAGGTGCTCCCCTTTTCTTTCAACTGTTGTAACAATAGAGTTCCTTCCAAACCCAAGAGAATATATGAAAATAGCGTTTTTAAAAAAACCTCTGGAAGATGTATATACCCAAGTGAAATCAAGATGCAGGATTTAGCGCCTGGAAATTATCGTTTAAGCGAGATACCAGAGAACTTGCCATTTGTGGTAGCTTCACTTCAAAGAAGTTTAAGATATCGTTCTTAAAACTCTGTTTAGATGGGTAATATCTATTGTTTCGTGTTTGCTCATTCATCACCTTCCACAATCGCTCTATCGGGTTTAGATTCGGGCTATACGGCGGAAGGTAATGAAGCTGGATATTCAACGTAAGCGCGGCGTCTTGCACAAGCTGTGAACGGTGATAGCCTGCACCCTCGAGGATCACATGTGCCGTTGTCGTGATGGGATAATGCGCGCGAATGGCAGACAGGAAGTGAACCACATTTTCGCTGTTAATCGTCTCATCATCACGGATTATGGGGTTAGCCACATTCTGGATGTTCAAGGCTCCCATGATATTCAACCGCGTTCTGCTCCCGGTGGTCTCTATCGTTTTATCCTGGCCTTTTCGTATCCAGCCGTAGCTTATTTTGGTGGCTTGTGTCGGATGAACGGCATCAATAAACAGTATGGGGTCATTACCCGCGGCGTCTTTCAATTCGCTGTAGGTCTTTATAAATTGCTGCTGTTTCTCAACGGCAAATTTATGCGGAACACCTTTCGGCTTTTTATAGCTAAAGCCATGCTGCTTCAACCCTTTATACAGACCTGATACGGTAAAGGTGATGTTCCAGCGTCCAGCGATATACGCCACAATTTGGTGATTGTGGTGGTAGAGCGGCTGGGTGAGATGTTCAACCAGCGACGTGGTCTGTTCCGCATTGAGATAGCCATCGGAGCCGCCATTTTCAGGCTTGAGCTTGTTGAGTTTATGATAGTCTGTAAGGTGGCGCCGCACCGTGGTTTCATTAATGAGCTGTGAGTGAGCAATCATAGGGGGAGTCCAGCCGTCTGCGGACAACAAAACACACCGGATCCTGTCACAGACACGGCGGTCATGGCTTTGACGATGTTGGGCTTCGAGGGTAATTTTCTGGTCAGCAGTCAGCTCTATTTTCATGGCTATGAGCATGATCCTTATCGACTTCAAAATCAAGCATCTTCATTGATCACGGGTATAGCTATGTCCCAAGAAAAAGCACCTTCACAGTTGGAAAAGGGATCCTCAGAATTTCCATATATGGTTGATCATGCCGCTGCAGCAGAATTCTATATAAAAAACGGACATCGTTCTCATAAATGTTTCCACGAACAACATGGTGTTGGATGTAATGGTCAAGCAAAAGATGTTAAAAAATCTGAAAGCTCTAGTCCACAAATTGAAAATCGCCAAAATAGTGGAAGAAATGTTTACCCTTGGCCCAAAGGGAACACGTCAGGAATAAAACCAGCTTCACATGCTGTGCCTCCTGGTCAATACGCCTAATTTATTTTCCATTTTAAAATAAATTAAAAAGCAGAATATTACATGATTGCTTATTGGCAATCATGTGAGTTCTGAGTAACAACGTGCTACCACTGTATTTTTTACTAGCAGGTAGATAGTTTGTTGGTAGGAAGCTCTTCTGCAAGAGAAGTCACAACGCTGGATTCACTAGACTTCTTCGGAAACTAGCATTCATGTAGGAATTTTGTTAAAAATCTCCTGAACAAGGAGCCCCTATGAAATATGAGGGACTCAAGGTACTGGAAGAGGAAAAATTTCGGCGCTTAACCGGAATTAAACGCAGTACATTTGAAAAGATGATAAAGATATTGAATGAAGCAGATAAGTGTAAGCAAGGAAAAGGAGGTCGGAAACCTAAGCTGTGTTTAGAAGAGCGCTTATTAATGGCCCTTGAGTATCTACGGGAATATCGCACTTATTTTCCTGTCAGCCAAAGCGATGGGGTGAGTGATAGCACATGCTATGAAACGATTAAATGGATAGAGAATACGCTAATAAAGCATCCTGATTTTGCCCTACCTGGACACAAAGCTTTATTAAAAAGTGATAGGGAGTATGAGCTCGTTCTTATTGATGCCACAGAAACGCCGATTGAACGTCCAAAAAAAATAAAAGCAGTTTTACTCAGGAAAAAAGAAACGACCCACCTTAAAAACCCAAGTGATCGTCGATAAAAAAAGCGACGCAGTCATCTGTACAACCATTTACTAATGGGAGGCGCCATGATTTTAGGTTGTTCAAGGAGTCTGGTGTGCGAATACATCCTGAAATCAAAACAGTGACAGATACAGGTTACCAAGGGCTTGGCAAGATTCATTCAAACTCGGCGTTGCCTAAGAAAAAGACAAAGAAAAATCCTTTAACACAAGAAGATAAACGCAACAATCGTAAGTTATCAAGCCTGCGTGTATTAAACGAAAATGTCATTGGTATGATTAAACGATTTAAAATTGTATCAGATCGTTATCAAAACAGGCGAAAACGGTTTGGATTAAGATTTAATCTGATTGCAGCAATTTATAACATGGAAATTAGATAAATGAGAGTTTCCGAAGAGGTCTACTGAAGAATAAGCAAGTTGAAAAACAAAGTAACAGGTTACGTAGATTATGTACTACTAGGTAAAGGATTATCGACTGTTGTAGACAGAACTTTTAGCGTAATACGTTGCTTTGAAGGTGAGCCAGGCAGCAACGCCTATGGTTAGTTTATCGGGCTAAAGGTTTGTACAGTTAAATCAGATAGGTCGTATGTATCATTATGCATAGTAAAGGTCCTGAAAAATTTTTGCATATCATTAATAGAACTAAACAAAAATTCTCCAAAATTAGGATCAAAAAATTGAAAAGTGTTGGACTTTATATCAATATACATTCCAACAGCATGAAGTCCCTTTTCATTATAAGGACGGATTGTAAGGTAATATCTACCATCGCTAATGGGTAGCTCTAATGTTGCTATTGCGTTCTTACCCAATTTTGATTCTAGATCGTTAATATGGCTAAAACAGTATTTTTTTTCGTCTATTTCATACATTCCATCTATTATATTGTGTTTTATATGTATTTTTTTATCACCTGGATTGCTATTTCTATTATATCGCTTTAATAAGTTAACTATTTTTTCATTATGATCAGAACAATATTGAACTGCTGATCCAATTATATCTTCTTTTGTAAGGTAAGCTTCTAGTACCAAATCATGTATTTCTGACTTGTGTAGACTATAATATTGAACTAATGATTCAGTTATTTTTTCATCATTTATAATATTATGTTTATTTACTAATTTATTTATGAAACTATCATCTTGGGCTATGATTTTAACAAACTCAACAAATTCTTTATGATTTTTATTAAAAATACTGACTAGCTCTCTAATACTTTCTTTATTTTTTATAAAAACATTTTCTTTTGCTAATTCAATTATATCGCTATCATTCTCACCGAAATATTTAATCAATTCAATTAATTTTCTATTGTCTTCAGAAAAATATCTAAGTTCATATTCATCCTGTGTTTCATTTTTAGTGAATGTAATTAATGTTTTTATATTTAGTTGTGCTATTTTTTTAGCTCCATCTTCTGTTTTTATAAAATTGAAAAAATTATTTTGCAGCAACGGATCACGCATACCTAACCAAGTCTCCACAAGTGGAGAACACACCCCGCGCGTTGCTAGCTCTAGATTTTTTAAAGAACGACTAGTAAAATCAGCCTGACAAAATGCCATTTTGTAGAATCCATTATAACGTTCCGCCAGTTTTTTAAGAGAAGCAATAGTTTCTTTATCAAGATAATGGCTATTTTCCTGATATTCTGTAATGGATATATCTTGTTGCGGATTTTCTTTCACTTTTTGTATTAAATTTTTTGTAAGTTCCTCCACACTTTGAGAAACTTCAACAATTCTTTGCAAAGTACTTTTAGAGGTATGATGTTGATTACTTAATACCTTATTTGTTTCTTTTCTGGCTAATGAAAAATTATTGTCTGTTATTGGCATGTTATTTACGATATATACTGTAAATTATCTATGGTTAATTAATTACTGCCTACTATAATAGAGGAGAGAACAAATGATCCTGATAAGAATATGATGAATAACAATGGCAAAGCCACAATATAATATTAAATTAGTCACGATTAAATTTAATACCATAAATTTTATGGTTAATAATAAGTAGGTTTTACTAAATTAATGTGTGTCACGAACATGAACGTAAGTTATGGTGCTGTACTAGAGATAGGACTAGGCCTTCTTGAGTCGACTTACAGGAACAGGCTTCACACTACCCAGTGCAGTTGCCCTTCTTTGGCAAAATACTACAGTTGTAGTTAAGTCGAAAATCTACAGTTTTTTCGGCATCACCGGTGACACTGCCAGAATGATGGTCAGTGCCAATCAGACCATCGCATCATCGCATCATCGCATCATCGCATCATCGCATCATCGGGATATTAAATCCTATTGGAAAAAACCGCCGGTTGGTATTATTGATGTGAAGGTAAGTCTGTCGATATTGCCTACGCCAGAGGATACAGTCTTGGAGGTTAATTTGAAATCGTTGTGAGAATACTCAGACGAGTACGAATTTTATATTTTGAACTAAGTGGTAAAAATCTCGGCAAAAATAGTAAGTGAAAAGGGAAACTTTTATGGAGTGAGTCTGGCTGGGAAATCAAAAACGAAGAGGGGAAGTCTGTGGAAGTGCAATGATAGGGAATTATATTACGTGCCATAAACGTGCCACGGCGATTTGAGGGAGACTGATGGTTATTGATGTTTTTTGATGGTTTGTTATATTGCGAATGCAGTTATTTTGTTTTAAATCAATATATTATAATTTTACCAACGGCCTTCTAAGCCGTAGGTCACAGGTTCGAATCCTGTAGGGCGCACCAAGTAAATCAATAGGTTAGCACCCTTTTTTTTCTTACCTATTTTTGCCACGTGCCAGAAACGTGCCATGCATTGTGATCACCTCATCCAACTTTTTAGCATGTTCCGTTAAATGAGTGGGAGATAAATGAGCATAACGACGCACCATCTCGACACTTTCCCAGCCTCCCATTTCCTGGAGTGCTGACAGGGGAACACCCGATTGAACCAACCAACTGGCCCAGGTGTGCCGCAAATCATGAAAACGGAAATCACTGATCCCCGCGCGCTTTAAGCCAGTTTGCCACGCGCGATTATCATCGACTCTAAATTTGGTTATTATCGCCGTGTCTTTCCCCTCACTACCTGGCACTTTTTTTCTCCTGACGAAGACCCAGCGTGAATGTCTCTCCCGCTGTTCCCGTAGAACAGCACAGGCTGTTTCATTCAGTGCCACCCCTATCGCTTTGCCTGCCTTGGCCTTTTCAGGGGGGATCCAGGCAACCTGTCTTGCCATATCTATTTGGTCCCACTCTAAATTAATAATATTCGACCGACGTAATCCGGTTGCTAACGCAAACACCACTATCGGCCTGAAATTTTCATGCATCACGGCAATCAGACGGTTGGCTTCTTCGTGAGATAACCAGCGAACACGCTTGTCATTCGGCTTGCGGGCTTTCAAATTCAGAGGCTTTTCTAACCATCCCCATTCATTTGCTGCAATCCGCATCAGACCTCGTATAAAAGAAAGGTATTGGCTACGGGTGGCTTGCGAGGGCGGCTTTTCTTTGAAATCAGGGGTCTCATTCCCCTTTTTTAATGACGCTTTCTGGGTTAATTCCCACCGTTGCCGGTGTCGCCGGTTTTTCATGGTTGAAACCACCTCTATCACCTCCTCTTCATTGATACTCGATAGATTTCTTCCTGAAAAATGCAGCAAGAAAAACCCGATTTTCGTTTTATCATCGTCAAGCGATCGCTTATGTTGTTTTTCGTTGATCCACCTTACACAAGCCTCCTCAAATGTTTTGTGTGGCATTTCGCCCAGTTTACTCTCTCTCCATGCGTTAGCTTTTAAGCTATCGTACAGCTCCTGTGCTTTCCGCTTGTCCGTTGTTCCAAGAGATTGCCTAATTCTTTTACCGTCCGGCGTAACGAAATCACAGTGCCACCCACCGTGCCGCATTTTGATTGACATACCCGTTGTTCCTCATTGTGTGTGCCAGTCGCCTTCACGATTATGTCGTTATTCCTGCGACGGACTGATTCAATACACGCTGTTTTTAATATTCTGTAACCCCCACTTTTTCCATCGTGGCCTGTCCTGTTACAGGGCAGCCTGCCCGCTCTAATCCACTCTTTTAGCGTGTTTTCACTGAGTTTCATGAATCTGCAGGCTTCTTTCAGTGTGAAGATTTCTTCACTCATCCTGGCTCTCTTCTTATTGGTTAAAAACGTCATCACGCCGTCCACATGGGGGCGTGAGATAAAGTCATTTCAAGCATAAAAAATAATGACAGGCTCTCTCTGCTAAGAGAAAGCTGTCAGTGATGAAAATAAAGGAAGGGATAATAAATATAAATAAACGCGGATAATAAAAATTATAACGCGTTGGGGTTCTTAGAAAACCTATTATTACAACATCATGATGACGGTCAATACCTTGTTAATTTTTCAATGTGGCAATAATTGTGTCTTTGGCTATTTCACCATAGTGGTCGATAAGGTATTGAGCAAAATGAGATGCAGTGATTTTATACTCAGAGTGAGCACTGATAGAAGCGGCAAAGGTGTCAAGTGCTTGGTAGAGGGTTGCGCCAATATAAATCCTCTCTGACGGTTCTTTCATCACGTCTTGTAACATAACGCTTCCTTTTTTTAGAGATAATATGTAAGTACTCCACTTGTATTGATAAGACGAAGCCCTACGTTAAACGCATTGTTTTTCGAAGAAGCAATAAAATGGTTTTATGGCAATCGATGTTTAGGCTTTTTTCTCTTCTTGAACCAGCTTCTTAATCGGTTAAACCAATTTTTCTTTTCATTTCTTTTCGCTTCCCGTTCCCGCTCACGAAGCGCACGTTTTCTCGCTCTGCTCTGTCTGTTGCTCATAAGAAAACCTCCTACTCAATAAACTGTATCCCGGGGCGTATAAACGCTTGGGGAACAATGCGATCAAATCCGGTTTGATGACAAAAGTGTTTAAAGTCTCGCAATGAATGCACTTTCGCTTTTTGGTATAGAATACGAATTCTGTTTTCTATTGTGCGATGGGAGCGTGCCAATTTTTTACCTATTTCCTTGGCACTCATCGTGCGTAATAAATAAAAGATTATCCTCAGTTCAGATTGCGTAAATAGAGTCGAGGGAGGGTCCAATAATAGCGTGGCAGTTAGCTTATCTACGTAGTGGGACAGTGAAATAATAGCCAGTTTTCTGCCATAAAAAACTGTGCCGATGCACTTGTTTCTTTTATTATGCAACGGAAAGGTTTCGTATAAATAAGGTTGCAGTTTCTGTTCACGACCAAAGAAATGCGTTTTAATGAGGGTGATTTTTTGCCCGCTTTTTATAACCTCTCTTTCCAGTTTTTGAATGATTAAAGTAAATTCTAAAATACACGTAGGAAGTTCATCATCACGCCGCCCTATCACATCAAATCCTTGTGGCAAATTTAAAAAGTCAAGAAAAGCACGATTGGTATAAATAAAACGTGAGTCACAGTCTTTTATTCCCCAAACATCTTGACTATTTTCCATCATAGATGTCAGAGGTAATGAACGTGATACCTTTGTTATTTTTTTCATCATCTGTCCTAACCCTATTCAGTCCCTTTCATCGTGGATGACGCCCATCTAGGATGAGGGTAAATTACTTAGTCAGTGTGAAAGTCTAATTAGAAAAATAAAATGGAATAGTCTCCACGAGAGAGACTCTCTTTTCTATTTTTATCATGCTAGACGCTATCGCTTTCTACATCCCTTCAAAGCAAAAAGCGCAAGGCGGACATGAAATACGGTAAACAGACCATGCAGCGAATACGGTTCAAATTTGAGTTTTGCACTTGCCAACGTCTGTTTCACTGCGGGATAGGACACAGAACGTAATAAGGCGATGTCTTTTTGTGACACGCCTAACGCGAAAAGCATCGCCGTTTCAAATTGCACCGGTGTTAATTCAGGAAACACTTCCCGTAATTCAGGAAATTGGGTAATATCGATGTTAGCCATTGTAGCCTCCGAGAGAGGTTATGGTGGTTAGCTGACAGGGGTGGTTCACGCCACCGCTGTTAGCGCTAGGGTTAAGTGATGTAAACGGTGATTGCGTCACCGTCGCTATTTGCAACTTGTTGTAGCTATTTATGTTTTCATGGTGAGTGACTCCGTGGGTTTATGATGCGATGCTAAGTTCTTTTTCGTGGGTGAAGTGCCCGTCCCAATGGGTTTTCATTGGCAACTTATTTTTGCGGTAGAGGTCAAATAATCGGATTGCCCCTTTGCGCAGTAAAACGGGTTGATACTTGATAAAGTCATCACCGCTATGAATGCTGATTTTATGTTGATGTTCCGTCAGATATCGGTCACGTGCATAAGAGGTTGCACGCCAGCGGATATGGGATTTACTTTCGTTATAAAGCCAATTTCTGTCCGCTAAACAGTGATTAATCTGCTGTGTATTAATACCGTTGAGCATTTTGCAAAACTGAGTCGTCGTTATTCCTTCCTTAAACAGGTTTTTCAACTCGTGTAATTCCGCTTCCTGTTCTTTGTTCACTAAGGCTAACCTGGTTTTTTCGCGAAACTGCTCTGCCCATGCCATAGCCGCAACAGGGGGGTCTTCGAAATTAGGTAATATGCAGACAGGCCGTGTTGCTTTCTCTTCCAGCTCCCGCCAGCGCGTGGCGACTTTATGGCGAAGTGGAATACTGTAACCCATGACCAATGTCATGGTTAAATCTTGGTCAAGTAAATATTCCTGATAAGTGCGACCATTGGTGTCTTTGTAATCTCCCGAAAACTCGGGAGATTGAATATTGAGCGATTCGAACATTTTTCGGCAGTCGACTAGCACATGATCATGACGTTTACCCGTTAGTCGAGCAATTTCACGGCTAGACATTTTTACCTGTTGATAGATAGTGATGACATTTGACATAGAGAAATTCCTTATCTTGAACTTATATGGTGATTAACTCATCAGTGAAGTGGGGTTTGCGGGCACTTCCCATCCGATAACCGAGAAGGTATCCATCTTGGGATGGTTCCAGCGTGTTGTGTGTTTATTAACCGAATGACTGTCAATTAGTTCCTGAACGCTTTAAGCTCTTCACCTTCTACCTTGTGATATAGCAATGGCCGTATAAGTTGACTGTAAAAATTTACACTAATACATTGATATTAAATAATATTTACTGGTAAAATAAATCATGTTACATGGCCCCTGCTATAATGCTTACTCTCAATGAATCTCTCTTTATTCCGTTTAAAATTTTGCTGAATGTTATTACTATCCGTACCGTATCCTTGTGCTAACAGTTCAGTGGTGATAACCCGCTTGTGGTGATAGATAATAACGGGTAAGTTTTCGGGACTTAATGGGGCTTGTTGATGAATATCAATGATATTTGGCATGCAAAATTCCTCACAAATGAATTGCGATTCGTAGAATCCCGGTACGTTACCGAGATGAGAGATTAATTACGTCTTGGTGTTGTGCCAGCGGGGAGCTGAGCGTTTAGGCTTCTATTAACAAAATTGGCGAATACCATCCCATCTTTGAAACGATCACAAAGATGGTAGGCTAAAGGTGAATTTAGTTTTATTGAAGGTGTATAATTGCTCATTGTCTGACCCATAACACGCTATGGGCGTAAAAAAACCGCACTACTTATGTATGCGGCATTCGCTAGTTAAAGTTATTTAACACCTTTAACGAAATATTCCTCGAGGCTGAATCATCATTCAGCCCGTCCGGGTATAGCAGGTGTTAAGACACCTTAATGTAGCAATACTTCAATATCTTTAATATCTTGGTCAGAAAGTCCAGTATATTTTTTAATCTTTTCTTTGCTTGCTCCGTCAGCAAGAAGTTCTTTCGCGATTTTTAAGGACGCTTGTTTTTCTCCCTGTTGCATGCCCTGTTGCATGCCCTGTTGCATGCCCTGTTGCATGCCCTGTTGCATGCCCCGTTTTTCGCCCCGTTTTTCGCCCCGTTTTTCGAGTTGTTGTGCAATCGTCATAATGTCCTCACGGTAAGTGGGTGTCTGATCCACGAGCGCTTTGAAGAACTTTTCAGTATTCTTCGTTTCCCCTTGGTAGGTGATATAATAGAGCAAAGCGTGGAACAATTCACGGTTTGTATAACCTTTATTCAATAGTTCTGCAATGGGTCCGACCATGTTTATCATATCACGCATGTAAATGTGTTTTTGCACCAGTTCCATCAACGCCACATGGCCGTGTGTCATGATTTCCTCATCAGGAATAACGCTAATATCCACCAAAGGAAACGGCTTGGTGTAGATTTCTCTGGCTAGCTCCGGGTCAACAAAACAATCCATCAAATCCCTGCTGTAAGGATAGGGCCGCCTTTTCCCGTGATAAAACAATATCGGCACCACAATAGGTAATTTTTCGTTCGGGTTTTTGTCAAAATATTTTTGCCAAATCCCCACACAATAGCGTAATTCACGAAACGTCATCAAAAGTTGCGGGTTGCTTTGATGTTCGATAATACACTGAATGTACGCCTTGCTGCCGTCGTTCATCTGCATTGAATAAACAATATCAGAGAAATATTGTCTCAAATTTTCATCAACAAAGGAGCAATCTTCTACTTTCAGTGTAGAAAGGTCACATTTCTTCAAAACAGCGGGCGGTAAATGTGTTTTCAAAAAGTCTCGTGCCACCTCAAGATTACCCAAAAACTTCTTACAGAAGGCGTCGTGAGGAGAAATTATTGCTTTCATCGCTTTATCCTAAGCTTAATATAACGACGTTTCAGAAAGGCATGCCCTGTATCATACCATCTCTGCCCCTGTTTTGATGTTGACGACCACTTTTTTCAGTGGCGTTATCTTCATGCCACTTTCCCATACGTTTTAATCTGTTCGATTTCATCTTCAAGTTCCTGAAGAAATTTTCGCACTTCTGTTTCAATTTCCTTGCCCAGTGCCTCATCAAAGTGAATGCGCTTTTTGAAGTAGGCTAATGTGTCAGGCAGTCGATTATCATAGCTGACAAAGTCACACCATCGACGCCCCGTACACAGCATTTGCGCGTGCATTTGCAGGAGGTATTTTTTTTCTGGTTCACCTGTTCTTATCGTTTTCAGATGCGTCCAGGTTTTGGGGCATTTAATCTCGATCAGGCCATCCTCATTAACCAATCCGTCGGGACTGGCCGCAAACCCCTCAATAGTGGGGTGGTCGACGAGACCGACCTCCGTGACCTCTACTGCAAATTCACGCAAGATGTAAGCCTCACGGGCGACGGGTTCCAGTGCTGTCCCGTGCTTCATGTCGAGCGTGACAAAGGTGTCTTCCCGTTTCCCCGTCAGACGCTGGCAAATCAGCTCGGCCCTGTATTTTTTTCGCGTTGCGGCGTCGCCTGTTTTTACTTTTGCCATCACCTCTGCCAATTTGCTGGCTGTGACCTTGCCGCATCTTGCAGCAAACCAGGCTTCTGTTCGTTGTTCCATTTTTACCTCGATAAATTGTCTTGTCATCAAAACGGAGAACCGCTCGTAGAGTAGGTCTCTGGTTTGACATCATCTCCCCAGCGACCTCTCGTCAAACCGTGCTTGCAGTTTTCCCGTACACGGCTTTCCGACTGTCTTCTTTCCACAGCGTTACGACGGCACAGGTCGGGCATACCGACTCCCTTCATCTCCGGTTATGGACAGGCTGTACAGCTTAAACAGCCCGTGGTAATCGTAGAACCAGGACGGCGGGTGGTCCCTCCACCCCTTACCCCGTTTCTTGTGCTTCTTCCGCAACATGATGCAGAGTGTCCATATCGTGTAATTCGCTATGCTCAAGAAATGCTTCCTTGAATTACCTGTCTTGAAGTAATTCCCCCATCCGCGAAGAATCGGGTTTACCTTTTCTTTCACCAATGTGGGCCAATCCCAGTGCTGCCCTTTTCGGACAACATCACGGATTTTCTGCTTAACAGACTTCATAGCCTTGGGAGTCGGATAGTAAAAGGTCTTCAACTCGCCCGTCACTTTCGATGGTTGAACTGCGAACCTGTGACCTAGAAAGTCAAACGGCTCTTTCATGGCATTAACTATCCGCGTTTTCTTGGCATTAAGCGTCAACCCAAGTCGGTCTAAGACTTTCTTGGCCTGATCCAGATAAAACTCCGGGCGCTTGCTGCACAAAATCACAAAATCGTCGGCATATCGCACGATATGAGCATCATGCGGACGTTTACCGAACGCCTTTTTCTCCCACGTCGAATCAAGCCAGTGCAGGTAGAGATTAGCGAGCAAGGGAGAAATTACTCCGCAAACAATAGTGCAAACTTTCGCGTAAGCTGGGGCCTGCGTTTTCACCGGCGCTGCCTCAAGTCTGGTCATCCGGATGGGAGCATCACTGAGTTTTCCCTCGTTATTGAGACTGATAACGGCACACGGAGTGACCCTCAGCAATGAAACCGAAGCCATTTTCACAACACGTACGTATCACTTTCGAGCCCAGCCGGTTTTCTGACGACCAGCTGACGGATGTTTATGAACAGCTGACTCCCGTTAACCACCACGTGCTTACCCCTCACGACCAGGCCCAGGCCAAACCTCACCGGGCTCCTGCCCGCTCAACCGCTAGACGGAGCAAAATGTTATGAACAAGGCACTGGTCGCACTCTACGCCCGCGTTTCTTCCGGGCAACAGGTAAAAAATGGCACCATCGGCAGTCAGCTTGCAGCAATCAAGGACCGCATCCGTGAGGACGGCCACGTGTTGCCTGACGCCATGCTCTTTATCGATGATGGTGTCAGCGGTGCTACACTTATCCGCCCGCAACTAGAGCGCCTGAGGGACTACGCGGCGGCAGGCGATATTGAATGCCTGTACATCCTGTCGCCCGACAGGCTAGCCCGTAAATACGCCTATCAGGCTCTGCTGATGGAAGAGTTCAGCGCCTGCGGCGTGGAGGTTATCTTTATCTGTCACACCCCCGGCGACACGCTGGAAGACATGATGCTTCTGCAGATGCAGGGGATGTTTGCTGAATATGAGCGGGCAAAGATTATGGAGCGCAACCGGCGTGGTAAGCTTCACGGTGCACGCTGTGGTAATGTCGGTGTCCTTTCCGGTGCACCTTACGGTTATCGGTATATCCGCAGGCAGCCGGACGGGACACCCGCACAGTATATTGTCAACCTTCATGAAGCCTCCGTGGTCAGGAAGATATTTAGTTGGGCTGGCATAGAGCGCCTGAGTCTAGGCGGTGTGGTCAGACGTCTGGCTGAGAAAGGCATAGAAAGCGCCACCGGCAAACCCGGCTGGGACCGCAGTACGGTATGGGGCATGTTAAAGAACCCCGCTTACAAAGGACTTGCTGTGTTCGGAAAAACGAAAAACTGCGCCCCCCGTCCCCGGGTGAGAGCAGCGCGCAACAGTGCAGATATCCTCAAGAACGGTTATTCAGTAATACGAAGTAAGCCGGATGACGGCATCGGGATCCCTGTGCCTGCCATCATCAACAGCGCTCTTTTCTTGACGGTCAACGAACAGCTGGAAGAAAACCGCCGACATGCACGACAGGGGCGCCGGGGAGCCGCTTATCTCTTACAGGGGCTGACTGTGTGCGGCCACTGTCGCTATGCGTATTATGGCAAAAAAGTCAGTAAATCTGCGGCAAAAGGGGGGGCGCAGTATTCTTATTACCACTGTACTGGGACGGATGCTTACCGCTTTGGGGGCATTCGGGTGTGTGACAATAAACAGGTCAGGACATCCATGCTGGATGAAACGGTCTGGGCACAGGTCATTGCGCTGCTGTCTGAGCCGGAACGGCTGAAAAAAGAATATGAGCAGCGTCTAACGCAGGCGTCAGAGCACAGTGGACAGACCGCAGATGCTGAGCGTCTGAAAAAGCAAGAAAATCAGCTAAACGTGGGGCGGTCCCGATTGATTGATAGTTTTGCCGAAGGGCTGATTGGCAAAACAGACTTTGAACCACGGATCAGAGTGATGACGCTCAGGCTGGCGGAACTTGCGCGCCAGAGAGTGAAGGTGAAACAGGCCACAGAGAACCAGCATGAGTTGCTGCTACTGGTTAACCGGGTGGAGGATTTTGCTGCTGCGGTCACGGAACGCCTGAGTACGGACGATTTTCTGATGAAGCGAGAAATTCTGCGTGCGCTGGTGAAACGGATAGAAATTTATCGTGATGAAATTGTGGTGGTTTTTCGGGTGAATCCCGGGAATGATACCAGCCTGGAAGCAGGATCAGACAAAACATATGGCAGAAGTTTGCCAGATTGTTTGCGGAGTAATCACTCCCCCTTGCGGCGTACCGGTCGTCTCCTTCCGGATTTTCATCTCTTCCATCGCTCCAGCTTTAAGCCACATCTCGATCAGCTTTACAACCGAGCGATCAATGACTCTGGTTCGAACGGACAGCAGTAATTTATCGTGCGGAATTGTGTCAAAGTACGACTTCAAATCCGCATCTACCACCCAGTGGCACTTGAAATTCAGCCACTTGTAGATTTCCCGCAATGCTTGTTGTGCATTCTTCCGAGGCCGGAAGCCATACGAGCAATCCTTGAAGGTAGCCTCAAAAAGAGGTTCGATAACAATTTTCACCGCTGCCTGAACAACACGATCTGCGATAACGGGAATGCCTAGAGGTCTTTGCGTTCCGTCAGCCTTGGGGATGTACACCCGTTTGACCGGCAGAGGCGTGTACCTCTTTTCCATGAGTTTTGTTTGGATTTCAGCCAAGAATGACCCAACTCCAACTTCCTTTTCAATGACTTCAGAAGTCTGCTGGTCGATGCCTGGGGCACCTTTGTTGGCTCGGACTTGCTTGTAGGCCATCCATAACACATCGATCTGACACACCTTGTCATACAGCACGCCGAATTTCCGTGTTGGATTCGTCTTGGCTGCTAGGTATAACTTTCGTTGCAGTACTCGCACTCTTTCTAGCGACGTGTTTTCAGCTTTCGCAATCACGTAATGCCTCCTACAAAAAATAGCATGACAGAAGCAGAGGCCCTTCTCTCCGACGAGGTTATGTTGTCCTCATCATCAACAGTACTATGGCCTCCTCCGACTCCTCTATCCCGCGTCTATTCGAACTTCGGCGGTTACCTTATATCTTCAATTACGCGGTGGGTTAAACCACGACGGGTAGAGGTCTCGTTCGTTCCGCTCAGTTCTATGCGCACATCCCATCCTCAATACCCCGAGTTCCCGTTCTAGCTTCAAGTGGTTAGTTAATCCACTAGAACTCGATGACCTTCGCCCCCATTCCAAAGGCTCGGCGGAACCACCCTACACCACACTCTCCCAGCATTGCCGTGTGGCTGACATTTACGAGGCTTGTTCAGGTTCACTTTCGTTACGGGCTGTGTGCTTGCGCGCGCCCATGGACTGGGTCAGGGGCAACGTTTATCCGGCGTTGCTTCCATGTTTCAGTCGCCTTCCACATGTACGCCATAGCTACGCAATCAAACTAACCAATTATTGCAGCAGGACTCGCACCTGCAAGAAACTGAGCAGCTTAACGAACCGCTCAAAACGGGATATCATCCCCGTCGTCATTAAAATTTGTGAACGGCATCACATTGCTTTGTTGACAGGGTGCCTTGGTAGGGTATTGGGGTAGCGCTTGGGTGGGTTGTTGTCTCTGTGTCTGCTGTCCCGCGTCGACAAAGCCCAAACGTGCATTGTTTAGCTCCAAGACGATCGCTTGTCCGTTTTTCCCTTCGTAGCTGTCGATCTTGATGCTTTCACCGAAGAGCTCAACGATAGCACCTGGGTTGAGTGTTTCGCGGTAAAAATCTGCTTGATTGCCGGCTTTGGCAAACAGTACCGCCTGGTAGTTAGTGAAAGCATGGGCTTTTAATTTGCGATCGTAGTATTTAACGCCACCCCGTAGGGCGAAGCCGATGGCGTCAGTGGCCGTAAATTCTCTGGCGGCCTGTTGGAGTTTGAGGGTGATGGTGTGTGCCATTAGGCTGCCTTCTCTAAGGTTGCTGAGTGGGTGAGATAAATGTCGTTGGCTTTTTGTGCTAAATCAGGCTGCTGGATAAGCAGCTGGCTCAGTCGGTTATAAGCCCCCTGTAAGGCCACTTTATCCTTGCATTGACGCGCCCAGTGGGTGAAATCGGTGAGGTATTGTTCGGGTGTCCGTGCAACGGTGGACTTCGTGTGTGGGGTTCCCTTGTTTTCTTGCTGTTTATAGGCCTCGGTGTCGGCATCTTTGGCATCATCAATCGCAAACAGGCCGTTCAGGCAGTACTTACGCGCGTAGGAACTGGTTGCCCCGGTCAGCTGTGCCGCATCCATGCCTTTTTTGTTCAATTCTTCCCGTGCGATGGCGGAGGCCTGAAACGAATTTTCACCGTCCGTCAGGGTCGCTGTTGCCTTGACGTAATAGCGATCGCCTATTTGTACGATTTCATCACTTATCGAGAGAAATAAATCACCCAGCAGCGGCTTAACGCCTTCCAAAATGTCTTCACAGCTGCGGTAGTGGTATTTACCAAAGGTATTGTATTGATTTTTCGGTGCATTAAGTTCGCGTTGGATAGTGGCCAGCTTAAGATAAAAGGCTTTATTCTCCATAATAGACCTTGTCATAGTCATCGCCACTGTAGAGCCGTTCTTTGGCTAACATCCACTTCGCTTTTGAGATAAAAATGCTGAAAAATGCCTCATCGAGGTCATCGGGTTCGGTCTCATCCAAGGCGAGTGCCAAGGCCTCACTATCAAAATGGGGCAATTTTTTAAAGAGCTGAGCGATGTGCTCAAAAGTGAAGTATTTGTCCCACTCTTCCGCCTGTTCATTAATGTTGTGCCAATCTTGATCACTGAACGTGTTCATTATTTTTCGTGCTTCAATAAGCGTCTCGGGTGTCATGCCAGTCGCCCTCTGCTTTTACAATAGGCGCGGGACATGCGGGCATAGCCCCGCTCGCTGTTAAGGAAAACTCGCTTCACACCGTTGACCATGATGATTAATGCGTTATCTTGGATAGTAAAAATCATGGTTCGCCTCTGTGGGTTAATTCAATAACGCCCCTGCTAAGCAGAAGCGGTGATAACTTTGTTTGTCCTGCGGGTTCCTCGAACCGAAAATAACCAGACTCTTGGCATCAGCCGGTTGTACAGGCTGTCCTGTGGCTTTTTACGTAAAGGAAAGGCCGTCGCTAGAGCAATCGCCCGATCTACCTCTGAGCGAGGGTGAGCACGCACTATTTTTGCGTGATGGCCCCCTCTCCGATCAAGGCTATTTTCGATCGCCTCACGTGAAATAGCCTGCGCTTTACGGCGTTGATGTCTGCGGTATTTGGCATTACCGCCATACGTTGCCTTGCGTTTCGATGGCTTGTAAATAATCGTTGCCATAACTTACCTCCGATTGATTTCTGGATAAGCTGGTGACACAACCTATTCAGAAACCAACGGGTGAACGCAAGGGTGCACTTTGTCAGTGCTACCAAACTCCAAATTGTTAAAGAGCATCCGCTTGAGCGGGGTATATCGGGCATTCTATTTCGCGAATCATTCCGATTTTCATGCGCCTACTTCATGGGCTTTCCTTGCCTGCTTCGCGTTAGTGATGAAGTTAATATAACCAAAGATATATATTATTTCAATATCCATAAGTGAACTTTTGGCTATAATCATGATAGTTTCTTGATAATTAAAGTGATTTATTTTTTATATATATGGCAATCAAGGGAAGGGTAATTTATTTAATAAAGAATAAATTACGTATTCGGGTATGATGAACTGTGTTTTTTTACAGACCATTTTGGTCCAATACTGTATAATGCCGATTTTGTTTTTTCAGAAAAAGGATTTTTTTATGATAGAAATGGTAAGGGTAGGGGCTGGAAAATATGAGACAACCCATCCATCTTTGGCGTGTTATTTACGGCGAAGGCTCCGAGAAAGGTACACAATAACACCTATCAGCGACGATTTTGATGTTAATTCAAGCAAAGGTATCCTTGGATCATCTACCGCCAAAAATCCAAATGAACCACCTTGCATGAAACGGTAAACCGATGCTAATTCGTTGACGTGGGCGTATACTAAATCATTTGTTCCTGGTATTTCTTTTATATCTACAACGATCAATGTCCCTGATGGAGCTTCGGCACAACCACTGTTAACATTAAGCCTGTATGCCCTACAAGTTTTTGATTTAACTGAGTCGGGAACTAAAACTCTTTCTCCTGTCAGGCCATTTTTTCCATAAACATCGACTGAAAAAACATCATCATATGACCGCTTTATTTCTGCTATATCATTGCTGCTGTTGTCATTCATTGGCCCCTTTCCTTCGCTTAACCATTCAGCCCTAACGTTAAGCACCCTGGATAGTTGAAGAATTTTGGTACTACTTAACGCTTTTCCGCTAAGTAGTTTCCAGATACTAGGTTGAGCCATGCCCGTGGCGGACGCCAATTTTGCTTGCGTAAATTTACCCGTATCCATAGCCATTTTTAGGCGTTCAGCTAGTGTGGTCTCTTTCATACTCTCCAACATATAGCTTTGGGTATTTTTAGTCAAATATCCAAAAGTATTGCAATTGTCGAATCTCAAAGTTATTATCTCTTGTGTTCAAAATTGGAATTACTTATGTCTATAAATTTATATGTGCAACGTGCAATCAGTATCGCTGGTAGCCAGAAAAAACTAGCGGACAAGGTAAGTGTAGCTCAGCCAACTATTTGGTGTTGGCTTCACCTAAAGAAAAAAGTTTCACCCAAAAATGTAAACGCTTTTATAAGAGCTGTTGATGGTGAATTCAAGGCTTACCAAATTCGCCCGGATTTGCCCGACCTTTTTCCACATCCAGACGAAGCGGCCTGATCTCATCGTGACGCCATGCTCTCATAACGCAAACAAAAGTATAACCCAATAAGGAACAGGATAAATTATGGACAAACGCGCATTAATTAACCGGATGTGTGAGCGAGTGACAGGCGGACGCGCCGTTGCTGCGGCGTATTTAGGGATGTCTGAATCTAAATTTAACAATCACTTGTATGAGAACAAAGGTGCTCGATTTTTCAGCGTCGATGAACTGGTAGCACTGCAAACACTGAGTGAGTCAACCTGGGTTGCGGAATATTTTGCTGCACGATCGAATGCCATCGTCGTACCTGCACCTTCTGCGGAGGTGGACACCGTGGAACTGCACCACATGAGCCTGAACACAGCAGTCAAACGCAGTGCTGTCGACCAGTTAATTCTTGATGCGATTAGGGACCACGGGGGGATTAATGAACAAGCCCAACAGAAAATTCTGGATGCTCACCGTAAACACATCGCAACACGAGACGGTGAAGTTCGCGCCACGCTGCAGGTTTACAGTAAGTAAAAACACCGCGACTGCGGACCAGGCAGTCGCCCTACACAAACACACGGCGTGATGATGAACCCATTATCAAACGCAGTCAACCCCAGCATGGGGAGTCGAGAGATAGCCGATTTAGTGGAGTCTCGTCACGACAATGTGAAAAGAGCCATTGAGCGCTTGGTTGAAAAGGGGATTATCAGACTTCCTCCAATGGAGGAGGTTAAAAATCAATTAGGCCAATACGTTTTTGAATACAGGGTAGGTAAACGTGATAGCTATGTGGTGGTCGCCCAACTCTCCCCTGAATTTACCGCCCGCGTAGTCGATCGTTGGCAGCAACTGGAAGAGAAAGCGGCCTACTCGTTTTTACCGGTCGATTATTTATCAGCCTTGAAAACATTAACGCAAGAGGTTGAGCGACGCCAACGGCTAGAAAACCCGTTAGCACGGGCTGCCCCTAAGATAGATTTCGCCGACCGTGTGAGCGAGGCCAGTGGCATTCTGGTGGGCAATTTTGCCAAGCTGATGGGCCTTCGTCCCAACAAATTGTTTGTTTGGTTACGCAAAAATCACGTGCTAATGGGTATTCCTTCTCGCAGAAATGTGCCTCGATATAGCAGGCGCCATGTAACGTGATCTCTTTTGTTAATAAATATTATTTAATATCAATATGTTATTGCTGATTTTTATAATCAACTTATACGGCCCCTGCTATACGGACAAAATGAAGCAATACCGGCTTTCTGAGCGTCGCTTAACGGCACCTGAACATGACGTTCTACCCAGGCGATCGCTTTATCTACCTCAAATTTGTTAACCTGCTCGCATTTCTCTGCACTGAGTTGCAGGCCTTGCATTACCGGCTTGTCATCAACTCGTGTCGCACCGCGGCAAATCGTCCACACATTCGCGCCGTCTCGATAGGCCGTCAGCCGATTGCCTTCTTTTTCATGCAAAAATTGTGTAAGGATGGCGGTCGCTGTCGCCCCTGCCAAAATCAGTCCCAGCATGGGTTTGCTTAGCTTGCTCATTTGCCTGTTGCGCTCTTACGCCGGTCTTCTTTAATCTTGAAATACAGATTGGTCAAATAGGTCAGCACCGCCAGCGAGACGCCCGCCAGCACGCCAATGGCGTTCCATTGTTCCGGGCTGTAGCTGTTTAGCAAACCATTCAGAATGCTACCGGCTGAGGCCCCGTAGGCAACGCCTGTCGTCAGTTTTTCCATGCTCATTCTCGTCTCTCAGTGGGAATACCGTTTCCCGCTAGGGGTCGGGGGTGGTGTCATAGAAATAGTGTCGCTTCCCTGGCCACTTATATACTCATTACCATTCGAAACACTGGAAAAATTAGATTTCGAATTTAATGTAAAATTATGATTTTAATCATAAAGTAATAATATTATTCTAAATACAAAAACCAGTATCTTCATGTCAAATGGGTATATCTCGTGAATTAAAAAGATATAGCACTGATGGGTATTGGAGAAAGGTGCTAAATGTGAAAAAGACCACGCGATTCGCAACCTTAAATGAGCGTTTTTTGAAAGCGTATTACAAAAATATTCTGTATAAAGTCTCTTTGTATTAATACGTAAAGATACGTAACTATTATATTGCTAAACGTAAATAGGTTATTTGAAAGTAGAATTTTATCGATTAGACTCGCTCGGACGGTGATTGTTTAGTACTTTTAACCATCACCCATTAAATATAAATAATCTAATTAAATTTTTCATTCAATTGCATAGCAATTTATTACCTATTTCATTACCAGAGAAGAAAAGTAAAATGCCATTTGGAACGTTACCTATAAATCATGATACATATACTAGTCCTGAAGCTCTCCTAGATTCTCAACATCTACGACAGCTAAGAACAGCTCCTGGAGCTTTCGGGTTCAATTTAACTGACGCAAAACAAGCATCAGGCGTACATGTTAAGGAGACCCCTTGTCAAGGAAAAGAGGCCCCTTATCGAGAATGGATGAAAACTTCGCCTAACAATCCTGATGTTGTCGTTCATCCTAATGTAGATGCAGTGTCTATTAATCAATCTACATTAGCTCAACAGCATTCACGAACCAGTTCTTCAGGTACAAATGACGACCATCAATTCTTTCCGTATGAAACTCTATCCAAGGGAATGCCATGTTTTTCTCAGTCTTCTCAGAGGGGAGGTGCAAGTAATGATAGTGGTAATGGACAAGTTTCTTCTGTTTTAAAAACCAAGTTGACACACGTTTCCACTTTTACAGGTTCTCGCCATCATCCTTACAGGCAAGTTCACGAAAGCTACGGTAGTGGTAATCTCGATTTACCTAGAGCTCCTGATCCTGATGCGGAGCTTCCAGATTTGAGAAATGATGTGTTTGATTTTTTTAGTAAGTTGGACACAGCAACAGATAGCAGTCCTTCGGCAAAGTTGCTACAGCCAGCCTCCCCCTCCTCCTCCTCTTTTTCTCAAAGATCGTTCCATGCTGATAGTGATCTTCACGCCGCTCCAGTAATGAAAAATCCAGTTTTTCCATCTACTATTCCACAACCTACGGTTCGAATGGCTGTAAGCACTGCTAATCTTAGCCTTTTACAGCAATTACCTTCGCAGTTTTCACAAACCGCGAATACAAGCACTACCACTACCGCTAGTACCCGTACCATCTTGGAGAAACCGAATAAATTAACTGCTGAAGATGAAAAGATAGTGGAGCAATTGTCACAGGAAGAATCAACACTAGATGTATCATGGGTAAAAACACTCGTGGTGTCTAATTCTAATCTAATTTTGATTATCAAAACAGCCCTGGAAAAAGTAAGAGATTGTAATAAAGAGAAAGGAAACGGTCATGAACTATTTAATGCCTCAGAGAACTTACACTTGCTGGTAGCAATAGTTTCTTATAACTGGGATAAATCAGTCACAGAAAAAAACTTATGTGTATCTCATCGCACTATAGAAAATTGGATAAATAAGTTTAGACAATATAATAATATTAATTTACCTTTAAATACTCAGATAGCATCGACGAAAGAAATCTTAGATTTTATAAATCAAATTAATAAAAATACTGGCCGCAAACCGTCTCTTCTTAGTAAGCGTATTTTAAACATATTTAATGCCTTAGATACAAACATTCAACAAAAAGTTTTAAAAGCTAGATTGAAACAATGGAGTTCAGATAAAAGTCAGAGTAAGTCTATATTCCAGAATTTTTCGTGGAGAATTATGCATATTATTTATTGTGGTAATGCCTATTCTCAAGAATATTCTGGTGTCTTTAATGCGTCTATTAATCTAGGTGTCCCGCGAAAGCAGGCAGCTACATTAGCTAAAGATCGGAAACTTTACATTGATGCAATGCAATCGCATCTAAATCCTATTGACGACGGCACTCGAACGTGATCTGTTTTAAATTTTTCAAAGTATAACTTGAGCATCTATATTAGAAATCAAGAGAATTAAGCAAGATTTTCAACTCGCAGACTTCATAAATCAAGCAAATAAAGTTTTTCAATATCATCCATAATAGTCTCGATCTTTAATGAAACAATCCAGCCATCTCTTTGTGGAGAGTTTTTATTTAAAAAATCGAATATTAGCGTTTTATCTATAATTTCTTATCCAAAATTCAGGTTAGATATTTAGATTCGATTGCCCTGACAAAACTCCGACGCGACGGCGAAGGTCAAGGTTTTACAGCTGCTAGTTATCAATACATATACCCAAGTGAAATCAAGATGCAGGATTTAGCGCCTGGAAATTATCGTTTAAGCGAGATACCAGAGAACTTGCCATTTGTGGTAGCTTCACTTCAAAGAAGTTTAAGATATCGTTCTTAAAACTCTGTTTAGATGGGTAATATCTATTGTTTCGTGTTTGCTCATTCATCACCTTCCACAATCGCTCTATCGGGTTTAGATTCGGGCTATACGGCGGAAGGTAATGAAGCTGGATATTCAACGTAAGCGCGGCGTCTTGCACAAGCTGTGAACGGTGATAGCCTGCACCCTCGAGGATCACATGTGCCGTTGTCGTGATGGGATAATGCGCGCGAATGGCAGACAGGAAGTGAACCACATTTTCGCTGTTAATCGTCTCATCATCACGGATTATGGGGTTAGCCACATTCTGGATGTTCAAGGCTCCCATGATATTCAACCGCGTTCTGCTCCCGGTGGTCTCTATCGTTTTATCCTGGCCTTTTCGTATCCAGCCGTAGCTTATTTTGGTGGTTTGTGTCGGATGAACGGCATCAATAAACAGTATGGGGTCATTACCCGCGGCGTCTTTCAATTCGCTGTAGGTCTTTATAAATTGCTGCTGTTTCTCAACGGCAAATTTATGCGGAACACCTTTCGGCTTTTTATAGCTAAAGCCATGCTGCTTCAACCCTTTATACAGACCTGATACGGTAAAGGTGATGTTCCAGCGTCCAGCGATATACGCCACAATTTGGTGATTGTGGTGGTAGAGCGGCTGGGTGAGATGTTCAACCAGCGACGTGGTCTGTTCCGCATTGAGATAGCCATCGGAGCCGCCATTTTCAGGCTTGAGCTTGTTGAGTTTATGATAGTCTGTAAGGTGGCGCCGCACCGTGGTTTCATTAATGAGCTGTGAGTGAGCAATCATAGGGGGAGTCCAGCCGTCTGCGGACAACAAAACACACCGGATCCTGTCACAGACACGGCGGTCATGGCTTTGACGATGTTGGGCTTCGAGGGTAATTTTCTGGTCAGCAGTCAGCTCTATTTTCATGGCTATGAGCATGATCCTTATCGACTTCAAAATCAAGCATCTTCATTGATCACGGGTATAGACACGGCAGGATATCCTGCAATCATTGCTCATTTGCTCTTTTCAGTCAATAGCATTACGCCACTTTTTTAATTTTACCGACACGTTTGCGACATTTAAACGCCTGTTCTATAGAATTATGAAGTAGATACAGACTTTCCTCTAGTATCTGGTCGACTTCTCTACGACAGGTAGCGAGTGAAGGCTTTTTAAATCGGTTGCCTCCTCGTGTGCTGATATTGCGCGGTATAGCGGCTTTCTGGCTATAAACCGCTATCGAATAACGGGAAAGGCGTTGTACGTAGTAACTGAGCAGGATGCCAAAAGCCTGGTTATCCACCGGTATCACCGTATCCACCACCCGAGAAATCAACAACCCGTCATCATCATTACACATTGGCCTGGTAGGATTTTCTTGCTGCTTTTTTGTCGCCATACAGTGGGCGATGAGGCTACTCTGTGGCTTCTCCAATCGACCGCTGTATACCCAGGCTCCCCAGCGTTCCAGCCAGCTGTTAACCCAGTGATACTGCTCATTATTGAGCCTAAGTTGTGTGACGTTCATGCTGCCTCCTGTTCCGTTATGATTATCTCCCTCCTGCCGCCTTGCACCTGTTCACCCCGAATGATGTGCAGGTCATCAATCACACTGTCATCGGCAATCATGCCCGCGTGTACCAAGGCATCCAACGGTGCCTTTAGCAGATTATCTAAATCGCGTTTCCTGCGGTATGGGACATGAACTCGTACCTTGACACGAAGTTTGCTTTTTAGGCACAGGGTAAGCCCCTTACGTGCAATTAACGCAATAACCTCGGTACGGTACTGCCTGCCCTGTTTGCTGATGTAATGTCGGCCTCTGGCATGTCGCCAATAGGTATTCACTGTCGGCGGGTAAGGCAGCACTATTCGATATTCATTCATGTTTCATCTGTCTCTACTGGCGCCGGTTGATGTGTTATGCCGTCCTGACCCGATAGCTCTCCCAGGTAAACGCCAAAGTACAACCGCCACCTTCGTTCATTCTGTCCAGTACTCGCTCACCGAGGTAAGTCGTTAAGTCTTCTTTCGGCAAATTGCTCAGCAGCAGCGTCGGTTTCATGTTTTCATAGCGGGTGTTGATGATTTCAAATAAAATCAGCTTTTCGGCCTCACTGCCAAACTGCACACCGATTTCATCGATAATCAACATGTCGACACCGGTGTAGTGCTTAATCACCTCGGATTCGGTTTGGGTGGCGTCTTTCGCCCAGGTGCTCTTGACCTCTCGAGTAATACGTAGCGCGGATGTCAGAACAACCGAGGCGTGGTGTGTCGTAATGATGTGTTTAGCAATCGCAACCGCCAGATGATTTTTTCCTGTCCCGGGTTTGCCGCACATCACCAACCCACCGCCTTGCGCTAAACGCTCATGCCATTTTTGTGCATAGGCCTGGCATACCTTCTGGCAACGCAAGGATTCAGCATTAATCGGCTGATAAGACTCAAAACTGGCAGTGGTAAAGCGCGCAGGGATACCCGTCTGGCTCAGCAAATTTTTAATCAATTGGGCCTGATTTCGCTGCTGGTCTGAGGCGATATTCTTTTTCAATACGGTGATTTTTTCGTGTAAACACGCCGGACAGTCCGTTTTCTGTTGCACGTTGGCAAAGCCCTGCAGGGTTCGACAGCGTTGTTCAAAAGCCCCGTGTTGTGGGCAGAGGACCTCTGCTACATCAACCCGAACCCCTGCTATTTCCTTCAGCGGGGCACGGGCACTTTTCAACCGGTCTTCAAGAAAAGTGAGGTCTTGCTGCTGACGCGAATTTTCTATTTTTTCAATGACATTCATCACATTACCCTTCCATCCACGCCGGAAATACCGTGGTGCCGTAGTCTTTTTTGGCGAAGCGGTCGCCAGAAACCCGTTTGAAGGTGGTGCCATCCACTGCCCGTTTGTTCTGGTAA
Source organism: Candidatus Fukatsuia endosymbiont of Tuberolachnus salignus (assembly GCF_964030845.1). Lineage (NCBI taxonomy): Bacteria > Pseudomonadati > Pseudomonadota > Gammaproteobacteria > Enterobacterales > Yersiniaceae > Candidatus Fukatsuia > Candidatus Fukatsuia endosymbiont of Tuberolachnus salignus. The sequence goes on from NZ_OZ034983.1 coordinate 2,682,331, forward strand.
TTCAGTTTCTGACTGGCGGTGCAAAACCAGCTTTTAGGCGTGTCGTGACGAAACTCTAAATCCAATCGTGTCAGCTCGTAGACCAAGTCCAAATGCGGGAATAGCGTTTGCCAGCTGTCGAAATCTTGCGGGGTCAGGCGGATTATCTTCCCTTCGAAGGCGTAACGGCTCGCTAGGCTGGTCTGAGTGTCAACGTGAGGGGAATTACGCTGAGCAGGAAAACAGTCAGGGTGGGGGATGGGGTCTTCTCGCTTGGCAGGACACTCATCGACTTTGATTGCACAAATTTTGCTCGCAGTTGGGGTGTTAGGTTCTATGACAGGTTCTATGACTGGTTCAAAAGAATGACTGATTCTGGGTGTTCCTGATTCACCCCTTCCTGGTGTTCCAGATGCGCTACCCCGTGTGCCAGATACTCCACCCAGCGTTCTTGATTCACCAGGAGGTGAACCTGTATCCTCCCCGGGTGACTTATTTTCACCCTTCACTTTTGGGGCATTGTTTAACGTCAAATGATAAACATTCGATTTATTCACGCCCTGCTCATTTTTACGATATTCAATCCACAGCAAGCCGTCTACTGCCAACTGGTGAAGATGTTTTTGTACCGAGCGATCTGTCATTTCACACTGATGAGCGATATAGGGCACTGACGGCCAGCATTCGCCTTGGTCGTTGGCATTATCAGCCAATTTGAGTAAAATCAGTTTTCTCAGCGGATTCCCCACTTTGATACTCATGGCGTGTGTCATTAATTTCATACTCATTGTCTATTCCCTATGCCGCGTTTGTGATCGTTTTCAATAAGCCTGCTTCACATAGCTTTTTTGTTAGCCACGCTTGGCCCTTGCCGGTCAGTAGCGGGGTGAAGGTGATTTTCATCCCGTGCTCCGTCTCGATGGGCGTTTCTCTGAAGGTGAAATAGTCCCGCTCCAGGTACTCCTGTCGAGGCACATTTCTGCGAGAAGGAATACCCATTAGCACGTGATTTTTGCGTAACCAAACAAACAATTTGTTGGGACGAAGGCCCATCAGCTTGGCAAAATTGCCCACCAGAATGCCACTGGCCTCGCTCACACGGTCGGCGAAATCTATCTTAGGGGCAGCCCGTGCTAACGGGTTTTCTAGCCGTTGGCGTCGCTCAACCTCTTGCGTTAATGTTTTCAAGGCTGATAAATAATCGACCGGTAAAAACGAGTAGGCCGCTTTCTCTTCCAGTTGCTGCCAACGATCGACTACGCGGGCGGTAAATTCAGGGGAGAGTTGGGCGACCACCACATAGCTATCACGTTTACCTACCCTGTATTCAAAAACGTATTGGCCTAATTGATTTTTAACCTCCTCCATTGGAGGAAGTCTGATAATCCCCTTTTCAACCAAGCGCTCAATGGCTCTTTTCACATTGTCGTGACGAGACTCCACTAAATCGGCTATCTCTCGACTCCCCATGCTGGGGTTGACTGCGTTTGATAATGGGTTCATCATCACGCCGTGTGTTTGTGTAGGGCGACTGCCTGGTCCGCAGTCGCGGTGTTTTTACTTACTGTAAACCTGCAGCGTGGCGCGAACTTCACCGTCTCGTGTTGCGATGTGTTTACGGTGAGCATCCAGAATTTTCTGTTGGGCTTGTTCATTAATCCCCCCGTGGTCCCTAATCGCATCAAGAATTAACTGGTCGACAGCACTGCGTTTCACCGTGGTATGTAATCCCATATGGTGTAGTTCTACCGCGTCGACATCACCGGCGGAGGGAATAGGAACAACCAAGGCATCTGACCGCTCGGCAAAATACTCTGCAACTAACGTTGACTGACTCAATGTTTGCAAGGCCAATAGCTCATCAATGCTAAAGAATCGACAGCCTTTGCTTTCGTATAACCGATTGTTAAACTTGGATTCCGGCATACCAAGATAAGCCGCCGCTACACTTCTCCCGCCTTCAATACGCTCACACATTTGATTAATTAGTTCGCGTTTTTCCATAATGTCAGTGCTGCCTCTGTAGTTATGTTTATACTCAAATTGTGTGATAGTTGCTTGTGCTAGGCCTTTCTTCGTTTCCCATCCAGTACTCTTTTCTGGTGTGTTAATGAGTTTGCTTGATGGAATAAATTAAAGTTTCCTATGTGTACTGCTTTTTTATTGGTAATTCTTCAGCTTGTAACTTAATAGTAAAATTTTCGTAGATATCTGGACGGAGTTGATTTTTGGTAACTCCACCCTGAGTCACTCCTTCTAGCCTTTTAGCAAGAGAAAAGCCTGCTTTCTTGTAGCCGTTGAAGACGAGCCTCAAATACTCTGTACTGCTGCCAACATGTCTAGCAAGAGCAAGCTGTTCTGATTTAGTCAGGTTGTTCCAATACTCTTTCATTTGTACCTCCAGGATACATTATGCACTACTTAAATGAATCTTCAAGACCCTTGTACCTTATCAGTACATATAGTTGAATGGTAAGCATGAAAACTAATGATAAAATCAGGCAAGATAACGCTAGAAAGCTACGTGATAGCACGGGCGGAAATAAATCCTTTTCGATGCTGCTTGACCGTGAAGCGACACAAATAAGTCGTATTATCGGCAAAAATCCCACTAAAAAGATTGGGGATGATTTGGCGCGCCATATTGAAAAATGTTTTTCTTTACCTGTAGGTTGGCTAGATAAAGAACACCTGGCTACTGATACTGCTACCTTCCAAGACATATCGACCATAAATTTTGAGATAAGGATGATCCCGATTATCTCTTGGGTACAAGCAGGAGCATGGACTGAAATCAATCATACGGAGGTGGATTTGAGCTTGACAGAAAAGTATCCGTGCCCAATTCCTTGTGGAAAAATGACGTACATTCTACGAGTTATAGGTGATTCAATGATTGATGAATACAAACCCGGGGATATGATTTTTGTGGATCCCGAAGTGGCACCGGTTCATGGTGACGATGTTGTTGCTTTATGTATTGATTCATCCGAAGCCACGTTTAAACGACTTGTAGAAGACAGTGGGAAAAAATACCTCAAAGCCTTAAACAAAAATTGGCCAGAGCAATACATCAAAATAAACGGTAATTGTTCAATAATTGGGACTGTAATTTTTTCTGGTAAACCAAGACGTTATAAGCGCTAACTAAATTTTTATGAAATTAACCCGCTTTATGCGGGTTTTTTTGTGCTTGACAATGTACTTTATTGGTACATAATGTATCAAAAAGAAACATTATGTACCAACGCGAAGCAGGCAAGGAAAGCCCATGAAGTAGCCGTCCGAGGCGTATGAAAATCGGAATGATTCGCGAAATAGAATACCCGCTTTACCCCGCTCAGGCGGATGCTCTTTAACAATTTGGAGTTTGGTAGCACTGACAAAGTGCACCCTTGCGTTCACCCGTTGGTTTCTGAATAGGTTGTGTCACCAGCTTATCCAGAAATCAATCGGAGGTAAGTTATGGCAACGATTATTTACAAGCCATCGAGACGCAAGGCAACGTATGGCGGTAATGCCAAATACCGCAGACATCAACGCCGTAAAGCACAGGCTATCTCTCGCGAAGCGATCGAAAACAGCCTTGGTCGGAGAGTGGGCCATCACGCAAAAATAGCGCGTGCTCAACCTCGCTCAGAGGTAGATCGGGCGATTGCTCTAGCGACGACCTTTCCTTTACGTAAAAAGCCACAGGACAGCCTGTACAACCGGCTGATGCCAAGAGCCTGGTTATTTTCGGTTCGAGGAACCCGCAGGACAAACAAAGTTATCACCGCTTCTGCTTAGCAGGGGCGTTATTGAATTAACCCACAAAGGTGAACAATGAACGATTTTTTAAGCGAACACCGTATCACCCTATGGCCTTACAGCACGCCTGCGGAAAAACCCAAACGCAATCAATTCATTGACCTTTTTATCTGGCTAAAAAAAACACTCAACCAACGAGGTGAACCATGATTTTTACTATCCAAGATAACGCATTAATCATCATGATCAACGGTGTGAAGCGAGTTTTCCTTAACAGCGAGCGGGGCTATGCCCGCATGTCTCAAGCGTATTGTAAAAGCAGAGGGCGACTGGCATGACACCCGAGACGCTTATTGAAGCACGAAAAATAATGAACACGTTCAGTGATCAAGATTGGCACAACATTAATGAACAGGCGGAAGAGTGGGACAAATATTTCACCTTTGACCACATCGCCCAGCTCTTTAAAAAATTGCCCCATTTTGATAGTGAGGCTTTGTCCCTCGCCTTGGCTGACACTGAACCCGATGACATCGATGAGGCATTTTTCAGCATTTTTATCTCAAAAGCAAAGTGGATGTTAGCCAAAGAACGGCTCTACCACCGTGATGAATACAATGAGGTCTATTATGGAGAATAAAGCATTTTATCTTAAGCTAGCGACTATTCAACGTGAACTCAATGCACCGAAAAATCAATATAATACCTTTGGCAAATACCACTACCGCAGCTGTGAAGACATTTTGGAAGGCGTTAAACCGCTGCTGGGCGACCTGTTTTTATCAATAAGTGATGAAATCGTACAAATGGGCGATCGCTATTACGTCAAAGCGACTGCAACCTTGACGGACGGTGAAAATTCGTTTCAGGCCTCCGCAATTGCACGGGAAGAATTGAACAAAAAAGGCATGGATGCGGCACAGCTGACCGGGGCAACCAGCTCCTACGCGCGCAAGTACTGCCTGAACGGCCTGTTTGCGATTGATGATGCCAAAGATGCCGACACCGAAGCTTACAAGCAGCAAGAAAACAAGGGGACCCCACAAACGAAGCCCACCGCTGCACGCACCCCAGAACAATACCTCACCGATTTCACCCACTGGGCGCATCAATGCAAGGATAAAGTGGCCTTACAGGGGGCTTATAACCGACTAAGCCAGTTGCTTATCCAGCAGCCTGATTTAGCACAAAAAGCCAACGACATTTATCTCACCCACTCAGCAACCTTAGAAAAGGCAGCCTAATGGCACATACCATCACCCTCAAACTCCAACAGGCCGCCAGAGAATTTGCGGCCACTGACGCCATCGGCTTCGCCCTACGGGGTGGCGTTAAATACTACGATCGCAAATTAAAAACCCATGCTTTCACTAACTACCAGGCGGTACTGTTCGCCAAAGCCGGCAATCAAGCAGATTTTTACCGCGAAACACTCAACCCAGGCGCCATCGTTGAGCTCTTCGGTGAAAGCATCAAAATCGACACCTACGAAGGAAAAAACGGGCAAGCGATCGTCCTGGAACTGAACAATGCCCGATTAGGTTTTATCGAAGCGGGTGGAACACAACCACAAGGACAGCAGCGGCAACAAAATCAGCAGTTGTGGGGACAGGCGTCTATGAAGGCGGTGTCACAGCAGCAATGTAACCCCACGCCACCGATTGCGTTTGATGAACCCATTCCCTTTTAAATCAAACTCAGTCTTTACGGATAACACAGCTATCGAGGTAAAAAATGGAACAACGAACAGACGAGTGGTTTGCTGCCCGCTGTGGCAAGGTCACAGCCAGCAAATTGGCAGAGGTGATGGCAAAAGTCAAAACAGGCGACGCCGCAACGCGAAAAAAATACAGGGCCGAGCTGATTTGCCAGCGTCTGACGGGGAAACGGGAAGACACCTTTGTCACACCTGAAATGAAGCACGGGACGGCACTGGAACCCGTCGCCCGTGAGGCTTACATCTTGCGTGAATTTGCAGTAGAAGTCACGGAGGTCGGTCTCGTCGACCACCCCACTATTGAGGGGTTTGCCGCCAGTCCCGACGGACTGGTTAATGAGGATGGCCTCATCGAAATCAAATGCCCAAAAACCTGGACACATCTGAAAACGATAAGAACAGGTGAACCAGAAAAAAAATACCGCCTGCAAATGCATGCACAAATGCTGTGTACGGGGCGTCGATGGTGTGACTTTGTCAGCTATGATAATCGACTGCCTGACACATTAGCCTACTTCAAAAAGCGCATTCACTTTGATGAGGCACTGGGCAAGGAAATTGAAACAGAAGTGCGCAAATTTCTGCAAGAACTTGAAGATGAAATCGAACAGATTAAAACGTATGGAAAAGTGGCATGAAGATAACGCCACTAAAAAAAGTGGTCGTCAACATCAAAACAGGGGCAGAGATGGTATGATACAGGTCATGCCTTTCTGAAACGTCGTTATATTAAGCTTAGGATAAAGCGATGAAAGCAATAATTTCTCCTCACGACGCCTTCTGTAAGAAGTTTTTGGGCAATCTTGAGGTGGCACGAGACTTTTTGAAAACACATTTACCGCCCGCTATTTTGGAGAAATGTGACCTTTCTACACTGAAAGTAGAAGATTGCTCCTTTGTTGATGAAAATTTGAGACAATATTTCTCTGATATTGTTTATTCAATGCAGATGAACGACGGCAGCAAGGCGTACATTCAGTGTATTATCGAACATCAAAGCAACCCGCAACTTTTGATGACGTTTCGTGAATTACGCTATTGTGTGGGGATTTGGCAAAAATATTTTGACAAAAACCCGAACGAAAAATTACCTATTGTGGTGCCGATATTGTTTTATCACGGGAAAAGGCGGCCCTATCCTTACAGCAGGGATTTGATGGATTGTTTTGTTGACCCGGAGCTAGCCAGAGAAATCTACACCAAGCCGTTTCCTTTGGTGGATATTAGCGTTATTCCTGATGAGGAAATCATGACACACGGCCATGTGGCGTTGATGGAACTGGTGCAAAAACACATTTACATGCGTGATATGATAAACATTGTCGGACCCATTGCAGAACTATTGAATAAAGGTTATACAAACCGTGAATTGTTCCACGCTTTGCTCTATTATATCACCTACCAAGGGGAAACGAAGAATACTGAAAAGTTCTTCAAAGCGCTCGTGGATCAGACACCCACTTACCGTGAGGACATTATGACAATTGCACAACAACTCGAAAAACGGGGCGAAAAACGAGGCATAGAACAAGGTCTGGAACAAGGCATGCAACAAGGCATGCAACAGGGCATGCAACAGGGCATGCAACAGGGCATGCAACAGGGAGAAAAACAAGCGTCCTTAAAAATCGCGAAAGAACTTCTTGCTGACGGAGCAAGCAAAGAAAAGATTAAAAAATATACTGGACTTTCTGACCAAGATATTAAAGATATTGAAGTATTGCTACATTAAGGTGTCTTAACACCTGCTATACCCGGACGGGCTGAATGATGATTCAGCCTCGAGGAATATTTCGTTAAAGGTGTTAAATAACTTTAACTAGCGAATGCCGCATACATAAGTAGTGCGGTTTTTTTACGCCCATAGCGTGTTATGGGTCAGACAATGAGCAATTATACACCTTCAATAAAACTAAATTCACCTTTAGCCTACCATCTTTGTGATCGTTTCAAAGATGGGATGGTATTCGCCAATTTTGTTAATAGAAGCCTAAACGCTCAGCTCCCCGCTGGCACAACACCAAGACGTAATTAATCTCTCATCTCGGTAACGTACCGGGATTCTACGAATCGCAATTCATTTGTGAGGAATTTTGCATGCCAAATATCATTGATATTCATCAACAAGCCCCATTAAGTCCCGAAAACTTACCCGTTATTATCTATCACCACAAGCGGGTTATCACCACTGAACTGTTAGCACAAGGATACGGTACGGATAGTAATAACATTCAGCAAAATTTTAAACGGAATAAAGAGAGATTCATTGAGAGTAAGCATTATAGCAGGGGCCATGTAACATGATTTATTTTACCAGTAAATATTATTTAATATCAATGTATTAGTGTAAATTTTTACAGTCAACTTATACGGCCATTGCTATATCACAAGGTAGAAGGTGAAGAGCTTAAAGCGTTCAGGAACTAATTGACAGTCATTCGGTTAATAAACACACAACACGCTGGAACCATCCCAAGATGGATACCTTCTCGGTTATCGGATGGGAAGTGCCCGCAAACCCCACTTCACTGATGAGTTAATCACCATATAAGTTCAAGATAAGGAATTTCTCTATGTCAAATGTCATCACTATCTATCAACAGGTAAAAATGTCTAGCCGTGAAATTGCTCGACTAACGGGTAAACGTCATGATCATGTGCTAGTCGACTGCCGAAAAATGTTCGAATCGCTCAATATTCAATCTCCCGAGTTTTCGGGAGATTACAAAGACACCAATGGTCGCACTTATCAGGAATATTTACTTGACCAAGATTTAACCATGACATTGGTCATGGGTTACAGTATTCCACTTCGCCATAAAGTCGCCACACGCTGGCGGGAGCTGGAAGAGAAAGCAACACGGCCTGTCTGCATATTACCTAATTTCGAAGACCCCCCTGTTGCGGCTATGGCATGGGCAGAGCAGTTTCGCGAAAAAACCAGGTTAGCCTTAGTGAACAAAGAACAGGAAGCGGAATTACACGAGTTGAAAAACCTGTTTAAGGAAGGAATAACGACGACTCAGTTTTGCAAAATGCTCAACGGTATTAATACACAGCAGATTAATCACTGTTTAGCGGACAGAAATTGGCTTTATAACGAAAGTAAATCCCATACCCGCTGGCGTGCAACCTCTTATGCGCGTGACCGATATTTGACGGAACATCAACATAAAATCAGCATTCATAGCGGTGATGACTTTATCAAGTACCAACCCGTTTTACTGCGCAAAGGGGCAATCCGATTATTTGACCTCTACCGCAAAAATAAGCTGCCAATGAAAACCCATTGGGACGGACACTTCACCCACGAAAAAGAACTTGGCATCGCATCATAAACCCACGGAGTCACTCACCATGAAAACATAAATAGCCACAACAACTTACAAATAGCGACGGTGACGCAATCCCGTTTATATCACTTAACCCTAGCGCTAACAGAGGTGGGACTAACCACCCCTGTCAGCTAACCACCACAACCTACCACAGAGGCTACAATGGCTAACATCGATATTACCCAATTTCCTGAATTACGGGAAGTTTTTCCTGAATTAACACCGGTGCAATTTGAAACGGCGATGCTTTTCGCGTTAGGCGTGTCACAAAAAGACATCGCCTTATTACGTTCTGTGTCCTATCCCGCAGTGAAACAGACGTTGGCAAGTGCAAAACTCAAATTTGAACCGTATTCTCTGCATGGTCTGTTTACCGTATTTCATGTCCGCCTTGCGCTTTTTGCTTTGAAGGGATGTAGAAAGCGATAGCGTCTAGCATGATAAAAATAGAAAAGAGAGTCTCTCTCGTGGAGACTATTCCATTTTATTTTTCTAATTAGACTTTCGCACTGACTAAGTAATTTACCCTCTCCTAAATGGGCGTCATCCACAATGAAAGGGGCTGAATGGAGTTAGGACAGATGATGAAAAAAATAGCAAAGGTCTCAAGTTCATTGCCTCTGACATCAATGATGGAAAACAGTCAAGATGTTTGGGGAATAAAAGACAGTGACTCACGCTTTATTTATACCAATCGTGCTTTTTTTGACTTTTTAAATTTGCCACAAGGATTTGATGTAATAGGACGACGTGATGATGAACTTCCTACGTGTATTGCAGAATTTGCTTTAATAATTCAAAAACTGGAAAGAGAGGTTATAAAAAGCGGACAGAAAATTACCCTCATTAAAACGCATTTCTTTGGTCGTGAGCAGAAACTGCAACCTTATTTATACGAAACCTTTCCGTTGCATAATAAAGAAAGAAATGCATCGGCACCGTTTTTTATGGCAGAAAATTGGCTATTATTTCACTGCCACACTACGTGGATAAGCTGACTGCCACGCTATTATTGGAACCGCCCTCGAATCTCTTCACACAATCTGAACTGAGGATAGTCTTTTATTTATTACGCACGATGAGTGCCAAGGAAATAGGTAAAAAATTGGCACGTTCTCATCGCACAATAGAAAATAGAATTCGTATTCTATACCAAAAAGCGAAAGTGCATTCATTGCTGGACTTTAAACATTTTTGTCATCAAACCGGCTTTGACCGCACTGTTCCCCACGCGTTTATACGCCCCGGGATACAGTTTATTGAGTAGGAGGTTTTCTTATGAGCAACAGACAGAGCAGAGCGAGAAAACGAGCGTTAAAAGATAAGGTCTTGGAAGCTAAGCGAAATGAAAAAAAATTGGTTTACTCGATTAAGAAGTTGGTTTAAAAAGAGAAAAAAGCCTACACATCGATTGCCATAAAACCATTTTATTGCTTCTTCGAAAAATAATGCGTTTAGCGAAGGGCTTCGTCTTATCAATACAAGTGGAGTACTTACATATTATCTCTAAAAAAAGGAAGCGTTATGTTACAAGACGTGATGAAAGAACCGTCAGAGATGATTTATATTGGCGCGATACTCCACCAAGCACTTGAAACCTTTGCCGCGTCTGTCAGCGCTCATTGTGGATACAGAATCACTGCAGCTCATTTTGCTCAATACCTTATCGACCATTATGGTGAAATAGCCAAAGACACGATTATTGCCACATTGAAAAATTGAAAATGGATTTTATTACAGAATAAATAAAATAGCCTTCTTCATCAAGGCTATTTTTATTGGATAAATTTTATATGATTGCCTCATTATTCGACCTATAAAGAGAAGACCCTATTTTAATACTACCCCCTCATAACAATGAAAGACGCTATTATTTATTGATATTGATTATTCCTCTCATTATTTTTTATTCTTAAAATAAAGTTATTCACATGACCCTCTATAACTCTTCCGTCTACAACACGGACGAGGTCATGACGTTTTTAACGTTGATAAGGAAAGCACTGCGATGGAAATCAGCCTCAAGCAATGGAATCAAAATCAGCCTCGCCCACGTTGCATGGAACAAGTACGTCGATGGGTCCGCTCTGGTGCCATCCAACCGCCACCACGGCTCGATGGCAGAGAATACCTTGTTAACGCTAATGCCGTGAAGATCGACCCCACAACCCCCGCCAGTTACGCCGGAAAGCGCTTAATGGAGAGACTGTATCATGGCACGCAAAAGAAAGCCGGCTAACCGAGACCTGCCCCCCAATCTGTATGTCCGCAATAACGGCTACTATTGCTACCGAGACCCCCGCACAGGTAAGGAATACGGCCTAGGGAGCGTGAAACGTATCGCAATCAACGAAGCGATTGCCATGAATATGCAGATTTTTGACCAACGCTACAATTTGGTAGACAGAATTAACGAGGTGAATACGCTGTCGGTGACAGAATGGATAGCCAGATTTAAAGAAAAATTGCATCAACGTGGCCTTCGTTCTAAAACACTCACAGACTACCAATCAAGATTAACGGCCATCACCCAGGCTTTTCCTGATAGTACATTGAACACCCTTACCACCAAAGACATTGCTAAATTTTTAAAGAGTTACAGCGAACAAGGCAAAACCGCCAGTGCAAAATTAATTCGCAGCTTGTTGATCGATATGTTTAATGAAGCCATTGCAGAAGGGCATTTGGCAACCAATCCGGCTACAGCGACGAAGAAGCCTCGCGTACAGATACAGCGAGAACGTTTATCACTGGAAGAGTTTCTTGTGATAAGAGAAGCGGCAAACAAACGGCAGCCGTTGATAGGTTTAAGCATGGATTTGGCCTTACTGACAGGTCAGCGGGTGGGGGATATCCAACGGATGAAATGGCAAGATGTTCATGATGGGAAATGGTGGGTAGAGCAACAGAAGACAGGGATGAAATTGGCGATACCTTTAACCTTGAATCTGGAGGTGATTGACAAGAACCTTGAAGGTGTTCTTGCGGATTGTCGGCAACAAATAAGGGGTGAAAATTATGTCTTTGCGGGAAGGAATAAAACCCGCTTCAGTCAGAGATCGCTATCGACAGGTTTTGCCGATTCAAGAGAGAAATCAGGCTTGAAATGGCAGGGCACACCGCCTTCATTTCACGAGATTAGAAGTTTATCCGCGCGGCTGCACAGTGAAGCCAGAGGTAACGATTTTGCACAAAAATTACTGGGACACAAATCTTCTGCCATGACGGATAAATACCGTGATAGCCGAGGAAGTGAGTGGGACGAAATTCGATACTAATTATTACCTTTTGGGCTACCAAGTAAGGTGTTAGGATGCGAGCCGCATCTATGTATTTTGACCTAATTTCGATCGATTGTGACTTTTTGTTTTTAATTTATTGATTTATATGATAAATAAAATACTCGCACTATGAGGAGTTAAGTGATGTTGGTTTTAGGAGTCAAAAGGTGAAAATTACCCTACCTCATTTTGGTCGTGGCAATGTATTGGTGGTTGGTGATCTGATGTTAGATCGCTATTGGTATGGATCGACGAATCGCATTTCACCAGAAGCACCAGTACCTATTGTAAAAGTAGATACAAATAGCATTGAAGAGCGTCCGGGTGGCGCTGCTAACGTGGCAGTGAATATTGCCGCCCTTGGTGCTTTTTCTCGTGTGATCGGTTTGACAGGCACTGATAAGGCGGCAAAGGTGCTAAGGAGTAAATTAAAAGATGCTAATGTGAAATGTAATTTTGTTGAGCTACCGACTCATCCTACCAATACTAAACTGCGGGTGCTTTCACGTCATCAACAGCTGATTCGTCTGGATTTTGAAGAGGGTTTCAGCGATGTTGATTCGCAATCATTGTTTACGATTATTCAGCAAGGGTTGTCTGATGCTCAGGTACTGGTGTTATCCGACTACGCCAAGGGAGCATTGAATGATGTCCAGCGTATGATCCAACTGGCACGAGAAAAAAATATTCCTGTGTTGATTGATCCGAAAGGGAGTGATTTTGAAAGCTATCGCGGTGCGACCCTACTGACGCCGAATTTATCCGAATTTGAAGCTGTCGTCGGTCATTGTAAAGATGAAAATGAAATTGTCATTCGTGGCATGGAATTGATTAAAAATTTCGCATTTTCCGCTTTGTTAGTAACGCGATCTGAGCAAGGAATGACGTTGTTACAGGTGGGCAAACAACCGTTACATTTCCCTGCTCAGGCGCAAGATGTGTTTGATGTAACGGGTGCTGGCGATACAGTGATTGGTGTTCTGGGCGCCGCCTTGGCAGCAGGTGACTCTCTAGAAGAGTCCTGCTTTTTGGCAAATGCTGCGGCAGGTGTGGTCGTGGGCAAATTGGGAACATCGACAGTCTCACCCATTGAGTTGGAAAACGCTATCCGAGGTCGAGCTAAAACCGGCTTCGGTGTGGTCAGTGAGCAACAGCTAAAAGATGCTATTAAACAGGCACACCGTGGCGGTGAAAAAATTGTAATGACAAACGGATGTTTCGATATTCTTCACGCTGGGCACGTTTCTTATTTGGCTAATGCACGTAAATTAGGTGATCGCTTGATTGTGGCAGTCAACAGTGATGCCTCGACACAACGTCTCAAAGGTCCTACTCGTCCGGTGAATCCCTTGGGGCAACGTATGATAGTACTTGCGGCGTTGGAAGCCGTTGATTGGGTGGTGTCTTTTGAAGAAGATACGCCACAGCGATTGATTAGTGGTATTTTGCCGGATCTACTGGTGAAAGGTGGGGATTACCAAGCACACGAAATTGCCGGTAGCGAAGAAGTACGGAAGGCTGGCGGTGAAGTTAAAATATTGAATTTTGAAGAGGGCATTTCGACCAGTAATATTATCACAATGATAAAAGATTCAGACAATTAGTACAAAAATTCTTCACCAATAGACTTCTTGCAAAACCTACTACGTGGTCTAAATTCTACGTTACGCGGCGTTCGCAATATACTACGGTGGCTGCGCGCCGGGCGCCTTGACATAACGAACAACGGTTTTGCAAGAAGTCTAACACATGTAGAAAATTCAATCAGTGAGCGTTTTGCTACGGAGTTTCACCCGCGAGTCCACGTAAATACTGGAAAATTTGACGTAAGGCTTGTGCTGGCTTACCCGTCGCTTTTTCTTTCTGTGCGTTACGAACCAAACTACGTAATTGCTGACGATCGGCATGTGGATAAAGTGCTAATACGGCAAGGATGGCATCATCACCTTCTGTAATCAGGCGGTCGCGCAGTGCCTCTAATTTATGGAACAGAAAAGTTTGTTGGTCGTGACGATTTTTTAGTTTGTCTAATGCTGTTTGAATGGGTTCAATGTCGCGGCGGCGTAATATTTTACCAATAAGCTGGATTTGGCGACGGCGCCCTTCTTTTTTGATTTTTTGCGCCAGTTGAATGGCGGCGAGCAGATCTTCATCCAACGGAATACGCTCCAGCGCATTTTTCCCCAGATCAACTAACTCACTACCAAGATCTTTCAACATTTCTGCATCGCGTTTTATTTCACTTTTACTTACCCAGATAATTTCATCGTCATCATTTTGATCTTCTGTTACTTTGTCGAGCCAATTTTCGGGCTGCTGGTTCATGGTCGAACTCCTTAAAAAGAGGTCGATCCTATCAGCTTCTGCTCTTTGTGAGAAATTGTATGTGGATCCTGTTAAACTTGGGCAGCTGTTTACTATGATTGTGAACAGAAATTTTTCGCAAACAGTCTATTAACTATGGCAAATCGATGAAAGTAGTCACTCAAGTTGTAGAACAACGTAAAATTCTGGAACAAGCTGTTGCACAGGCATTAGAATTGGCCAGCCCTTCTTGCGATGCTGCTGAAGTTGCGATCACCAAAACGACCGGTATCAGTGTCAGTACTCGCTTCGCTGAAGTGGAAAATGTGGAATTCAATAGCGATGGTGCGTTAGGAATTACTGTTTATCATAAACAGCGTAAAGGTAGTGCATCTTCAACAGATTTAAATCCTGATGCCATTGCTCGTACAGTGAACGCCGCTCTGGATATCGCCCGCTATACTTCAGTCGATCCATATTCGGGGATAGCAGATAAATCTCTGCTAGCATTTGATGCACCGGAACTGGATCTTTTTCATCCAGGTGATTTGGAGGCTGTTCATGGCATTGAACTGGCGGCTAGAGCAGAACGGGCTGCATTAGAGGCTGATAAGCGTATCACGAATACTGAAGGAGGCAATTTTAATAGCCATTATAGTGTTAGGGTCTTTGGTAACACTCATGGCATGTTACAAAGTTATTGCTCCAGCCGCCATTCACTTTCCAGCAGCGTGATTGCCGTACATGAAGGGAAAATGGAACGTGATTACGCTTATAGCGTCAGCCGTCGAATGGAAGATTTACAAACTCCTGAATGGATAGGTAAGGAATGCGCTCGCCGTACGTTATCGCGTTTGGCTCCCCGTAAATTATTGACTATGCAGGCACCTGTATTATTTGCCGCAGAAGTGGCAACGGGTTTATTGGGGCATTTGGTTGCTGCTATCAGTGGTGGCAGTATTTACCGTAAATCGACTTTTTTGCTTGATCATATGGGTAAACAAATTTTACCCGAATGGTTGACGATAACAGAACATCCGCATTTACTATGTGGCTTGGCGTCTACTCCTTTTGATAGTGAAGGCGTGCGTACTGTTAAACGAGAGATAGTTAAAAACGGAGTGCTGGAAACCTATCTACTGAGCAGCTATTCAGCACGTAAACTGAAACTACAAAGCACGGGTCACGCCGGCGGGATCCATAATTGGTGTATTGCGGGTCAAGGGCAGGATTTTACCGGTATGCTGAAACAGCTAGATAAAGGTTTACTGGTAACAGCACTGATGGGTGATGGTGTCAGTAATGTCACCGGTGATTACTCGCGTGGTGCTGCCGGGTTTTGGGTTGAAAAGGGTGAAATTCAGTATCCGGTCAGTGAAATCACCATTGCGGGTAATCTGAAAGATATGTTACGCAATATTGTCAGTGTCGGCAGTGATATTGAAACCCGTAGTAACATCCAATGTGGTTCTGTGTTGTTACCCGTAATGAAGATCGCGGGTGAATAATGAGAAGACAAGCGTAGAGTAATCGGGTGCTCAGATTTTGCATTTTGCATAAAATGGGCGTAGAGTGCGCGGAAAGTTGGGGTTTTATTATTGCCTCCTTCCCTTGGTACCCTGATTGATTGCCGGAGTATTCTGCGTTTGTCTTTACGTAAATTCCCTCCATTCTTAGACCGCCATTAGAACCATTGCAATGTCATCAGTATAGGGCCATTCTCCGTTATATTCTGGTCAAATAACTTTGCTCAAGGATCCTGTTCGCCGTTTCCCGCTTCGAACCCATTAAACATTTAGTTAGATATTCTCTAACCTCCTTATTCTTTTAAAATTTTTGCTTTTTTAGTATCCCGATCTATTAAACCGCAATTTACAGGTTTTTCTCTTTTTTTTAACCCACTTCAATTTTTTAAAATCTATTCAAAAAAATATAATCCATGCCCATGGTGAGCAAAAAATATTCGTCTTAGCAACAATAATCAAAAATGGTAAACAGCATGACCAATTCAGAACTCGCAAAAAAAATAGACGCCTTTCTCACACAAAATCTCGTCATATTAACCAAACCTGGTGAAGAGGAGCTAGCTACAGTCCTAATAGAATATGTCGCTAGTAACAAAAAGTACTCTTTACAGGAAGAAAGAGTACTTTCCGAAAGGCCGAATACACCAATGACAGAATATTTACTCCGAAGCCAACAGCTTTCACCAAAATCCGAAATGGAAGCGCTAACCAGCATACTTTACCGGATGGGGAGATGTAACTACTATCCTTTCAATCAAAGTAAATTGCTTAAAGCTATCAAGCAACGTATAGCTGTACTATCAGAAGCAATTCCACAGGAAATACACTTCATGTCTTTGGTCAAGTTTGAAGCGATCCAACTAGACTATATCAAGCTATGGATACAGCAGAACGCCAGCGACTATAAGATAAATATATGGATGGACTCCGGGACGCTACTGGCCGGCGAACTTTGCGGGCGTCTACAGGAAGCAGCTATTAGACATTCATTGAATGCGGGATATAGAAGCAACGAAGCCTTTAAAACACAGCTGATTGATTGGCAAGACAAAGCATATAAAAATATTGTTAAAACGATGTCACAGTACGACGCCAGTCAACCCGATAACCGAAAATTTTCTTTCGACCAGGCAGTGATAATATTTTTGGAGGCAAACGGGCTAGCAAAACCAGGTGAGTTGATCAGGATCCGTAAAGCCAATGCTGACAGTTTTCAATTTGACCTGGAAAAACTGCGACAGGGCACAGATCATCCCGACAATGTTAGATTGATCGATTTTCACCCAATGAATAAGCTACCTGATTATCAACTTTACATTAAGGAACTCGCTTCAAGAGGCAATTTAATCGCAGCTACCGATATTAGTCGCCTGCTAATATTGGAGGAATATGGTGGGCTTTACCTTAATAATGAGCTACTGCCCAGTTTACATCATATGCTTATCACTCAGATCGGCAAAATAGATGCCATCGATGTGTCAAAGACACAAAGTCAGGAAGTGATCATGCGTGTTGTGTTAGATGAGCTAACACGCTGTGGTGAAATGCCTGCGCGTGCAAGCATTCTTGCCAGTGAAAATCGGGGAGGCTATATTGATCAACTGCAAGGAATCGATGACATAGATGTACAACGTATAAGGGATAAGGTGATTGAAGCCATCGATCGGAGGCAACCACTCTTTGCACCGCTTGGAAAATTAACCGTCGATCCCTATTTCCAATATAATTACGCCGATCGCAATAACAAAGCAATTATAGCCACACCAAGCAGCCGCTTTATTGATCAGGTATTGACGAATGTAAGGCAGATACACGAAGTTATTGGTAGACATAACATTGATGGACTAAACCCTACTCAGTCTATTCCACGTGCAATTAGCAACGAAATCATGGAAGACCTACAAGCCAACGGGTTGCTATTTTGGAGCCTGTACAAGATTCTGTGTAACTGCCGATTCCTCATAAATACACTGATAACCGTTCAGGGTATTCGATCATAAAGTGATTGAGAGCCTGACGCCAGTTTGGTATCGGCATTGTCCACTTTTCTGATGCAGATTCTATTGCCAGATAAATCACTTTTAATGCAGACCCATCATGTGCAAATATTTTGCGTTTTTTTATGGCTTTACGTATCACACTATTGAGTGATTCTATCGCATTTGTTGTATAAATCACCTTGCGAATTTCGTCGGGATAAGTAAAAAATGTGGATAGGTTATCCCAATTTCTGCGCCAAATTTGTACCAGTGTTGGGTATTTTTCACCCCAGCGTCCTTCAAAACTATCAAGCTCTTGCAAAGCATTTTCTTCTGTAGCGGAACGGTAAATGAGTTTTAGGTCGGCACAGAGTGCTTGTCGATCTTTCCAACTGACGTATTTGACCGAATTACGGACTAAATGGACAATGCAAAGCTGGATTTTTGTCTCAGGATAGACCGTGTTGACAGCCTCAGGAAACCCGGTTAAACCATCCATACAAGCAATTAATATATCATTTAAGCCCCGATTCTTTAACTCGGTCAGAATCGATAACCAGGTCTTTGCTCCTTCCGTCTCCGCTATCCACAAGCCAAGGCATTCCTTATGTCCTTCCATATTGATGCCTAGCGCGATATAGACAGATTTATTGATAACCCGCTTATCCTGGTGAACTTTAACGACAATACAATCCAGATAAACAATCGGATACAGATTGTCCAGTGGGCGACTACGCCAGGTGGTTACTCGGTCAATTACCGCATCAGTGACTTTAGATATCAAGGTTGGCGATACCTCAGCATCATAGATTTTTTTAAAGGTTTCGGTAATTTCCCGTGTGGTCATGCCTTGAGCGTAAAACGCTAAAATGTGATCGTCAAAATGGGTCAGCCGAGTTTGCCCTTTTTCAACCATTATCGGGGAAAACTCGCCGTTACGGTCACGGGGCGTTTCTATCGCTAATTCACCGTACTGAGAGGTAATATTTTTTGCAGAATAGCCATTACGACTATTACCGCTGCCACGTCCTTCAGCCGCATTTTTGGCATAACCTAGGTGATGTTCCATTTCAGCACCTAATGCCGCTTCTACTGTCATCTTAACGAATTCATTGAGTATCTTGTTTAGATCAGATTCAGTTTTAATGTCTTTTACCAGCGCCTGAGCTACCTGACGTAGCTGAGATTGTTGCGGGGTATCCGGTAATTTATTCTTTCTTACCATTGTCTATATCCTATTCACAAATTGTTTAAATATAGGCAATTACACAATTTTCAGGACAGGCTCGATCACGTAGTAGGTTTCAGCTTTCGAAAGAGGTCTAATAGTTTATACTCATCGACGAGTGACCACGTGAAGACAGCATTCCTTATGGCTTCATAAGAGCCTGTTCCAAATCTTTTTCGCTGTGTTCAGACGAGGAAAAAACGGGCGAAAAAGCGCAGTTTATTCTTTGTATACAACAAAAAGGGAGTCAATGAGCATGTTGAGCGCGTTTTTGACGAATGACTTGACCAAAACACGGCGAGCACAAGAGATTTCGAACAGATTCTTAGACGTCTGATAGCGTTTAATTCACTATAATGATGCTACCTTCGCAGGATGCAAGGTCTTTGTCTACTGTGATGATTTTTTATCCACCAATCAAACTTATGGAGACGATAACAATATGAGTTACTCATTACCTACCCTCGCCTATGCTTATGATGAACTAGAGCCTCATTTCGATGAGAAAACAATGAAGATCCATCATACCAAACACCATCAAACTTATATTAATAATGCTAATACCGTGCTAGAGGCTTATCCAAACTTGGCAGGACAGTCGGTTGAAGAATTGATCAAAGATCTGAATAAAGTCCCTGATGAGAAACGTACTTTTATGCGTAACAATGCTGGTGGACACGCTAACCATAGCATGTTTTGGCAAGGCCTGAAAATCGGTACTACGCTGGCCGGCAATCTGAAAGCGGCCATCGAACGTGATTTTGGCACGGTTGAAGAATTCCAAACTAAGTTCGAAACAGCAGCAGCGGCACGTTTCGGTTCAGGTTGGGCTTGGTTGGTGAGCAAAGGTGACAAGCTAGCGGTAGTTTCCACGGCTAATCAAGATAATCCACTGATGGGTGAAGCTATCGCGGGCGTATCGGGTTATCCGATCATTGCCCTAGACGTATGGGAACATGCTTATTATCTTCAATACCAAAACCGTCGCCCCGACTATATCAAAGCATTCTGGAATGTAGTGGATTGGGACGTAGCGAGTGAACGTTATAACGAGAGACCATCCTGAACTATAACGACCAGACCTCTTGTAAAATCGTAGCAAGTGGTGTGAATTGACTAGACTTTTTGCAAAATCGTAACGAATAACCCGCCACAGCGGGTTATTCACAACGACGAAAAATGATTATGCTTGGCTTTTAACTTCTAACCAGCTGCACTTCGCTGGCTTACCCGGTTTACCTAGTGCTTCTTCAATACGGATAAGTTGATTGTACTTGGCAACCCGATCAGAGCGGCTCATAGAACCGGTTTTGATGTGACCGGCAGCGGTCCCTACCGCTAAATCGGCAATGGTGGCATCTTCCGTTTCTCCCGAACGGTGAGAGATAATAACGGTGTAACCTGCCTTCTTCGCCATCTTGATGGCGGCCAGTGTTTCAGTTAGAGAACCAATTTGATTGAATTTAATTAAGATAGAATTAGCAATGCCTTTCTTAATCCCTTCTTGCAGGATCTTGGTATTGGTTACGAACAGATCATCTCCCACCAATTGGATCTTCTTACCCAGCACTTTAGTTTGATAGGCAAAACCATCCCAATCGGACTCATCGAGACCATCCTCGATAGAAACGATAGGATATTCTTGAGTCAATTTTTCCAGATAATGGGTAAATTCCTCTGAGCTGAAAGTTGTTCCTTCGCCTTTCAACTCATAGTTCCCGGTTTCTTTGTTGTAAAACTCTGAAGCCGCACAATCCATCGCCAGAGTCACATCTTTACCCAGTACATAACCGGCTCGCTCTACCGCTTCTTTGATGGCCTTCAATGCAGCAGCATTAGACGCTAAATTGGGTGCATAGCCGCCTTCATCACCTACAGCCGTATTGAATCCTTTTTCTTTCAAAATCTTTGCCAAAGTGTGGAACACTTCAGAACCGATACGTAGTGCCTCTTTAAATGATTGAGCACCAACCGGTTGAATCATAAATTCCTGGATATCGAGATTATTATCAGCATGTTCACCGCCATTGATAATATTCATCATCGGTAATGGCAGCGACAGTCTATCTAATGGGGTACCACTCAATCCGGCGATATGCTCGTACAGAGGCATACCTTTAGACGCCGCCGCCGCTTTCGCCACCGCGAGGGATACCGCTAAAATAGCATTTGCACCGAATTTAGATTTATTCTCAGTACCGTCCAAATCGATCATAATCTTATCGATATTCGCCTGATCTTTCGCGTCTTTGCCACGGATGGCATCGGCAATAGCACCATTCACCGCAGCAACAGCTTTGGTCACACCTTTACCAAGGAAACATTTTTGGTCACCGTCACGCAATTCAAGTGCTTCACGAGAACCGGTAGACGCTCCTGAAGGCGCAGCAGCCAACCCCATGAAACCACCGTCTAAATGTACTTCAGCTTCTACGGTTGGATTACCACGGGAATCGATGATCTCACGACCGATGACTTTAACAATTTTGGACATTAGATTTTCCTCTAGTACACATAAGCTAAACTATTTTTTTACCGATTTCTGGTAGTCACTGGCCGCTTTAATAAAACCGGCAAATAATGGATGGCCATCACGTGGTGTCGAAGTAAATTCCGGGTGGAATTGACAAGCCACAAACCATGGGTGGTTTGGTAATTCGATGATTTCTAACAATTTATTATCTGCAGAACGCCCAGCGACAGAGAGTCCAGCCTCTTCAATTTTCTGCAATAACATATTGTTGACCTCATAACGGTGACGGTGACGCTCAGTGATAATGGTAGCAGCATACATCTGCCGTACCTTGCTGCCCTCAATCAAATGACATTGCTGCCCACCCACCCGCATGGTTCCGCCAAAATCACTCCCTTCTGTACGAACTTCAATACCCCCCTTTTCATCATGCCAATCAGTAATCAACGCAACCACTGGATTCTGACAGTCTGGCACAAATTCTGTTGAGTTGGCGCCTTCCATAACAGCAACATTGCGAGCGAATTCGATTAGAGCCACCTGCATACCCAAGCAAATCCCCAAATAAGGGATATTATTTTCCCGCGCATAGCGTGCCGTAGTGATCATGCCTTCTACACCACGGTAGCCAAAACCACCCGGAATAAGGATCGCGTCCAGCCCTTGAAGTACATTCTTACCCTGTGTTTCTATCTCCTGTGCATCGATAAGTTTAATCTTTACCATTAAACGATTTTTCAACCCTCCGTGTTTTAATGCTTCAATCACTGACTTATAAGCATCCGGCAATTCTACATATTTACCGATCATGCCAATGGTGACTTCCCCTTGCGGATTCGATTCCTGGTACAACACCTGCTGCCATTCAGACAAATCGGCTTCAGGATAGCTTAAATTAAAACGCTGACAGATATAATCATCAAGATGCTGCAATTGCAATAATCCGGGAATTTTATAAATAGAATCAACATCCATCAGGGATACTACCGCTTTTTCCTGCACATTACAGAATAATGCGATTTTTGCCCGCTCATTAGCAGGAACCTCACGATCAGAACGACAAATCAATACGTCAGGCTGAATACCGATGGAAAGTAACTCTTTGACCGAGTGTTGTGTCGGTTTGGTTTTTACTTCGCCTGCAGCCGCCAGATAGGGAACTAACGTTAAATGCATATACAAAGTATGTTCACGACCAACGTCCACCGCCATTTGACGGATAGCTTCTAAAAACGGCAGTGATTCAATATCCCCCACAGTGCCACCCACTTCAACCAAGGCAACATCATGCCCAGAACCCCCTTCGACGATACTTTCTTTTATCGCATTAGTGATATGTGGGATAACCTGAATTGTCGCGCCTAGATAATCACCTCGACGCTCTCTACGCAGAACCTGGGAATAAATACGACCTGCGGTAAAGTTGTTACGGCGCGTCATTTTGGTACGGATAAAACGTTCATAGTGCCCCAAATCCAGATCCGTTTCTGCCCCATCTTCAGTAACAAAGACTTCCCCGTGCTGTGTCGGGCTCATGGTCCCTGGATCCACATTAATATAAGGATCCAGTTTCATTACGGTCACTTTGAGGCCACGGGCTTCGAGTATAGCGGCTAGAGAGGCGGCGGCAATGCCTTTACCCAGAGAGGACACAACCCCCCCGGTCACAAAAATATAATTAGTTGTCATGCTGAACCCGAGCGTTTAGGTTTAAAGATGATAGAAGAACTAAGACGGGAGAACAGTATACCCGAACCTTAGTTAGGCCACAAATCGTCTCCTATCCTGGGATAGGCTAAAGCTTATGCGAAATTTGTTGCGTTCTCTGATATGGCAGAACAATTTTATTCTGATGACACCATTAAAGATGAGTCGTATCGTATATTTATATCGAATGGTATTTATTATGTAATCAAAATTAAATCGTATAGAAGGGGCCGTATAAGTTGATTATGAAAATCAGCAATAACATATTGATATTAATTAATATTTATTAACAAAAGTGATCACGTTACATGGCGCCTGCTATACCGCTATTATACTTCGTCAAAAATGTGCTTTTTCGACCATTTTTTCCTCTTCTAAGCACAGCGAAAAAGATTTGGAACAGGCTCTAAAATGAGGAAATAACATGAGCAAGGGTTTACAGCCAAATCTAATGAAATCACTTTATTGGCTGTTAGGTTTATTTTTAATATCGGTTGTCCTGGTGCACGTAATTTTACGGGGGTTTATGGATACAACCGTTGAAAGTACCTACGCATCGATTAAAGATATTGAAGCAAAAAATGCAATGCGATCGGGTTGGCTACCGAAATGGTTACCCTCGACAGTGACAGAAATAATTGAAATTCATGATTTAGATACCAACCTGTCTATGATTAAATTTTCATTTGTAAAAAATACGGATCTCAGGTTACCTCCTTTATGTAAAAAAATTGAACCTACACTACCTTTGGTTCTTCCTTTCAACCGCCGTGGATGGCTGTCAGACCTATCATTGGGACCTGATACTACCATTCTTAACCATGATTTTTTTCAATGTGAACACGAATATATCGCTATTTCTAAAATATTGGGTAAGGGTTACATATGGAGATCAAAATAATTATTTTTTTATATTCTGACTTATAAATATCCCTATGTTTGTTACAATATATTAACATGAATAAAAAGTAGATATAAAAATAATCAGTATCCAAACAAAAAATTTTTCTTTACATAGAGGTAATAGCGATCATGAATTTGTCAAAAATAATTTATATCCTGATCATTCCATTATTCGTTACGGCTTGTTCGAAACAAGATATCAGTTGGACTCAAAATATAAGTTCGACGCAAAATATAAGCACGTCTCAGATCAAAAACAATATTGATACGCTATTGACCAATCCTAAACTCAAAGGTGCTCAATTGGCTATTATGGTACGTGATGCTAATAGTGGAGCAATCATTTACCAACATAATGCCAATAGCCGATTGATTACTGCTTCTAGCATGAAATTATTTACTTCAGCAGCAGCTTTTGACATCCTTGGTGCAGAATACAAATTTCTTACTTCTACGCTTACCGATGGCACTCGGCATAAGGAAAAGCTGAGGGGAAATCTGTATTTACGTGGTTCGGGCGATCCCACCATGTTATTTGA
Source organism: Candidatus Fukatsuia endosymbiont of Tuberolachnus salignus (assembly GCF_964030845.1). Taxonomy (NCBI): domain Bacteria; kingdom Pseudomonadati; phylum Pseudomonadota; class Gammaproteobacteria; order Enterobacterales; family Yersiniaceae; genus Candidatus Fukatsuia; species Candidatus Fukatsuia endosymbiont of Tuberolachnus salignus. The sequence continues at coordinate 2,707,052 of NZ_OZ034983.1, forward strand.
AGACTATCAAGCGCTAGCGGCGGGTATTGCTGCTAAAGGTATTAGGCGGGTGAGTGGCGATTTAATCATAGATGATACTTGGTTTGATAATATCAGTCTTGATAGATAGGAATTTTAATAATTTGGTTTTATTGTCAAAAACAGAATTGGATCAAAAAATAAACGATATTATTTTCAAACTTTAGGGTTATTCTCCTTAACGTAGAGAGTCCCGGGTGATAATAGGGTCATTTTCGTTTAAAAAACCAGCATTTTCGAACGCGAGGCGCCCCTTCCCTGCAGAGGCTAAATCCCCTTCATTTTTGCCAGAGATTCATGGTGAAGCATTAACTGATGCCACGGCAAGCCTGATGTGATACCGCTTAGCACCAAACGAGAGCCACACAGGATGCACTCATGAGGGTCAATACGACTTAGGCGTTTTAACATTGCCGCATAAGTGATGTTGACGGTTTTTTCTTTTTCCTGCCCCAACAAAGCATCTATAATCGGCAGCAGTGTAGTCCGACGGCGGGGCGCTAAAAAACCATAATAGCGGACCATCCTAAAATGTTTATCCGGAATGTGGCTAATAAAACGCTGAATAAACTCGTCCATACTGAGGTTAAGTTTTTCTTGCTCTCGGGTTTTATGACTGAGGTAGCGATAGGTCACTTCCTGGCCGTTATAATGTTCCAGCCGGGATAACGACACCGGAGGCTTTTTTAAATAACGGCCTAAATAATTGAGCGTTTGCTGGGCATTGTCTGTCGGCTTTGCCAGGTCGATATTCCAATGCCGTTGGTAATGGAAATCCAGAAACTGCTCCCGTTGACCCGGCCTCGTGAGGGTTTGTGATAACTCCGGTGGTAATTGCAAGGTATCCCACTGTTGACGAAGTAGTGTGATAATCTGATAACGCCACTGTTTCATCAACGTTTTTCCGCTAAACGTGATTTTTTTCCATTTTTCGGCATTGTCATCGAGTCCGCCACAGGTCACCGAAAGATGCACATGAGGATGCCAATTCAGCGCTCGCCCATGCGTATGCAACGCCGTGAATAGGCCAGGCAATAGGTTTTTTGGCTGGCAAAAATCTAAAATAACCTTGGCAGCGAGACGACTGAGATGCGTTAACAGCGCACGATTTAGCTCAAACAACGGCCAGAACTCACGGGGAAAAGTGAACGTAATGTGTTGCCATTTTGTGATGGGAAGCACCGTGCGCTGTTTGGCCACCCACCGCTCTGTGGCTTTCTTACCACAGGAAGGGCATGAACGGCTGTGGCAGGTAAAGCAAATCCGTTTGGTGTGCGTACAGCCTGCCTTTTGACAGCGCCAGCTGGCAAACCCCAGCGCCGATGTTCCGCAGGAAAACAGTTTAATCAGATTATCGACCACCACCGGCCGTATTTTATCCGCATGAGCACAATAGTAATTCCACCACGCATGACCGACCTGAAAAGGATGACGCAGTTTACGGTTCATCTTTCAGCTCAAGCATCACGGGTGTTCTAGATCAAACGACCGACACTCCGGGCAAAAATAGACCGCATTCATTGCAGACTCTGCGGGAAAGCGAGCCCAGAATATTTCCCAAAACGTCTCTGTAATGAAAAGATTATCTCCGCCAGTAAAGGCCTGATGCGTTTTCTGATAAGGCATGGCTAAGGCTTTAGCAACCTCTTTCAAGGTCTGCTTCACCATTTTGGTATGCGCTGTTTGATGTGAGTGACAGATATTTTTAGGCATAACACCTTAGCTGAACGAGTAACGGGACCGGCTAATAGATAACACCGTTTCTTCAAAAAAATCAAGAGATAACAGACTACTTCACGTCGCCGACCTTAGGAGGCAGCCTTGGCGTAGACGATAAGGAAAATTATTGGCAGAAACTACATTCCAATTTATTTTTGCCGGATTTATCACTTCGGTAGTGTTATTCCAATTAGCTAAAACGGTATAACCGTGGCGTTGAAAGTAACTGGCATCGTATCTTGCTTTTGGCACAATGTCATGTCTCACCATCGAGGTAGGGACGTTCCAAGGCGGATTAACCACCACATTGCTTAATGCACTGCTCATTAAAGGTGTTTTGCGACTGGGTCGTCCTACAATAACCCGCGATGACAATATTTCACGGCCATTTTGATAATAATCCAGTGAGTAATCAGCAATATTTACCATGATACCGCTCTCGATATTACTTGGGAGCAGACGCAAACGCTGAATATTGAGTGCTAATAAATTAGCTCGCATCTGTGGCGAGACATTTAGCCATTCACGAGTACGTGCCCCGATAACACCGTCAGGGGTTAATCCCTTCGATTGTTGGAAACGCTTCACTGCCGCTACTAAAGTTGGGTTATAGCGATTGTCACTTGCAGAGCGCGTGCGAATTGATGCCTGCTCTGAGGGTGCTGTTGTCCCATCGGTCAAGAAATCATTACCATTCAGCATAGCTTCTGATGATTTTGTCGCTGATGTGCTTATCGTCCGCAACATACCAGAACGAGAGAGAATATTATGCAGTGCAGGAATAGCTGCACTTATCTGACCGGGTCGTAAGGCCAAGCCATCAGGCAATTGCGGCCACAATTGTCGATCAGCCAGCAGTTTTTTCAGCGCCTGATGCATTTTTTCATATTGTGAGTGTTGCGGTGCCAGTGAACTGAAGTAAGCTGCTGTATCACCCTGATGTATCGCCTGCTGCCAACGATCTAATAATGAGACGGGAGGCATCCCCATTTTATAGGGAGCGTCATCGTACAACCACAAATTACCGTGCGCCGCTACGCCGGCAACGAAATGAAGGTAACCTAACATTGCATCAGATAATACTATGTCACGTGCCATTCCATTTACCGAGGGATCACTTAACCATTTGACCCATTGAATAAATTGCGGTTGGATGCCCGAAATAGCCAATTCCGTTAATTGCTGCTGAAAACGCTGTATTGCCGTCGGATCTTGCCACATGGGTTGCCAATTATTTGCCGTATAAAGTGCTTCCAGTGCAGAGAAATAATAAGGTGTGATATTTTTAGGCAACGTCTCTGACAGAACCACGTCTACGGGTGCACCCGATACCGTCATCTCCATCACCTTTTCCATAGGTGGGGAAGTAACATCCACAGACAAACCGGAGGTGATTGCCGATGCGGAAAACACCGGGATCAAACTCCAGGCCAAGACACGACGTGGCATTAACGCCCTAAGTGAATGCTTGATTACAATCAACATTCTAGTTTTCCCCAATATACTTACATAAGCATATTATAGTTCGTCATTATCGCTAATTATGTATGTAATTATATAACTTATATTGATCATCAGCCTGTTATTAGACCTGTTGCCTAATAGTGGCTCGGTACTTATTAAGCAACAATGGGTGTCATAGAAGGGCTTCTAAGCGATTTTTTCGCACAAAGCAATGTAAAACGCACTCCTAAAAATGCTTAAAACACGTTCTTTTTTTGTTAGGCAACAAGTTTATTAAAATTTTTCACCGGTTGGAGATAGAACTCTCTCCCTTCTTTCAAGACAATTATTGCATTTATCCCCTCGTCTAATTTCGAACTGAAGGGTATATACCCAATGAATTTCTAGTTACGGCAAGGCGGCAATCAATCAAATCCCAGGAGTGTACAGGTAGTACATGACAGGGATGAGTGCGAGCCGCCAACGCCGCCGTAACTTGAAAGGCGAAGGGTATACAAGGAGTCTACTCGGAACAAATCAACACTGGGTATATCAAATAAGGATTGGTAAAAAATGCTCGGTTGCTGTGGTCCACGGATAATACAAATGAACGTTAACTGAGCGTCGCTCAAGAAGATTTGGAACAGGCTCTAAGAGACGTGCGCGCATTATAGCGCGCAACAGACATAAGGTATTAAAATCTTGCTAGAGAATCACCTCACATTAATGTATCAATAACATAGAATCATCTCTTAACTACAAGTTAACCCTCTCCGTTTGACTCTGCCCGATTTAGCAGGAACTGTGCTAACAATGCTACAGGACGACCAGTGGCACCTTTATTTTTACCCGAACACCAAGCTGTACCCGCAATATCTAAATGCGCCCAGTGATATTTAGTAGCAAAACGTGACAAAAAACAACCGGCGGTGATGGCACCCGCTGGGCGGCCGCCAATATTCGCCATATCAGCGAAGTTGGAGTCAAGTTGCTCACAATACTCGTCACCCAGTGGTAAACGCCATGCACGATCGCCTGCCTGTTCAGAGACGCCGATTAATTCGTCTGCTAATGGCGTATTATTAGACATCAACCCCGTGATGTGATGACCTAAAGCGATCACACAGGCTCCGGTTAAAGTAGCAATATCGATCACTAATTCTGGATCGAAACGTTCTACATACGTCAGAACATCGCAAAGTACCATACGGCCTTCGGCATCAGTATTGAGTACTTCTACTGTCTGACCCGACATAGTGGTTAATATATCACCTGGACGATAGGCGTTCCCATCAGGCATATTTTCGCAGCCTGCCAGAACACCAACAACATTGAGTGGCAATTGCAATTGCGCCAGTGCACACATAACACCATACACAGTTGCAGCCCCACACATGTCATATTTCATCTCGTCCATGCTTTCGCCGGGCTTAAGAGAGATGCCACCTGAATCGAAAGTCAACCCTTTACCTACCAGAACGATGGGTTTTACATTTTGGTCCGGATTGCCATTATATTTGATGATCGACATGAGTGAATCATTTTGTGAACCTTGCCCAACCGCCAGATAAGCGTTCATACCCAGCTCTTTCATTTCCTTTTCGTCAACCACCTCGGTGGTGATGGCACTATAAACCTTCTCCAGTTCACGAACATGTTTAGCCAGATACGCTGCATTACAGATGTTTGGCGGCATATTAGCTAAATCTTTTGCCTTTTTGATACCTGAAGCGACTGCTAGAGCATGAGTAAGGGCACGATCACTACTATCTAATTCGGAGCTCTCGGTGAGGTTAAATATTATTTTTTTCAGTGGGCGACGTGGCCCTACTTTTTTACTTTTAAGTTGGTCGAAGGTATAAAGTGTTTCCTGAATTGCTTCTACTGCTTGACGTACTTTCCAATAAGTATTGCGCCCTTCGACTGGCAACTCAGTCAAGCAACAGAGCGCTTCCGTCGCACCAATCTCGTTAAGGGTGCGAATCGTTTTTTGCATCACCTTCTTATATTGACGTTCATCAAACTCAGATTTTTTACCACAGCCGATTAACAAAATACGCCCAAAAGAAGCTCTAGAAATATCTTGTTGCAATAAATTATGCAGCAATAACGTTTGCCCTACCTTGCCTTCAAGTTCTCCACGACTCAAAAAACCACTGATGTAGCTATCACTCACTTTATCGAGTTTTTCAGCACTTGAAGATAAATGATGAGCTTCGAAAACGCCAACAACAACACAGGCATCGTATTTCTCTTCCAGGTTACATTTCTTTACACTGAAGTCCATGTACTCTCCTAAATCTTTCAAAGGTGGGGAATTAACGCCCAAAATACAGCGTTCCATGATGCTCCTTCCCATCGTGTTAACAACTTGTATCAGTCTCGATGGCATAAATTATTTTTTTGGGGCGACTCTTTACCTTACCCTGGCTACAAGTTACCTTAAGTGACGACAAATTACTTTAACGACTAGCAGTCTGTTTTTTGTAGCACAGCGAAGTGCTAGATGCTGTAATACCACGTACTATAATGCTCTCTGCTGTAATGCTACGTTTGTTGGCGGTCAAAACTGCCATATTATTAAGACAAATAGCAGATTAACGAAGAAATTATCGGCTTTCCTGCAAAAAGACAAGTTCTCACAGGTGTAATCAGCGTGATCATCATCAGATATTTGGTAAAAGAAACAGTTAAAAGCCAAATTGCAATTCTATTTATCCTGCTACTAATTTTCTTTAGCCAGAAATTGGTGGTGGTATTGGGGGCGGCAGTTAACGGTGACATCCCAACAAATCTAGTTTTTTCCCTTTTAGGATTAGGGCTGCCAGAAATGGCACAATTAATCCTACCATTAAGCTTATTTCTTAGCCTGCTAATGACATATGGTAAAATGTACACAGAGAGTGAAATCACTGCAATACATGCCTGTGGTTTGGGTAAAAAATCTCTCATTCTAGCAGCATTAAGCCTGGCACTGATAACTGCTGTGCTAGCGGCAGTCAATACGCTTTGGTTAGGCCCTTGGTCTATGAAATATCAAGAAAAAGTGCTCAGCAATGCACAAGCCAACCCAACCTTAGCTGCTTTACTTGAAGGACAGTTCCAATCATCAAAAGATGGTAATGCGGTGCTCTTTGTCGGCAATGTGAACGGTAAGAAATTCAATCAGGTATTTTTGGCACAATTACGACCAAACGGCAATCAGCGGCCGTCGATTGTGGTAGCTGAGAGTGGTCACATGTCGGAGCACACAGATGGTTCTCAAGTGGTGACTCTAGATAAAGGAACTCGCTATGAGGGAACTGCTCTACTACGCGATTTCCGAATCACGGATTTCGAAGACTATCAAGCGACCATTGGTCGCCAATCGATCACACCAAGTAGCAGCGCATCTGAGCAAATGTCGATAAGCAGTTTATGGCATTCTGATCATCCAGATGCACGTGCCGAGTTTCACTGGCGTCTAACATTAATTATTGCCGTGGTGATTATGGCACTGCTGGTGGTGCCACTGAGTGTGGTTAATCCGCGTCAAGGCAGGGTATTAAGCATGTTGCCGGCTATATTGTTATATTTAATTTTCTTTCTATTTCAGAGTTCACTGCGCTCTAATGCAGGCAAGGGCAGATTAGATCCATTACTTTGGTTATGGATGATTAATGGCGCCTATCTAGCATTAGCAATAATACTCAACATGTGGGATAGCTTGGCAATGCGTAAATTACGTGCTCATTTCCGTAGTAGTTTAAGAGGTGCTGCCTGATGTTTGGTGTATTAGATCGTTATATCGGTCGAACTATTTTGTATACCATTCTGATGACGCTATTTATGCTCATTTCTTTGTCTGGCATCATCAAATTTGTCGAGCAGTTACGTAAAGTGGGCCAAGGTGAGTACTCAGTGATGAGTGCGGGCATCTACACTTTACTCAGTGTACCGAAAGATATTGAAATATTTTTTCCTATGGCAGCACTGCTTGGTGCTTTATTAGGGCTAGGTACTTTGGCGTCACGCAGTGAGTTAGTGGTCATGCAGGCTTCAGGCTTTACCCGTATACAAATAGCAGCAGCGGTGATGAAGACTGCCCTTCCATTAGTACTGTTGACGATGGCAATAGGTGAATGGATTGCTCCACAAGGTGATCAAATTGCTCGTAGCTATCGCACACAAAGAATGTTCGGGGGCGCTTTACTTACTACCCAATCAAGCTTGTGGGCAAAGGATGGCACAGATTTCGTCTATATCAATCGGGTATCGAATGATAACACATTAAGTGGAGTGAATATTTACCACTTCGACCAGCAGAATCGTTTGTTGTCTGTGCGTTATGCTGCTAGGGCAACATTTCAAGACAACCTTTGGCAGCTTTTCCAGGTTAATGAATCTGATTTAAGGGACGTGAAACAAATTGGCGGATCGCAAACTTTAACCGGACAATGGAAAACAAATCTCACACCAGATAAATTAGGTATTGTGACGATGGATTTAGATTCCCTTTCTATCAGTGGATTATATAACTACATCAAATATTTGAAACAAAGCCAACAAGAATCAAACCGCTATCAATTAAACATGTGGAGCAAAATATTTTCTCCCATTTCGGTTGCAGTCATGATGTTGCTGGCACTTTCGTTTATTTTTGGCCCTTTACGGACTGTACCTATGGGAGTCAGAGTGGTGACAGGGATCTTTGTTGGTTTTATTTTTTATGTACTAAATCAAATTGTTGGGTCACTCAGCCTGATATATAAGATCTCACCGGTCATAAGTGCGTTGTCCCCAAGTATCCTTTTCCTATTGATTAGCTTGTATTTTTTGTTAAGACGTCATTGATGATTTTTTTTTCGACAGTTAGATAAAAGTAAACGGAATAACAGTTGCATACACAGCAATGGCGGGTATAATCGCCCTCGTTTTCCGAACACGACTTTGATGCCGAAGTGGCGAAATCGGTAGACGCAGTTGACTCAAAATCAACCGCCCTCTGGGCATGCCGGTTCGATTCCGGCCTTCGGCACCATTAACAAGTTTACAGCGGTCTACTCAAGTCTATTTTTCCCCGTAACTCCTTAATATATCGAGCAAAACCAGTCTACCAAGGTCAACCGTCGTCTATTGCATTCTACCCTCAAGTGGGGGCATAATTGGGGGCATCAGCCGATTCGATAAATAATGTGCCCCCAATGAAACTCAATGCCCAACAGATAGAGACAGCAAAACCCCAGGATAAACCCTATAAAATCACTGACGGTGGAGGATTGTATCTAGAGGTCACTCCTCGCGGCTCAAAATATTGGCGCATGAAATACCGCCGTCCTACCGATAAAAAAGAAGATAGATTAGCCTTTGGTGTCTATCCGCTGGTTTCACTTGCTGATGCGCGGGCTAAACGTGATGAAGCGAAAAAACTCATTGCCAACGGTGTCGATCCCAAAGCAGTAAAGAGGGAAACACAAGCAGAAGTAACAGGTGAATTCACTTTTGAAAAAATAGCACGAAGATGGCACGCCAGTAATAAACGATGGGGTGAATATAACAGGGCACTAGTACTGCGTAGTCTTGAACAATATATTCTTTTCCTCATCTCGGTAAAACGGATATCCGTCAGTTAAAGACTAGCCATCTATTAGCACCTATTCGGGTGGTGGATGAGTCAGGAAAACACGATGTAGCACAACGACTTCAGCAGCGAGTGACGGCTATTATGCGTTATGCTGTACAAAACGACATTATCGACAGCAATCCCGCTACAGATATGGCGGGAGCGTTATCGACAACTAAAGTTAAGCATTACCCCGCATTGCCACCTGGTCGATTTCCTGAATTATTAGCCCGCATAAGCGGTTATCGTGGCAGAAAAATGACACGTTTGGCAGTGGAATTGACTTTATTCACTTTTGTTCGTTCTAGTGAGCTACGTTTTGCATGCTGGTATGAGATTGACTTTGATCGCTCTGTCTGGGAAATCCCCGGTGAGCGGGAGCCAATCAAAGGGGTACGGTATTCTTACCGTGGTATGAAAATGAAAACGGCTCACCTTGTCCCGTTGAGTAGGCAAGCTATGGATGTTTTACAGCAACTCAAAGAACTGAGCGGAGATAATCAACGACTTTTCCCGGGCGACCATGATCCAAGTAGGGTAATGAGTGAGAACACGGTGAATAATGCACTGCGAGTGATGGGCTATAACACACAAACGGAAGTGTGTGGGCATGGATTCAGGACGATGGCTCGGGGTGCTATGGGGGAATCAGGTCTGTGGGCTGAAGATGCTATAGAGCGCCAAATGAGCCATACAGAGCGCAATGGGGTTCGTGCGGCGTACATCCACACATCTGAACACCTAGAAGAAAGACGTTTAATGGTGCAATGGTGGGCAGATTATTTGGATGCGAATAGAGACTGCACCATCACCCCCTATGAATTTGCACGGACTAAAAATGTGATGCAAAGTCGATTTAGCCAATCAGCTTAGGGCTGGGTCAGTAGACAATGCTAGACTAAAATAGGCATTAAAAAACAGGTTATGTTTAGGCTTCTCCCCGAAAAACAAACATAATTTTCAAGGACGACACAAGGATGGGGGGCAAGGTATGCCTACTTTAGATGATATTCCCGATTTGACACACTGGAAAACGGTACAGGAGTTTTCGATAGAGCAAGCCGCTTTATTATTAGCCGGGATCGATCCGCTCGATTTTTTGGGTGGCATTGAGGAAGCACGGAAATTACCTCATCCCCGCTGGAAAGATGCCTGGGGGTTCGCATCCGGTATGGTGAGCGCGATAAGGCGAGGGGTTTTATCTGTCGTTAAATGTGTCAGCGAAGAAACGATTTGGGAGAACGGAGTATGGGGAGGTGAGTGTGTTGTGGTATACGAAGAAATGAAGCCGACGGACAGAAGCAAAGAAGTCAGTAAAATAAAAACCATCATTACAAGGGATTCTCTCTTCTGTTGGACAGCGCAGGAAAAGGTACATTTTGTTAGCAAACCGAAGCCCATCATTCCTCATCAATCTGTAAAAGCAAAGACTATCAACCGCAATCATTTTAATGCTCCTCCCTCACGTGCTTTGCTTGAAACCACACACCGGTCAGAAGGTTTGGAGTTTGTCGACGATGCTATCAACCAATTTTGGTTAACCTATGATGAAAATGATCCCAATACTGCGCCATCAAAATCAGAAATAGTAACGTATCTGGAAAGAAAGGGAGCATCTAATAACATTGCTCAAGCCGTTGATTTAATACTGAGACCCTTTACGCTGAGAAATAAAGGGCGGCCTAAAAAAAGGCAGTAACTGAATATAACTCCATATATTAGATATAAATTAAGAGTTCCTGCCTTTTTTGGCAAGCTTTGCAAAAATGATGATAATCTACGCATCAATGCGTTATTACAACCTGGAAAACCTAGCCACCTTTTAAGGGAAAACGGTTATCCCCCATAGCAACCCTTTCCATCTATTTTCCTTTTCTTCGATCATTAACTATGTCTCCTGTGATCTCAACATAAACAGGAGGCTACATGCCGCAATTATTTATCCGTTTACCCGAAGTCCAGCGCCGTACTGGTTACAGTAAGGCATGGATTTACCGTCTTATCAGTCAACATCGTTTTCCTGTGCCGGTAAAGATTGGCACGCGCGCTATCGCTTTTATCGAAAGTGAAGTGGATGAATGGATTAATCAACGCATTATAGAATCACGTGAGGAGGTGGCGTGATGAGGAGATATGCTGTTGAAAGCACGATGAACTACACAAAGTTGATTTCCAGCTGTGCTTGCGTCAATTCCGTGTTATGCCGAGCAGCAAGGATCTCATCAAGTAAAACGAACTCTCCACATTCAAGGCGCTCGTGTTCTGCACAGACTGCCGGATCAGTGAGCATTTTTGCAATTAATTCATCATGTGTCATTTTGGCTGAAGAGCGTTTAGCTATCGGGAATCAACCTTTTGATTCATCTGGTTTAGTTTTCTCTTTCTGGCGGCGTTTGATCTCGCCTTTCATTAGACTTCTTCGGAAACTAGCATTCATGTAGGAATTTTGTTAAAAATCTCCTGAACAAGGAGCTCCTATGAAATATGAGGGACTCAAGGTACTGGAAGAGGAAAAATTTCGGCGCTTAACCGGAATTAAACACAGTACATTTGAAAAGATGATAAAGATATTAGACCTCTTCGGAAACTGTAGCAGGCGCCATGTAACGTGATCACTTTTGTTAATAAATATTAATTAATATCAATATGTTATTTCTAATTTTCATAATCAACTGATACGGCGCCTGCTATAGCATTCATGTAGGAATGTTGTTAAAAATCTCCTGAACAAGGAGCCCCCATGAAATATGAACAAATAAAGGTATTGGAAGAGGAAAAATTTCGGCGCTTAACCGGAGTTAAACGCAGTACATTTGAAAAGGTGATAAAGATATTGAATGAAGCAGATAAATGTAAGCAAGGGAAAGGAGGTCGGAAACCCAAGCTGGGTTTAGAAGATCGCTTATTAATGGCCCTTGAGTATCTACGGGAATATCGCACTTATTTTCATGTTAGCCGAAGCGATGGGGTGAGTGAGAGCACCTGCTATGAAACGATTAAATGGATAGAAAATACGCTAATAAAGCATCCTGATTTTGCACTCCTTGGACGCAAAGCTTTATTAAAAAGTGATAGGGAGTATGAGCTCGTTCTTATTGATGCCACAGAAACGCCGATTGAACGTCCCAAAAAAAACAAAAGCAGTTTTACTCAGGAAAAAAGAAACGACCCACCTTAAAAACCCAAGTGATCGTCGATAAAAAAGCAACGCAGTCATCTGTACAAGCTTTACTCATGGGAGGCGTCATGATTTTAGGTTGTTCAAAGAGTCTGGCGTGCGAATACATCCTGAAATCAAAACAGTGACAGATACAGGTTACCAAGGGCTTGGCAAGATCCATTCAAACTCGGCGTTGCCTAAGAAAAAGACAAAGAAAAATCCCTTAACAAAAGAAGATAAACGCAACAATCGTGAGTTATCAAGCCAGCGTGTATTAAACGAAAGAGCCTGTACAAGATTCTGTGTAACTGCCGATTCCTCATAAATACACTGATAACCGTTCAGGGTATTCGATCATAAAGTGATTGAGAGCCTGACGCCAGTTTGGTATCGGCATTGTCCACTTTTCTGATGCAGATTCTATTGCCAGATAAATCACTTTTAATGCAGACCCATCATGTGCAAATATTTTGCGTTTTTTTATGGCTTTACGTATCACACTATTGAGTGATTCTATCGCATTTGTTGTATAAATCACCTTGCGAATTTCGTCGGGATAAGTAAAAAATGTGGATAGGTTATCCCAATTTCTGCGCCAAATTTGTACCAGTGTTGGGTATTTTTCACCCCAGCGTCCTTCAAAACTATCAAGCTCTTGCAAAGCATTTTCTTCTGTAGCGGAACGGTAAATGAGTTTTAGGTCGGCACAGAGTGCTTGTCGATCTTTCCAACTGACGTATTTGACCGAATTACGGACTAAATGGACAATGCAAAGCTGGATTTTTGTCTCAGGATAGACCGTGTTGACAGCCTCAGGAAACCCGGTTAAACCATCCATACAAGCAATTAATATATCATTTAAGCCCCGATTCTTTAACTCGGTCAGAATCGATAACCAGGTCTTTGCTCCTTCCGTCTCCGCTATCCACAAGCCAAGGCATTCCTTATGTCCTTCCATATTGATGCCTAGCGCGATATAGACAGATTTATTGATAACCCGCTTATCCTGGTGAACTTTAACGACAATACAATCCAGATAAACAATCGGATACAGATTGTCCAGTGGGCGACTACGCCAGGTGGTTACTCGGTCAATTACCGCATCAGTGACTTTAGATATCAAGGTTGGCGATACCTCAGCATCATAGATTTTTTTAAAGGTTTCGGTAATTTCCCGTGTGGTCATGCCTTGAGCGTAAAACGCTAAAATGTGATCGTCAAAATGGGTCAGCCGAGTTTGCCCTTTTTCAACCATTATCGGGGAAAACTCGCCGTTACGGTCACGGGGCGTTTCTATCGCTAATTCACCGTACTGAGAGGTAATATTTTTTGCAGAATAGCCATTACGACTATTACCGCTGCCACGTCCTTCAGCCGCATTTTTGGCATAACCTAGGTGATGTTCCATTTCAGCACCTAATGCCGCTTCTACTGTCATCTTAACGAATTCATTGAGTATCTTGTTTAGATCAGATTCAGTTTTAATGTCTTTTACCAGCGCCTGAGCTACCTGACGTAGCTGAGATTGTTGCGGGGTATCCGGTAATTTATTCTTTCTTACCATTGTCTATATCCTATTCACAAATTGTTTAAATATAGGCAATTACACAATTTTCAGGACAGGCTCAACTCTGTTTAGATGGGTAATATCTATTGTTTCGTGTTTGCTCATTCATCACCTTCCACAATCGCTCTATCGGGTTTAGATTCGGGCTATACGGCGGAAGGTAATGAAGCTGGATATTCAACGTAAGCGCGGCGTCTTGCACAAGCTGTGAACGGTGATAGCCTGCACCCTCGAGGATCACATGTGCCGTTGTCGTGATGGGATAATGCGCGCGAATGGCAGACAGGAAGTGAACCACATTTTCGCTGTTAATCGTCTCATCATCACGGATTATGGGGTTAGCCACATTCTGGATGTTCAAGGCTCCCATGATATTCAACCGCGTTCTGCTCCCGGTGGTCTCTATCGTTTTATCCTGGCCTTTTCGTATCCAGCCGTAGCTTATTTTGGTGGCTTGTGTCGGATGAACGGCATCAATAAACAGTATGGGGTCATTACCCGCGGCGTCTTTCAATTCGCTGTAGGTCTTTATAAATTGCTGCTGTTTCTCAACGGCAAATTTATGCGGAACACCTTTCGGCTTTTTATAGCTAAAGCCATGCTGCTTCAACCCTTTATACAGACCTGATACGGTAAAGGTGATGTTCCAGCGTCCAGCGATATAGGCCACAATTTGGTGATTGTGGTGGTAGAGCGGCTGGGTGAGATGTTCAACCAGCGACGTGGTCTGTTCCGCATTGAGATAGCCATCGGAGCCGCCATTTTCAGGCTTGAGCTTGTTGAGTTTATGATAGTCTGTAAGGTGGCGCCGCACCGTGGTTTCATTAATGAGCTGTGAGTGAGCAATCATAGGGGGAGTCCAGCCGTCTGCGGACAACAAAACACACCGGATCCTGTCACAGACACGGCGGTCATGGCTTTGACGATGTTGGGCTTCGAGGGTAATTTTCTGGTCAGCAGTCAGCTCTATTTTCATGGCTATGAGCATGATCCTTATCGACTTCAAAATCAAGCATCTTCATTGATCACGGGTATATCTTGATTATTAGCTTTGAAAGGATAATAGACCTCTTCGGAAACTCTGATTTATCTAATTTCCATGTTATAAATTGCTGCAATCAGATTAAATCGTAATCCAAACCGTTTTCGCCTGTTTCGATAACGATCTGATACGATTTTAAATCGTTTAATCATACCAATGACATTTTCGTTTAATACACGCTGGCTTGATAACTCACGATTGTTGCGTTTATCTTCTTTTGTTAAGGGATTTTTCTTTGTCTTTTTCTTAGGCAACGCCGAGTTTGAATGGATCTTGCCAAGCCCTTGGTAACCTGTATCTGTCACTGTTTTGATTTCAGGATGTATTCGCACGCCAGACTCTTTGAACAACCTAAAATCATGACGCCTCCCATGAGTAAAGCTTGTACAGATGACTGCTTTGCTTTTTTTATCGACGATCACTTGGGTTTTTAAGGTGGGTCGTTTCTTTTTTCCTGAGTAAAACTGCTTTTGTTTTTTTGGGGACGTTCAATCGGCGTTTCTGTGGCATCAATAAGAACGAGCTCATACTCCCTATCACTTTTTAATAAAGCTTTGCGTCCAGGGAGTGCAAAATCAGGATGCTTTATTAGCGTATTTTCTATCCATTTAATCGTTTCATAGCAGGTGCTCTCACTCACCCCATCGCTTCGGCTAACATGAAAATAAGTGCGATATTCCCGTAGATACTCAAGGGCCATTAATAAGCGCTCTTCTAAACACAGCTTAGGTTTCCGACCTCCTTTTCCTTGCTTACACTTATCTGCTTCATTCAATATCTTTATCATCTTTTCAAATGTACTGCGTTTAATTCCGGTTAAGCGCCGAAATTTTTCCTCTTCCAGTACCTTGAGTCCCTCATATTTCATAGGGGCTCCTTGTTCAGGAGATTTTTAACAACATTCCTACATGAATGCTATAGCAGGCGCCGTATCAGTTGATTATGAAAATTAGAAATAACATATTGATATTAATTAATATTTATTAACAAAAGTGATCACGTTACATGGCGCCTGCTATAGTTTCCGAAGAGGTCTATTCTCATTTTGCTCCCGATCACCTTGACGCCGCGTTGACTTTAAACCCTTATGATCAAATTGAAAACGACTGATATTTGATGGCGACAAATTTCGATTTATCCGCAAATACACCAGCATATTCTCACGGGTAATAATTTGGTATTACTTAACTATCTTATATTGCTCATGTCTTATTAAAAAAAACCGAGAGTAACACGAATGAAGCCTTGATAAAATTTGTGATCAATATCACAAATTTAGCACAGATACATCATTATGATTTACGTAATAAAGCTCACGCAAAGGCGTGGCAGTCCGTTATGAAAGTTGTTAATTACTTGGCTTTACCGACCATAATATTGAATGGACTACCAGATCTTGGCTTTAGCTTTAGCACATATTGTGGGTTAACTGGTAGACACCCAATCTTCTATTGTTAATTCTTTAACTCGTTCAAATTCTTTTACATTATTTGTCACCAATATGGCACCAACAGAAAGAGCATGACCTGCAATGGCTGCATCATTGCCACCTATTGGAGTCCCTAATTTTGCCAGTTCAAGTTTAACTGAAGTGGTTGCATCAATTGCCGCAACATCCCAAGGAAGAATCGAATCAAAACGCTTAACAAACTCATCAACCAGATAAATATGTTTGGGGGACGCCTTCTTACCAATAGCACCGAACCGCATTTCAGCATAGGTTATTGCAGATACTACTATTTTATCTTTCCGTTCGACACACCGTTGTAACTTGATTATCACTTCAGTGGGACGTTTTCGCATAATGAATGAACAAATATTGGTATCAAGCATATAAACTCTTTTAATCATAACAAAAACGCCCCTCATCGATAATATTTTCTCTTTCTGACAGAAAATCATCATCTACTACTTTTTCTTGTTCTATAAGAGAAATCCATGTCGGGCGTATGGGACGCAATATTAAGCTGTCGCCATCTTTGATGATTTCCAATTCAGTGATATTGTCAAAATCCATATCTTTTGGTAATCTAATAGCCCTATTTTTACCATTGTTAAAAATAGATACTGTTCTCATTTTCATGCTCCTTCTTTGAATCACATAAATACCTTAACATATGCCAAACATATGTCAATCACAAATTCTAGGACATAGCACCGTTGTGATGACGATGCGTTATTCTCATTTTGCTCCCGATCACCTTGACGCGGTGTTGACGTTAAACCCTTATAATCAGCTTGAAAATGACTGATATTTGATGGCGACAGATCTGACTGATAAGTAAATACACTGACCTATCCTCAAAACTAACTATTTGATATTAATTAAGTGTTTGTTTTTATTGTTCACGTTTTATTTTTTAAAATCCCTCGGCCTTAAGGCCGTGCGGGTTCAAGTCCCGCCCCGGCACCAGAGAGTTTTAAGTTTTAAATCAAATAGTTGTCCTTAAACGAATTGATGATGAGAAGTACATTTTTTAATCAGCTGCACGGTTTTCAGAATATCGCTTCAGAATATTATTGACCTCCTACCACCGGAACTACGTTAATTTTCCTGTCGTAGCGAGCGGTTTGTGCCACATTCTTATGACCTGAAATAGTCTGTTTTTCATACGATGAGCCTTCGAGATCGGAAATTCCCTTCGCTTTTAAATCGTGAAAAGTGAAGTCAAATGCCAGTTCAGGGTATTTCATTTTTGCCTCTTGCTTGGCCTTTAGCCACCGGCTGTTAAATCCAAGTGAAATCAAGATGCAGGATTTAGCGCCTGGAAATTATCGTTTAAGCGAGATACCAGAGAACTTGCCATTTGTGGTAGCTTCACTTCAAAGAAGTTTAAGATATCGTTCTTAAAACTCTGTTTAGATGGGTAATATCTATTGTTTCGTGTTTGCTCATTCATCACCTTCCACAATCGCTCTATCGGGTTTAGATTCGGGCTATACGGCGGAAGGTAATGAAGCTGGATATTCAACGTAAGCGCGGCGTCTTGCACAAGCTGTGAACGGTGATAGCCTGCACCCTCGAGGATCACATGTGCCGTTGTCGTGATGGGATAATGCGCGCGAATGGCAGACAGGAAGTGAACCACATTTTCGCTGTTAATCGTCTCATCATCACGGATTATGGGGTTAGCCACATTCTGGATGTTCAAGGCTCCCATGATATTCAACCGCGTTCTGCTCCCGGTGGTCTCTATCGTTTTATCCTGGCCTTTTCGTATCCAGCCGTAGCTTATTTTGGTGGCTTGTGTCGGATGAACGGCATCAATAAACAGTATGGGGTCATTACCCGCGGCGTCTTTCAATTCGCTGTAGGTCTTTATAAATTGCTGCTGTTTCTCAACGTCAAATTTATGCGGAACACCTTTCGGCTTTTTATAGCTAAAGCCATGCTGCTTCAACCATTTATACCCGTGATCAATGAAGATGCTTGATTTTGAAGTCGATAAGGATCATGCTCATAGCCATGAAAATAGAGCTGACTGCTGACCAGAAAATTACCCTCGAAGCCCAACATCGTCAAAGCCATGACCGCCGTGTCTGTGACAGGATCCGGTGTGTTTTGTTGTCCGCAGACGGCTGGACTCCCCCTATGATTGCTCACTCACAGCTCATTAATGAAACCACGGTGCGGCGCCACCTTACAGACTATCATAAACTTAACAAGCTCAAGCCTGAAAATGGCGGCTCCGATGGCTATCTCAATGCGGAACAGACCACGTCGCTGGTTGAACATCTCACCCAGCCGCTCTACCACCACAATCACCAAATTGTGGCCTATATCGCTGGACGCTGGAACATCACCTTTACCGTATCAGGTCTGTATAAAGGGTTGAAGCAGCATGGCTTTAGCTATAAAAAGCCGAAAGGTGTTCCGCATAAATTTGACGTTGAGAAACAGCAGCAATTTATAAAGACCTACAGCGAATTGAAAGACGCCGCGGGTAATGACCCCATACTGTTTATTGATGCCGTTCATCCGACACAAGCCACCAAAATAAGCTACGGCTGGATACGAAAAGGCCAGGATAAAACGATAGAGACCACCGGGAGCAGAACGCGGTTGAATATCATGGGAGCCTTGAACATCCAGAATGTGGCTAACCCCATAATCCGTGATGATGAGACGATTAACAGCGAAAATGTGGTTCACTTCCTGTCTGCCATTCGCGCGCATTATCCCATCACGACAACGGCACATGTGATCCTCGAGGGTGCAGGCTATCACCGTTCACAGCTTGTGCAAGACGCCGCGCTTACGTTGAATATCCAGCTTCATTACCTTCCGCCGTATAGCCCGAATCTAAACCCGATAGAGCGATTGTGGAAGGTGATGAATGAGCAAACACGAAACAATAGATATTACCCATCTAAACAGAGTTTTAAGAACGATATCTTAAACTTCTTTGAAGTGAAGCTACCACAAATGGCAAGTTCTCTGGTATCTCGCTTAAACGATAATTTCCAGGCGCTAAATCCTGCATCTTGATTTCACTTGGGTATATGCCAGCCCTTAGCTCCATCACTTACAACCCAATAATAAAATCTCAATGGGAACGATGGGTAAAACGAAATAAAGGGGGAAAAGTCGGTGTCTGTGCTGCAATGCGTAAATTACTCCAACTGGCCTATGGCGTGCTGAAATCAGGTCTCCCTTTTGATACAAAAATAGCGCTTGCAAAGACGTAATCAAGACGGTATCTGTCGAGCACACTGCGTTGCTTACTACCTTACACCATCCAAACCAAAATTCGCTCTGAACTGCTCAAATATCGTCACATTATAGAATAGTCGGCTTATCCCGAATTCAGATTAGTTATGTTTACTGTTTAGTTATGAGATAGTTAATGGTAATGATTGTGCTAGGTCGCTTTATTTTTTCCGTCGGTAATAATTTCTCTATGGACTAAAATTTTAAAGCGAGATTGATACTCCTCAAGCTACTTCGAATTTTGTTCTTCCATAAATAAGCCTGTGAGGATCACAGTTAAGAGCTTTAGCTATTTCAAATAGAAATTTTGGGCGTTTTGTAGCCCCTGACTCTATTTGCTGAATTGATTGCTGCTTAATTCCAACCTTTATCGCTAGTTCTATACCCAAGTAAAATCAAGATGCAGGATTTAGCGCCTGGCAATTATCGTTTAAGCGAGATACCAGAGAACTTGCCATTTGTGGTAGCTTCACCTCAAAGAAGTTTAAGATATCGTTCTTAAAACTCTGTTTAGATGGGTAATATCTATTGTTTCGTGTTTGCTCATTCATCACCTTCCACAATCGCTCTATCGGGTTTAGATTCGGGCTATACGGCGGAAGGTAATGAAGCTGGATATTCAACGTAAGCGCGGCGTCTTGCACAAGCTGTGAACGGTGATAGCCTGCACCCTCGAGGATCACATGTGCCGTTGTCGTGATGGGATAATGCGCGCGAATGGCAGACAGGAAGTGAACCACATTTTCGCTGTTAATCGTCTCATCATCACGGATTATGGGGTTAGCCACATTCTGGATGTTCAAGGCTCCCATGATATTCAACCGCGTTCTGCTCCCGGTGGTCTCTGTCGTTTTATCCTGGCCTTTTCGTATCCAGCCGTAGCTTATTTTGGTGGCTTGTGTCGGATGAACGGCATCAATAAACAGTATGGGGTCATTACCCGCGGCGTCTTTCAATTCGCTGTAGGTCTTTATAAATTGCTGCTGTTTCTCAACGGCAAATTTATGCGGAACACCTTTCGGCTTTTTATAGCTAAAGCCATGCTGCTTCAACCCTTTATACAGACCTGATACGGTAAAGGTGATGTTCCAGCGTCCAGCGATATACGCCACAATTTGGTGATTGTGGTGGTAGAGCGGCTGGGTGAGATGTTCAACCAGCGACGTGGTCTGTTCCGCATTGAGATAGCCATCGGAGCCGCCATTTTCAGGCTTGAGCTTGTTGAGTTTATGATAGTCTGTAAGGTGGCGCCGCACCGTGGTTTCATTAATGAGCTGTGAGTGAGCAATCATAGGGGGAGTCCAGCCGTCTGCGGACAACAAAACACACCGGATCCTGTCACAGACACGGCGGTCATGGCTTTGACGATGTTGGGCTTCGAGGGTAATTTTCTGGTCAGCAGTCAGCTCTATTTTCATGGCTATGAGCATGATCCTTATCGACTTCAAAATCAAGCATCTTCATTGATCACGGGTATATATGGGTCATACAAAGGTCAGAGCATCTTTTTTTGATTCTCTCCGAGATAGTTTCCGTTGTTATCCTCCACAAAATTAATTGTATTAATATACAAATATACATGTTTGTCAATTACAGAATTTCTTGTGAAGATATAAAGTAGTTAACCGAGGAATAATAATGAGCCTTGCAAATAGAGTGAAAACTAGAAGGCTAGAGTTGAACTTGACTCAAACTCAAGTTGCAAAAATTGCTGAAACATCTCAGCAGTCTATAGAAGCCATCGAAAATGGAAAGACAAAAAAACCAAGAAATATTCTTGGACTAGCTAAGGTTTTACAATGTGACCCTTCTTGGCTAGTACATGGGGGGGGGGTTAAAACCTTGGCAGAGGTGGGAACAAGGAAGATTCCCTTAATAAGTTATATACGAGCTGGTGCTTTGGCGTATAACGCACATATATTAAATGAGACAGATGAATTTGAGTACATACTGACCGATAGAGATTGTTCAGAGAATACTTTTGCGTTGAAAATCGAAGGGGACTCAATGCAACCAGAATTTGAACCAGGGGATATTATCATCGTTGATCCTGAAATAGAACCATGTCCTGGAGAGTTTGTTGTTGCTAAAAACTGTGATAATGAAGCTACATTTAAAAAATATCGTCCTCAAACTACCGCCATGGATAGTAAGGCTGTATTTGAATTAATTCCTCTAAATCCCGATTATCCAACAATCAAATCTGATATAGTTCCAGTGACTATTATTGGAACAATGGTTGAACATAGGATATATCGACGTAAGCGCTAGCTAGGTCCTCCCCGTGATCACAATTCACCCAACTCTTTTCATACCTAATCGATAGGTCTGATGAGTCAAATCCTAAGTTTTTTCAAAATAAATTCATTTTAAATACAAACAGATATGTATAAACGAAATGAAAATACAATATTAATTGTTTGATAAATACATTTTTACCTGTATATTTAAGTCTATCAACACGGCAAACGCCGACGTGAAGCAGGCAAGGAAAGCCCATGAAGTAGCCGTCCGAGGCACATGAAGATCGGAATGATTCGCGAATTGCAAGACCGGCTTTACCCCGCCCAGGCGGACGCTTTTTAACAATTTGGGATTTATAGCACTGACAAAGTGCACCCTTACGTTTACCCGTTGATTTCTGAATAGGTCATGTAACCAGCTTATCCAGAAATCAATCAGAGGTAAGTTCTGGCAACGATTATTTACAAACCATCGAAACGCAAGGCAATGTATGGCGGTAATGCCAAATACCGCAGACATCAACGCCGTAAAGCGCAGGCTATTTCGCGCGAGGCGATTGAAAACAGTCTTGATCGGAGAGGGGCCATCACGCAAAAATAGTGCGTGCTCAACCTCGCTCAGATGTAGATCGGGCGATTGGCTCTAGCGACGGCCTTCCCTTTACGTAAAAAGCCACAGGGCAGTATGTACAAACGGCTAATGCCAAGAGCCTGGTTACTTTCAGTTAGAGGAACACGCCGGACAAACAAGGCTATCACCGCTTCTGCTTAGCAGAGGCGTTATTCAGTTAATCCACAGAGGTGAGAAGCCAATATTTTTTATTTTGGAGGAAAAAAGACATGGAAAAATTTATGTTAACCGATGAAAAACAGCAAACCGACGGTATCACGCTGTACCGAATAGCAGCACGAAAACCGTTTGATGGCGTGAAAGCCGGTGAGGTAGGGGGATGGATTGAAACAGAAACCAATCTCTCTCAAGACGGCAATTGCTGGGTACATGATAATGCGCGGGTCTATGGTAACGCCCGAGTCTACGATAATGCACAAATTTTTGATCATGCCTGTGTGTATGGTCACGCACAGATATTTGGGAATGCATGGTTATCTGATAATGCGCAAGCATTCGATCAAGCACATATCTACGATGATGCACAAATATTCGGCAATGCCCGCGTATGCCATAAGGCACAGGTCTCCAACGAGGCGCATGTTGATGGCCAAGTAGCCGTATTTAATGAAGCTTGGGTGTATGAAAATGCTTGGGTGCGTGATGATGCACAGGTATATGGCGAAGCGAGGGTATGCGGGAGAGCACGTATTGTCGGCCAGGCCTCGGTGTACGGCCAAGCACGGGTCTTTGGCACGGCTCAGGTCTGTGGGGAGGTAAAAATGCACGGTCAAACACGGGTGGGAGACTATGCCCGTGTGGCGAATGATGCGGACTACTTCACCGTCTCGCTCATCGGTTGTCGTAACCAATCCGTGACTGCGTTCAAACAACAAGATGGCTCCATGGGAATCAATGGCAATGGCCTTAACACCACGTTAGAAAAATTTATTGCCAGTGTCACCGCCCAATACGGTGGCAGCCCAGAAGGCCACAGCTATCAGCACATTATCGCATTAATCAGGCTTTCGCTGGGAACGTAGTGACTGTACAAGGCATTGTCGACACACACCACGAACCGCTTAAAACTGAAATGACATCACCATTAAACGGACAGAATCTGTCCGTTTGATTTGTCTGTATTTGATCCTCTCCCTAGAGGCTGTTGACATTTGATAATAAAGAATTGAAAGAGAAGAGTAAACTCGTAATATTACGGTTCCAACACCCAATAAGAGGAGTTTAGTGTGCCACGATTGATATTCAATAGACCTCTTCGGAAACTCTGATTTATCTAATTTCCATGTTATAAATTGCTGCAATCAGATTAAATCGTAATCCAAAACGTTTTCGCCTGTTTCGATAACGATCTGATACGATTTTAAATCGTTTAATCATACCAAGGACATTTTCGTTTAATACACGCTGGCTTGATAACTCACGATTGTTGCGTTTATCTTCTTTTGTTAAGGGATTTTTCTTTGTCTTTTTCTTAGGCAACGCCGAGTTTGAATGGATCTTGCCAAGCCCTTGGTAACCTGTATCTGTCACTGTTTTGATTTCAGGATGTATTCGCACGCCAGACTCTTTGAACAACCTAAAATCATGACGCCTCCCATGAGTAAAGCTTGTACAGATGACTGCTTTGCTTTTTTTATCGACGATCACTTGGGTTTTTAAGGTGGGTCGTTTCTTTTTTCCTGAGTAAAATTGCTTTTGTTTTTTTTGGATGTTCAATCGGCGTTTCTGTGGCATCAATAAGAACGAGCTCATACTCCCTATCACTTTTTAATAAAGCTTTGCGTCCAGAGAGTGCAAAATCAGGATGCTTTATTAGCGTATTTTCTATCCATTTAATCGTTTCATAGCAGGTGCTCTCACTCACCCCATCGCTTCGGCTAACATGAAAATAAGTGCGATATTCCCGTAGATACTCAAGGGCCATTAATAAGCGATCTTCTAAACCCAGCTTGGGTTTCCGACCTCCTTTCCCTTGCTTACATTTATCTGCTTCATTCAATATCTTTATCACCTTTTCAAATGTACTGCGTTTAACTCCGGTTAAGCGCCGAAATTTTTCCTCTTCCAATACCTTTATTTGTTCATATTTCATGGGGGCTCCTTGTTCAGGAGATTTTTAACAACATTCCTACATGAATGCTATAGCAGGCGCCGTATCAGTTGATTATGAAAATTAGAAATAACATATTGATATTAATTAATATTTATTAACAAAAGTGATCACGTTACATGGCGCCTGCTATAGTTTCCGAAGAGGTCTAATGATGAACACGGGTCGAAGTTGAAAAATATCATGCTTCAACACACTATTTATGACAAACCAAAATTACGTTTAATGGTAAAAGGCCTGTTTTTCCGGCTACGCGTAGGATGCCCATGGCGTGACCTCCCTGAACAATTTGGCTGCTGGAATTCTATTTTTAAAATAATTCAATAATGGGTCTGAAAAAGGGAAATGGCTATTTATTTTCAAAGCGTAAGTTCATACCCCTGATTTGGAATGGCAATTTATAGATGGCAGTTATGTAAAAACGCATCAACACAGTGCAGGTGCTGCAAGCAGTGGTACGGAGGCAATTGGAAAAAGTAGAGTAGGTAACACCATAAAAATTCATCTCGGTGTGGATGCTTATGGATCACTTATTGCTTTTGAAATCATGTTCTGGTCAAGTAATTTTGGACACAAATTCAGGTGTTTTATGCCGCCTGGTATTCTTTCATCATTGGCGTTTGGTAATCATTAACACTATGTAGCCTGACTTGATTGTAATAATGAGTGAGGTAGGGAAGTACATCAGCTTGTGCTTGTTGAACGGTACTATAGGCCTGTTTTGGTCTCCATTCTGACTTTAAACTGCCAAAGAAGCGCTCCATTGGCGCATTATCCCAACAATTACCCCGGCGGCTCATACTCTGTTTTATCTGATATTTCCAGAGCTGTTGTCTATACGATAGACTACTGTAATGACAGCCTTGGTCTGAGTGAAACAGGACATCTTTAGGTCTTCCTCTTGATTCATAAGCTAACATGAGAGCCCGTCGGGTGAGTTCACTGTCGGGTGATGTCGAAAAAGACCACCCCACTACTTTTCTTGCGTATAAATCCAGTACGACCGCGAGATATATCCAGCACCTTCCCGCCCAAATGTAGGTCACATCGCCACACCACACTTGATTGGGTGCACTAACGGTAAATTCACGATTAAGGTGATTAGGCGCATAACAGGCTTCTTTACCCCTGCGTTTGTAACGATGTCGGCGTTGCTTGCTTTCAATGCCTACCTCGCGCATCAATCGAACTGTTTTGTAACGTCCCACGGATTCCCCTTTCTGTTTAAGTGCTGCCGATAACATACGGGCTCCTGCAGACTCTCGGCTAGCCTGATGCAGTTCAGTTAATCGTGTTTTCAGGCGTTCGCGTTCGGGGTCACCTTCTCGCTGACGTTTACGTTGATAGTAGTAGCTGCTTCGGTTGACGCCGAAGACATGACACAACTCCATTCGGGAATAATGCTCACTTAATTTATCAATCAGACTAACCGATTGTAGGAGTCCAACATTAAGAGAGCAGAAGCCTTTTTTAGTATTTCTTTTTCTCGTTCAACCTGGCGCAATCTGGCTTTAAGTTCTTCAATACGTTGCTGCTCTGCTGTTATCGCTTTGCTTGTCAAAGGGGTATTTCCTTTCTTTTCACTGAGTAATTGTTTAACCCAGTGTCGTAACGCACTTTTGCTAACACCCATGACCGTACTCGCTTGGGAAATAGTGTAATTTTGCTCAATCACTAAGTTAGCCACTTCATGTTTAAATTCTGGCGTAAATTTCTGGGGAGACATCTTCTTTATACCTTAATCTATTCACTATCTCTTCACTAAAATTTTTCCCTTCTTTAGTGTCCAAATTTATTAGGCCAGAATAAACGCGCTCAACGTATGGGGGTCAGTGCTCGAGGGATATGCGATGCGTTAAAACGGGCTGGGTTTAGCTATAAAAAAAACATTTTATCATCCCAAAATCGACGTCCAAGCGTGAAAAGATTTTCAGACTAAGATACAGGCTTATGAAGCCTGTGGTACCCCGATAATTTACGTGGATGAAAGCGGTTTTGCCCATGATATGCCGTGTCTTTATGGTTATTGAGTGAAAGGTAAGCGCTGTTACGGCCAACACGATTGGCATGCCAAAGCGCGTACTAACGTCATTGGCGCCCAGCTTAACGGAAAATTAACCACGGTTTGTACCTTCGACTGCCATATCAACAGCGATATTTTTTATGCCTGGGTCACCCAAGATTTACTGCCAAAATCCCCTCCAGGCGCGGTCCTTGTGATGGATAATGTGAGTTTCCATAAACGCCAAGACATCCAGTCTGCTAGACAGAAAGCCGGCTTTATTCTGGAATATTTTCCCACTTATTCTCCTGATATGAACCCCCCCCATTGAGCACAAATGAGCTCAATCTAAAACCCTTCGCAGAAAGCGACAATGTGATATCGATACCTTGTTTTCTGACCCTTTATTTTAAATCAATTTATACCACCTATGCCATATCTGCCCCTGTTAATGGTAAAAGATCATGATGGACCAGCCTTGCTGGGAGAGCGAGATGCTGAGGAAGCAGGTTGTAGAGGAACACGGTGAGGAGTGCGCCTGTGCAATCAACGATTTTTTTAAAAGGATAGGTTACGAATTGCGCAACCTCGGCACCAACCCGACAGAGTGCGCAATGAACTTCATGGCTACCCAGGTTATCCATAAATTCAATATTTTTTTCCAGTGTGATGAGTAAAGGTCTATATAGTGTCGTCATAAAATTTTGAGCCATAGAGCAAGGCATCGTATTTGTACAGCAGCGAGAAAAGAAGCGGTATTTTTTGCATAACGTGTAGCAATCCCCCGCCAGCGCTTGAGATGCAGAAAAGCATTTTCCACAAGATGTCGATGTTTATAGAGGGTTTTATCATATTCAAGTTGAATTTTACGATTCTTTTTAGGTGGGATCACCACCTGCATATTCGCTTCTTCAGCTTGTCTGACAATCTCATCACTGTCATAGCCCTTGTCGGCCAGCAGATTTTCTGCTGTTATTCCCTCCATCAAGCGCTTATCTTCTGTACAATCCGCTGTGGTACCTGATGTAATAATCGCTCTGACCGGCATACCATGCGCATCCATGGCCAAGTGTATCTTGCTGTTGTGCGACCCATACCTTGATTGCTTCCTTTTGCGCCCGCCGCGTGAGGGTGAACTTTACTATGAGTGGCATCAATCATCAGCCATTCAAAATCTGGCTCCACAATCAGCTCTTCGAGGAGAGACTCCCACAGCCCTTTGTCACGCCAGCGACAAAACCGGCGATGAGTATTTTTCCAACCTCCATAATCAGGAGGTAAATCACGCCAGGGGGCGCCGGTTCTCAATATCCAGAACACCGCATTAATAAATTGCCGGTTATCCCGAGCTATACCACCCCAGGTGCCTTTTCTTCCAGCTAGATGAGGTTCCAGCCGGCTCCAAACAGGATCGGATATATCGTGATGGCGAGGGGCTAAACTCATTTTTAAATCATCTCAACAGTTATCGCTATTTGTTACATGATAATCTATTTTTTATTACGTGACGACACTATTTATAAGGTATCACTAAATTTTTTCGTGTTTTTTCTGACAGTGCTAGCTTGTCCAAGTCATCAGCCAGTCTATCACTGAAAATAAGTTTTATTGGCTTTTTGCTTTTCGCCATTTCGTCTATACCCAAGTGAAATCAAGATGCAGGATTTAGCGCCTGGAAATTATCGTTTAAGCGAGATACCAGAGAACTTGCCATTTGTGGTAGCTTCACTTCAAAGAAGTTTAAGATATCGTTCTTAAAACTCTGTTTAGATGGGTAATATCTATTGTTTCGTGTTTGCTCATTCATCACCTTCCACAATCGCTCTATCGGGTTTAGATTCGGGCTATACGGCGGAAGGTAATGAAGCTGGATATTCAACGTAAGCGCGGCGTCTTGCACAAGCTGTGAACGGTGATAGCCTGCACCCTCGAGGATCACATGTGCCGTTGTCGTGATGGGATAATGCGCGCGAATGGCAGACAGGAAGTGAACCACATTTTCGCTGTTAATCGTCTCATCATCACGGATTATGGGTTAGCCACATTCTGGATGTTCAAGGCTCCCATGATATTCAACCGCGTTCTGCTCCCGGTGGTCTCTATCGTTTTATCCTGGCCTTTTCGTATCCAGCCGTAGCTTATTTTGGTGGCTTGTGTCGGATGAACGGCATCAATAAACAGTATGGGGTCATTACCCGCGGCGTCTTTCAATTCGCTGTAGGTCTTTATAAATTGCTGCTGTTTCTCAACGGCAAATTTATGCGGAACACCTTTCGGCTTTTTATAGCTAAAGCCATGCTGCTTCAACCCTTTATACAGACCTGATACGGTAAAGGTGATGTTCCAGCGTCCAGCGATATACGCCACAATTTGGTGATTGTGGTGGTAGAGCGGCTGGGTGAGATGTTCAACCAGCGACGTGGTCTGTTCCGCATTGAGATAGCCATCGGAGCCGCCATTTTCAGGCTTGAGCTTGTTGAGTTTATGATAGTCTGTAAGGTGGCGCCGCACCGTGGTTTCATTAATGAGCTGTGAGTGAGCAATCATAGGGGGAGTCCAGCCGTCTGCGGACAACAAAACACACCGGATCCTGTCACAGACACGGCGGTCATGGCTTTGACGATGTTGGGCTTCGAGGGTAATTTTCTGGTCAGCAGTCAGCTCTAGTTTCATGGCTATGAGCAGATCCTTATCGACTTCAAAATCAAGCATCTTCATTGATCACGGGTATAAAAGTTTCGATCAATTTGCCTGGTTGGGCTGTGACTGGAAGCCACTCAGATCCAGCTCCTCAAGCTCAGGCATCACATTGAGCAAAGACCGTACTTCATCTATTTCGTTAAGATCTAGTTGGTTGTTTTTAAAATTAAGAATCCGTAAATTAAGATTTTAAAGTACAGAATCATGTACGTATTTCCAATTACTTATATTTTGATTACTTAAGTCCGTAGTTGTTGGCTTTTTTGCTGTCGTGGTCCCATTATTGTAAGATCCACTGTTCCGATAAATAGGAGAAAAAAACAATCTGGCACTAGGAAAAAACCTGTTATAGCAGGTGCCGTATCAGTTGATTATGAAAGTTAACAATAATATATTGATTTTAATGAATATTTGTTAACAAAATCGCTCAAGTTACATGGCGCCTGCTATAAATAGCAGGCTAGCTTAAAATGAAAGCCTATTCAAAATTTAACATCAACCACACTGAGTAGTTAAAAAGAGAGATGGAGCATAAACGGGAGAAAAGATTATCGCAAACTTACTCACTATCAAATTTTTCTTACGATAATCTGCTTACTCTCTTCGTGGTAACAGATAGTGTAGTATGTATATGTCATATAGTGTCACTGTTTGCCTCCATCTGATTGGTGAATACAGAACAAGCCAATATTTAAAATGAGTTAAAGATTGGTGACACGAAGTCAAAGAAAAAGATAACATGACCGATGTCGACGAAACACATTTCAAACAAGGCTATCTTGGACGTTGGGAGAGTGGATAACTTTATGATAGATCAAAAAAGGAACCTTCGTTCAGTGCAAAATAATAGGTCGAAATAAATAAGCAACGTATTGATAAATAATGACTGAAAAGTTGTGTTTTGTCGTAATTTGTTACCTATTATATAAGCAAAAATATTTTATCTATTTGTTTTTAATGAGTTATTTTATGGCTAGTATTACGTCAATAGGGGAGGTTGGATGAATAATTTTCTCACATCGGGTACCAACTATTCCTTCTCGAACAACAGCATGTTACTTGAAGCTAAACATCTGCATTACAACATCGGTGATCGTAATCTGATTAACAATATCTCCTTGCACCTTAATAGTGGAGAGATCGTCGCTATTATCGGAACAAATGGCGCGGGGAAATCCACTTTAATGCGGCTGTTAAGCGGTTATTTAGTAAGCAATGGCGGCAGCTGCCGTTTGTTGGATAAACCTTTACATGAATGGCATCCTCAACAACTGGCCAAGATTCGTGCGGTAATGAGGCAGTCTAGTTCGTTAGAATTTCCGTTTACTGTTGAGGAAGTGGTAGCAATGGGGCGCATCCCACACGGCAATCAGCAAATCAAACCATGGATTACGCAACAAATGATTGTGCAACAAGTGATGGAACAAACCGGTTGTAGCGCGTTGACACAACGTGATTACCGGCAATTATCGGGGGGCGAGCAGCAACGGGTACAACTGGCCCGAGCACTAGCCCAACTTTGGTACCCACAGCCCATCCCCTGCTGTTTATTTCTCGACGAACCTACCTCTGCTTTGGATTTGTATCACCAGCAACATACCTTGCGTCTGCTACGACAGCTAACTCGGCAGCAACCTTTTGCTGTTTGCTGTATCTTACATGACCTCAATCTGGCGGCGCTCTATGCCGATCGGATCCTATTACTGCATCAAGGGAAATTAGTTGCATCAGGCACACCGCATAAAGTACTGCGTAGTGACATTCTAACCCGTTGGTATCAAGCTGATTTGGCTGTTTGTCATCATCCAGATAGCCAGCTACCCCAGGTATTTTTACGTCAATAAACTTAACCTAAAGGTATCTTTATCTTAACAAAATTATTCTGCAGCACGATGCTGCAGGTTGCTTGCCATATGCTGTAAATCTTTATCAACCAAAAACAACGAGCTACCACTGTCACCAACTAATGTAAATTTATCTACCACAGATTTAAACAGTTTTTCTTCTTCATGTTGCTCAGCAACATACCATTGTAAAAAATTAAAAGCAGGAAAATCCTTTGTCTTCAACGCGATATTGGCGAGATTGTTAATTTTTTCGGTGATCTCTTGTTCGTGCGCATAGGTCTGTTTAAAAACATCTTCCAATGAATCAAATTCAACCGGTGGTTCCTTTATTGGTCCTATTAAGGCCAGTGCCCCAGTGTCACTTAAGTAGTCAAACAAACGTTGCATATGCTTCATCTCTTCTTGAGAATGCGTTTTTAAAAAGGCAGCAGCACCATCAAAACCTTTATAACGACACCAAGCACTCATTTGCAAATAAAGATTGGCTGAGTAAAATTCTAAATTTAATTGTTCATTAAGACGTTCTACCATCGCTTTGGCTAGCATGATGATTACCCTTATTTATCGACAGTGTAAAAATTAATGAATACCATTATGCCAAAATAAAATAAAAATAAAAACATCTGATTTTCATTAATAAAAAAATACTGCTAACAATTTGTATTTTGAGATTAAAATATAAAAAAATTATTAAATAAAATTTTAAATCACAATCATAATTATTATCATTATGATATTTAATACAAATAAAAGATGAATTTTTCCCCCGTTGGCAACCCTGTTAACGTTTGCATCGCCACATTATTAGCCACAGCATATTCATGTATGCTGTAGCGGGCAATTTTTTTGCCCATAGGAATAATGGTCATCCCTTTTTCACTGGCGGCGCTAAAAAGCGTTTCAGTGCCATTATTACGCAGTATCTTACGCAATATCGGCGACATCCTCTTGGTGCGTTGGTAATCATCAATCAGCGATAAAACGAGTTTGGTATTAGGCAGATCCAGAAACAGTGTCGATACCCCCTGCTGTTTCAATGTATCTAGGTGGTGAATAATAAACTCAGGGATGCCACTATTTCTTCTCCAATCATCCGCGCGACCCAGCAGTAATCCCTGCCGTTGATCAAGCAGAAGTCTCAGTTGCCCGTTAATATCCGCTTGTTGAGCCAGTTGCTGATTAAGCTGGAGACGCCCTTGCCCTGTGTAATGGCTATCCCAGGTGTTCAAGTCAGCACTGTAAAGACTGTCATAGCTTTCTTTGATCTGTGTTAACTGTTCTCGCTGTCGCTGGTGTATATAAGTTGGATTACCATGATCCTGTAGATATTTATAATCAGCATCGCTATCAACACCAGAATAAGAATCATAATAGGAGAACCACTTCCTTTTTATAGAACGGATGATCTCATATTTTTCTGCTAGAAAAACTAATTCGTCATAACTGTAGCCGATGTGCAGCTGTTTCTTGCTACGATCAACCTTGATTTTTTGCAACTCGCCACTTTGCTGATCTTGTCGCAACTGAGAGATAAAATGATCCAACTCTTCTGAATTCATGTTTTCCAAAGAGCTATGGAAGGTGGCATTAAACCCTAATTGTTGGTTGGACGGTACCGGCTCAGGAAAACCCCCTAGATTGAGGTAGTGTTCATGTTTTATTGCCGCAATGAAAAAAGCCATTAAGGTTGCACGGGAAGAAGAGGGTTCATTATGTACAGATTGATAGATATAGGCTAACCATGCCGGGTCTTTTGATAGTATGTGGTGCATCTCTGTTTCGAAAGGTGACATTTCTCCAGTAAAGAGAACACGATTGAGTTGGCTATCCAACGTTAATAAGGTGCTATGGCGTAGAGGATCGCGCTGTTGGCTGAGATAAGCGTGAATTTGCTGTTTCAGTCTAAATGCAATTTCTAACTGGGGGGTGCCCGATGTCTGATGTAATCGATCCAAGTTATCTTGTATGGATAGTTCAATAAATTGTTTTTTACGTGCCCTTTCGCCTTGTATTGACTCAAGGGAGGTCACCACATGCTGAAACAGATCCGGCGGCTCCACAGAGTGCGAATGAGATAATTGTTGGGTGTGTTGCTCAAGGACGGCAATGATGGCGGCTGACGTGGCGGGATCTGCCAAGATTCTGGCGGCAGCTAGTGCTTCATCATAAAGCGAGCTGGGAGGATTCGGCCGGGTTATGGTCGATAATGCCTGTACCATCTCACTATTTCCCTGCCGTATGGCGAGCAGCAAAGCATTACCTGCCTCATCTTTTGCCTGGTGCTGTAAAAGTACCCTTACCAAACGTGGATCCCCGGATAACACCGCTTCTTCAATTCGTGGACGCTGAGTCAGTGCATCTTTCTCGTTTGCATCAGCACCCGCAAGCAACAACGCCTCGAGGATCTCCACATTTTTGAATTGTATCGGGTAGGAAAGGACGTGATATCGTCCATGATCTTGATAATCCTTGAGTGGATGCAGCAATAACAATTCGGTGACTAACCAGGTACGATTCTTTTCCAAGGCTAAAAATAAAGGATTTTTATGATGACCATAATATTTTTGTTCTAGCCCTAATCTTTCTTTTATATTTTCATCATCCGTTTCCGTTTCCGTTGTTCTTAGTAAGAGTGAACGGGTAGTAGCCTCATCGTCAAATTCAATCGCCGCGATCAATAATTGCTTAAGAGGAGAGTAAAAAGAATCCGCTTCAAACATAGTCGCTTGTTTTTTTATTATCACTATGTTTAACAGGAATTCTCTAAAGGGATGATTTCCTTGTCCCCACGCGTTTATTTGCACATGATCGCCACCCCCCTGCTGATTTTGGAACGGATCAAGGTAGCGCTTGATATAATCCGCTGACAAAGAAGTCGGTTGACGATGCTGGAAAAATTCGCTGATGGCTTCAGCGGTCATCGGATAAAACACCTCTGGCGGGATTTTTATTAACTCGTTATCAGACAGATCCGCAAGAACCGGCAGCAGCGGGTTAATAGGCAATGTCTCAAACCACGCTGGATGACGTTTTGCATACTCAATGCCCAAAGCGGGCCCCAATTTAACAAATAACTGGTTGAGTTCTGTTTCTGTAATCTGTTTCAGATTGCCAGGAATAACAGTCTGTAACAGTTCTTCACCGTTGAGGGTTAACAGCGTCGGGATTACCGGGTTCAGCCTCAAGGGGTTAAGAATAGCCCCGCCATAGGATAGATCAATTAGCCATCCTGGATTGCGTTTTACATATTCGAGGCTCTGTTGAGGACCTAATTTGGAAAAAAAATCTTTAGCCCTTAAATAACTTATATTTTCAAAAAAATAAGAGTGGACCTGAACCAATTTCTCAATGGGTAATGTTAATAGAGCCAGTATCAATGGATTGTATCTTAAGCGTTTAAACCATGTCTTCTTATCCCTTACATAATCCATACCACGCTCGCCACCGAGTCTTAAGAAAAAATTAGCAAGTTGTGGCGTCGTCATGCCGTGCAATAGATCGGTAGTCGTGTTGAACAGTTGATCTTTAGGGAGTGTTAACAGGGCCGGTAATAATGGATTGACAGGCAGTTTTTTGAACCATGCGAGATTATTTTTCGCATAATCAATGCCTTTTACACCTAATTTCGCAAATAGCGCGCTAATTTGTTCTTGGTTAAATCCGTGGAAGAGAGCAGTGGAGGTAGTCATTATTTGATCGACCGGCCATGCTAAAAAAACCTTTAGTAAAGGATTGCTGCCCAATCGCTTAAACCATTCACTGTGCTTGGTGGCATAAAAAACACTGGCTTCCGGCCCCATTTTTGTGAAAAAAGATTCAATTTCTTTGCTATTGGCGCTTGATAAGCTGCGAGGATCGATA
Source organism: Candidatus Fukatsuia endosymbiont of Tuberolachnus salignus (assembly GCF_964030845.1). Classification (NCBI taxonomy): domain Bacteria; kingdom Pseudomonadati; phylum Pseudomonadota; class Gammaproteobacteria; order Enterobacterales; family Yersiniaceae; genus Candidatus Fukatsuia; species Candidatus Fukatsuia endosymbiont of Tuberolachnus salignus. The sequence goes on from NZ_OZ034983.1 coordinate 2,741,708, forward strand.
CGGGTGAGAAATTCTGCATCCTGCTCAGAGGCGCCTGCCAAGATACGGATCAATTGTTCCGGCGCTATTCTGTCCACAAGGGCTCTATGTAAACCTTTTATATCAGACAAGCTTAATTCAAGCGTTTCAGTGACCTCTTCTGCTGTGATTTCTTTCCAAAAAAGAGTATCGATGCGTTTGATCGTCACTCCTTTGCCGTCATCTGTCAGCGTCTCTATTGACCAGCCCATCTGTTGTAATTTTTCTGGCGGTAAACTCGCCAGTAATTTTTTAGCGATGTCTATTTGTAATAGTATCGGCTCGGATCGTAGCTGGTAGCGATAATCTTCAGTTTCTTCAAATAACGAGGCGCTCTCAAGTTCACCATAATTTTTTTCGAGACCCGCTAAGGTGCCAGGAATAATGTCAGGATCAATAAACCGGTTAGTCTGCCTGTCAATATCTTTATTCAGCAGCATATCCTCAAGATTATCTAGCAAATTTTTCGCTAACTGATAGGTAATAGCATGGAGCGTTAAGACGCTATTAATCTTTTGCTGACAGGCAAGGAGATCTTCTCGCGTGATATTGATAGGGTCAGTATGTTGGTCCTGAATGGTAGGGATGCCAAATTGTTCCGCTAATCTATTGACATAGGCATTATGCTGGTGCACCCAGGCCCTTTCACCCAATTGGGTGTTAGGTCCACTATTGGTACTAATAAATTCTGTTATGGCAGCATGGATGAGAGTTTGTCTGATTTGTTCTACTTTATGCGGCAAGCTGTTGTAGTAACTCTCTAATTGCATTGTTGCATGTAAGATGTGTGTTTTGGTGCCCTCTGGACAAACAATGACATGCGGAGCGAGATCGTGAATAGCTTCTAATTTTACGTTAAGTGGTGCTCCGCCTTCTGTTATTAAACTCTCTGTTGTTAAATATTGCACTATCCTTTCTAAACAGTCTTTGGCTTGAAAATAATGATGCCAGGTATTATCTGAATGCTGATCACTGTTTTCGGAGATCTTGATTTTTAATTTATTAAAGTTATCGGCTACTGTTCTTTTTTTCTCTTCGTCGCTTTCGTGTTGATTATAAAATGCGACAATACTATCAATCGCCTGCTGATATTGCTGCTGAAATCGAGGGTAATCCTTTGATGCCATAAAACCAGCAATCGCAGTAGCCTCCTGCCCCCTATAGTGAACGGTAGTGTCGTTGGCAACGGCTGTATCAGCTGCGGGAGTAACGGTGTCTGTGGCATGAGTATCTGGCATAATTATTTTCCTAACAATATTGTTATAAAATAAGGTGTAAGTAGGGCGACTCGTGATGATCAATGTCATTCAATAATTTTCTTAAGCTAACTGAAAATGATAAGTAATGGCAAAAAAAATATTCTTTTATATTATTAGTATTATTAATTTATATTACGCCGCCTAGGCAAATGAAATGCACATATGCCTGCAGCCAACAACGCGGCGGCTTCAAAGGCAAAGGGTATAAAGCACTTTTGTGGTAATATCCGCCCTCTATTAATAATTTCATTTTGGAGCTAAATGAATGCGGATTTCAGGAGTTAATGGATGAAAATGACACTACCTTTTTTCGAACGCGCCAGTGTATTGGTAACCTGAGTTCGGGATAAGGAATTGACGTTTATTTTCTCTAACTTTTTGCTCAAGAATAGATAAGTGCCTCGTACTTCAAGACAATGATGTTTGCGGACATTATTCATCACGAAATAGCGAGGCACTCATGAACGATATTACCGAACTTTATTGCTTACTGGATGATTTTTGCAAAAAATTTGAGCCAGTACTCAATGCAAAGCTCTTAACGGAGGGCTCCAAGCAGCGGTCATGTATTCAATAGGTTTATTCTCTGTTAGAATTTCTGTTTTTGCAGGATAATCGCCGGTGGCAAAAATAGAAGTTCGTTGCCGCTACTGTGGTGAAACGAGTGACGTAAAAAAATAGGGGATAGGAAGTGGCGGACACCCCCTGTTTTCGTTGCCTGTCCTGCAAATGCACCTTTCAACTGAATTATTCTTATACGGCCTGCAAAGCGGGGATTAAAGAGCAAGTTGTTGATATAGCGATGAATAATTTAGGTATTCGAGACACTGCAAGCGTGCTATCTATCAGTATTAATGCGGTGATGCGCATTTTAAAAAACTCACCCCCCCGCAATGTAACCAACTTACCCATTGATAAAGCTGAAATTAAGATTATCTGTGAAGTGGATGAACAGGGGTCTTTTGTAGCGAACAAAAAAAATCAGCGATGGCTGTGGTATGCCTGGGAGCCCCTATTTAAGCGGATCATCGCCCATGTTTTCGGACGACGAGATACCTCAACGCTACAGAGACTCCTTGACCTGTTAGCCCCTTTTCAGGTGGCCTTCTTCTGTACAGATAATTTTACGGCTTATTCTATCTTACCTTCTGCCAATCACATCACCGGCAAGCTTTATACGCAAAGGACAGAAAAAAAATTTAACACTGAGAATGCGACTTAAACGATTCAATCGTAAAACCATAGATTACTCAAAATCCGAAAAAATGCACGATAAGGTGATTGGCACATTCATTGAAAGGGAATACTACTTTTGATACCTTAACAACCTATTGAATACATGATCTGAAATAGAGTGCTATACAATTAAATGAAAAATTTAATTAGATTTATTTATATTTAATAGGTGATGATTAAAGGTATTGTATAATACCAATCCAACCGCTTTTAATCGAAAAAACTCTTCTTTCAAATAGTATATTTACGTTTAGCAATATAATCATGACGTATCTTTACGTATTAATACAAAGAGACGTTATACGGAATATTTTTGTAACATGCTTGCAAAAAACGCTTATTTAGGGCTGCGCATCACATGGCCTTTTTCTATTTTAGCGCCTCCCCCCACTGAGAGACGAAAATGACAATGGAAAAACTGACGACAGGCGCGGCCTATGGTGCTTCTGCCGGTAGCATCCTGAATGGTTTGCTAAACAGCTACAGCCCGGAACAATGGATCGCCATTGGCGTACTCGCGGGCGTCTCGCTGGCTGTGCTGACGTATTTGACGAATTTATATTTCAAAATTAAAGAAGATAAGCGCAAGAGCAGGACAGGCAAATGAGTAAGCTAAGCAAACCCATGCTGGGACTTATTTTGGCAGGAGCGACAGCGACAACCATCCTTGCTCAATTTCTGCATGAAAAAGAAAGCAATCGGCTGACAGCTTACCGAGACGGCGCGAATGTGTGGACAATTTGCCGCGGTGCGACACGAGTTGATGACAAGCCGGTGAGGCAAAGCCTGCAACTCAGTGCAAAAAAATGCGAGCAAGTTAACAAATTTGAGGTAGATAAAGCGATCGCCTGGGTAGAACGTCATGTTCAGGTACCGTTAAGCGACGCCCAGAAAGCCGGTATTGCTTCATTTTGTCCGTATAACATCGGTGCAAGTAAATGCTTCTCGTCGACTTTTTATCGAAAATTGAATGCCGGTGACTACCACGGTGCTTGTGCAGAAATCAAACGCTGGCCATTTGATGGCGGTAAAGATTGTCGCATTCGAGCTAATAACTGTGCGGGTCAAGTAATGAGACAAGCGCAAGAAAGTGAACTCACCTGTTGAGGACTCGATGTTTAACCGATTCATTTTTTATCCTGATGAGTCTCATTCTGCTCGTCAGTCTGGTGGCTGTTTATTACCATACTGAATCAGCAAAAAAAGACAGCGTCATCAAAACGATAAGGGATGAGCGCGATAACCTCTTTATCACGCTCCAAACAACGCAGAAGCAACACCAACAAATAGCCGTGCTCGATAACAAACACACCCGAGAATTAACCGATGGTAAAACTCAGCTCGCTGCCCGCTGTGAAACATTGCCCGACACCCCCACGACCACCCGCCTGGATGATGCTACCGGTGTCTGACTTGACGACACCGTTATCAACGATTATTTCCGTCTCCGGGAAGGAATAGCAATTGTCACGCAGCAAATTGTGGGCTTGCAGGCGTACATTACCCAGGTTTGTTTGGCTCAATAAATAATCGAAAAGATAACGTTGGGTTACGGTGTTAGCGCCATACGCATTTGAAATGCCGAGGGTGAATTCACCCGTAAGCCTTTTCAAAGGGTCGGATTTGAAATCCTACCCTTGAGTGTCAACAGCAATCGAATTTTGACCCACTAACCCGGTAAAAACGGCAATATAAAATTGACCCACTCTGATTATTTTTCATCCCAAAATGAGTGCTTTTCCAGATCGGTGATAGGTACAATTCCAACTGTTTTTTTTCCCTTTAATCGGTAGCTGTTACCGCTGATTTGGACGATGTCACGAGTTTCGCACTGTAATAAATGATGGTAAAAGGAGAGTAGAAAAAAAGATAAGAATGGTAATGAGATGTCAGGTTATCCCTGTACGAAAGACCTTTATAAAGCATTTTTACAAGCGAGTCGTGTGAGATATTCTAGTCTGGCGTTGTCAGAAGTGAGCCCGTCGAGGGTATCCCATGATAGCGTAATTCGCAGGTTAAAGAGCCGCTGTTTTCGTCCCAAAGAGTTGTGGCACCTTGTCGCGCCCTCGATTGAGCGGGGAGCGCCTTGTTTACTGATTGCGGCTGATACTGTGCTAGCAAAAAAACGGAGTAAGAAGATAGAGCTGTTTCATTATCAATATTCTGGTAATGAACATGATGTGATATAGCAGGCGCCATGTAACGTGATCACTTTTGTTAATAAATATTAATTAATATCAATATGTTATTTCTGATTTTCATAATCAACTTATACGGCTCCTGCTATAGCAGGTATTGGTTTGGTTAATCTGCTGTGGCAGGGGTCTTGAAACGGGAGAGTCAGTGCCTATTGACTACCGAATTGACGACAAAGAGACCGCCGGAAAAACAAAAAGCTCGCATTTTTGCGACATGCTCAAACTGGCAAAAGCGAGGGGCATAAGTCCTGAAGCGGTGGTGATGGATGCGTGGTATTCAAGTTTAGATAATCTCAACGCCATTCGTTCTCCTGGCTGGATTGGGGTCACCACGTTGAGAAAGAACCGGATAGTTAATCGTAACGTAAAATTAGCCTCACTTGATATTCCAGAAGAAGGGCTTTCAGTACACCTGCGGGGCTATGGTTAGGTGACAGTCTTCAAGTTTGTGGCCAAACACGGTCGCATTGATTATGTTGCTACGAACCAAGAGACCCCCACTCGGGGACAAATTAGTGCTGTCACCGAAGCCCGTTGGTCTGTTGAAGTTTATCATCGGGAAGTCAAACAAACTTGTGGCATAGAACGCTGTCAGGCCCGCACAGGCCGGGCGTAAAGAAATCATATTTTTCTGGCCATGGCTGCCTGGTTTGAACAACATAAACGCCGTCTGTCCGAAAAAATAACTCTTTACCAACAAAATTGGGCTGTCATTAAAAACGCCATTACTGAACACATCAGATCACTCTTGGCTTCCCCAGGTTAGATCCGTGCGTAACTCGTGCTGTACAAGACACAGTTCGACACCATGCAAATGAATGGCTTAAATATGCCAATTTGAAATTTAAGTGGTTACCTGTAAGAAGCAAAAAGAAGGCAGATATCCGGATTGCTTTTAAGGAAGGCGATGGAAATTGGTCAGACTTAGGAACAAATAGTATAAAGACAGCCATGAATGAACCTACCATGAATTTCGACGGTTTTACCGACGATCCTTCTGATGCAGCCTACTTAAAATCGACCACCTTGCATGAGTTTGGGCATGCTTTAGGTTTGCTACACGAACACCACAATCCGGAATGTGGCATCCAATGGAATAAACCGGTTGTGTTAGCCTATTATTTGGATATGTTTGGTTGGGATGCTGCCAAAACGGAGTACAACCTGTTTAAGAAGTATGCCAAAAATAGGACGCAATATACAGTCTACGACCCAAAATCTATTATGGGCTATTATATACCCAAAGAGCATACGCTAGACGGCCATGCGGTGGTCGATCCAACCGAGCTTTCTGCCATCGATAAAAGGTTTATAGCCAGTGTGTATCCACGTAGACCAACTGTTCCGAAATGTTTGTAGTGTCGCTTCTCTGTTTTCATAGAGTTTTTTCCCTGTGAAATAGGACAAAAAGATTACACCCCCTATAATTATGTAGGCTGGGTAATTTCGATTCTGTGGAGAAAATTCTGACTCCGTCGTGTTGGATAAACCTGATGAATTTTTTGCTGACAAAGAATTTGATCTGCTTTTCCTTCGATTATAATCAATGTTCATTAAGATGGTAGCCTAGGAACTGGATTGTGCTCTCCGGACAGTGGAGAATATTACGATAAAGCAGGTGTTAAATCGCTTGAACAATTCAAGAATTTTAACTGGTAAAAAAGGAGGCTACTGATAAATACAATGTTAATTGTTTTATTTATATTAAAAATAATATCCGGAAAGAATAAAAATGGTTACTCCTATGTACCTAGTCGCATTTTAGAGGATTGTTGGATTAACAATATCGTGTTAACTAAAAACAACCCTGCATCACCCTCATCCATGTGTGCAGGGCGGGATTAAACTCATTAATTAACCAATTTTAGATTATAAAACGCTCAATTTATATGTATTAATTAAACATATGAGAGAATTTCGTCTGCTGCAAAATTTTAAGCCGTAGGTCGCTAGTCCGCATCCTGTAGCTGTAGGGTGTACCCAGTAAATTCCCTGAAGTGCTGAAAATAGCACGCTGAATTGAGTTAACCCACTTTTCCAGATGTACCTCAAATCATTTATCTCTCTCTTTTAACTTATTTATTTTTCATTTTTTTATAAATGAAAGAGGGTATGACTAATCTACATCTGCTGACGCCCGAAATGCTGTAAATTGATCGCGTGCTCTGGATTTGGATTCTATTTGCTCCTGTGCTCTACGCTGAGCGGCTTCTGTGGGAGTGGGTCGCACGGTCTTAGGAGACTCCTCTTTATGACATGCCCTGGGTGATATCAAAATCCATGTTGATCGAGATTTTATCCACACTTTGCAATCACCTGAATTCCACGTGGGCACAACCCAAGTAGGAGAGGCCAAAACAGGTGTGGGCAAGAATAAAATTGTTACTGTTTTTAAAAAAGTCTTTATTATTTTCACACGCCATCCTCCTCTCATCCGTTTATAGCTGTAAGTTGCTTTAACCCGATAAAAATTAACTTAAGCACCGTATCCACCTGAGTTTAAGCTCCTGTTCTTAAACAGTCTGTTTAATACAAAATTATAGTGTGATCAAAGTGGAATTCAACTGGACGAGTAACAGCCTTCAGGTGATGTTTAACTCATCACGTCCGCGCGCTCAAGGTGTTTTTCGTCCGGGGTTTTACCAGAGTTTTACCATTTGCGAATTCCAGAAACAAAAAAACCAACACTAAGTGGTTGGTTTAATTGATTAATTTTGGTCGGCATGAGAGGATGTTAACTAGGCATGTATTTAATTGATTTATTTAAATATTTGTACACTACAAGTGAATTTATAGTCCCAGCTGTAGTCCCATAAAAAAGAGTCATCCTACTTTAGCGCATTAATAATCCGGTCTGTATTCGTCACGATAATCACCCCTCCCCCTCAACAACCCCCAGCCTGCTTCTGTTTTTTCAGGTGTGGCGGTGCAGATTGCACATCGTGCGGGGTCACAATGGAACGGACAAAAGTTTCCATGGTGATAAAGGTATGACCACAATTAATGTTGGTACATTGGTGATAACGTTCTTTGGTGGTGCTGGATAAATAACTACTCGTGCGGGTGTGGGCGGCCTGTTTACAGAGATGACAATTCATCATGATTTTGTACTCCATCATCATCCTGACTCCGGTCAGTATTACGGTAATGATATGTTATTACTGATAAAAAATCTTCTTTCTAGGCCATGTCCCCTTTATCAATTTTTACTTCCAGTGTGAGCGCCGTGGTAAAGCCATTGTCGCTCAGGGTATGCGTCGCGGTGGTGAGTGTCCAGTTAGCCTCGTCGATTTCCTGTTTAAATCCGCTGACGTTGATCGGTGTTTCCGGGTAGAGGTCAGCACGGCCTTTGGCGAGCTGAAGAGAGAATTTTGCCACGCCCCGTTGCAGTTGTTGCCATTTTGCTTGGGCTGCCCGCTGCGCATTGGTTTTTGTCGCATAGGTGGTGCGCAGCAGTAAGATATTTTCATCCGTGCCAATCAGATAACGGCCTTTCTTTTCTGTCTTTTTATCTTCTCGTACTGTGCTCGAGTTTGAGCGGCGTTTGACGCTGACGGTTTCTTTTTTTGTGCTGCGGGTGTTGAACCAATGGGCAACTACACCGGTATAGGCACTGCGGTCAGCGACACTGAATTGATGGCTGTCGCCCAGATTACGGATCAGAGTGAAGGCGGGGATCGGTTTTCCACTCGCCGTTTTGCCCCTGCCTGGCGGAATAAAGAGCAATGTGCCTTTCTTGATCGCGGCAATGGCACCCTGTTGCTGAGCCAGGCGTGTGATAAAGTTGCCATCTGATTCGTTAGTCTGGTCGATGTGTGTGATTGTGATCGCAGCCAACGTGGGCGTTAACGCCGCCGTGAGTTTATTACGCTGGGCAATCAGCGTGAGGATGTCACCGAGCGTGACGTTGTGGTAGGATTGCTCACGGCGAATGTTTAAGCTGTCCCTGAAATCCGCACTTCTGCCTCGCAGGGTTAATTTATCCGGTGCGCCGCTGTGTTCAATTTCATCCACCGTAAAAGTGCCTTTGTGGATTAGTGCTTCACCTTGCCAGCCTAATGATACTGAGAGTGTCACCCCTCTGCGTGGTAAAGCTAACTCGCCGTCACTGTCATCGAGTTCAATATCGAGTTGATCCGCTTCAAAGCCACGATTATCCGTCAGTGTGAGCGACATTAAACGCGGTTGCAGGGTCGAGCTGATGTCTTTACCGTCAACATCAATCCGATAGGCTGGACTCGGGTTGCCTGAAAGAAATTTGTCGTCGAGCGGGATCATGATAATAACCGCTTGGCGCTGTCGGCTATTTGTTTCGACAGGTCATCAAACTGTTGAGTCAGATCGCCAAATAGCGTTTTTAGGCTGTCATCGGTGCGTTTCAAACTGAGTGTGAAGTCGATTTTTCGTGCTGATCCATCACTGAAAAAAATACTGTTACTGCGGCTGAGGCTTTCAATCACAAACATGCCGTAAATCGTCCCATTGCCTTCAATCAGTGACCAGGCTTTACCGGTTTCTGCCATCTGTTGCAGTCCCCTCAATGAAAGACGCCCACCGGTCAGTTCCGGATAGAGTACCCCGCTCAAGGTGATGATTTCGTCGTCAGCACCCAGAAACTGGCTTTGTGGCCGTTGTCCTACTCGACTGTTGGTCGGGTGTCGCCAGGCCATTTGATGTTGAACGCGTTGATAGGGTACCGTTTTTAACATAAAGACAAACAGCCCTAATGCCATCATCATGTTGCTGTTTCCTTAATCATTATCCTGGTAGAGGCTGTTGACTTGTGCTCTGGCTCGGCGCTCTCGGGCATCTAGCTGACGGGTGACTTCCCGCGCGATATCCTGTGGGCTGTGGTTGGGCTGGGTGATGATCTGGATCGGGGCATGAATCGATACCGGTGTTTCCTGACGGTGATGCGTATAGGTAACAGGACGGGTGTGATACTGTGTCGCCGGTAAGCTTTGGGGGTGTAAGGGCGCCGCCATGGCCTGATAGCCGGTTAACATCATGCTCGCCGTTGCAGCCATCACCGCGGTTTTTTTACGGCTGAGGATATGAGCAGAACCGGAGACGATTTCTGCCCCTTTCTCACCGACAATACCCCATTTTCCCCGTGGAATATGACCCCCTGTGTCGTATTGCCCTGCGTAGCTCCCTTTATACGATTGGTAAAGCGGGGCGGTGTAATGAGGGCGAGGCCGTACGGGTTGTGTGGCCGCTATCTGGGGTAATTTTGTGGATTTGGCTTCAATCACGCCCAATTTTTCCAGTAACCATGACACACCTTCCCTTAACCGTTTGAGCGGCGTCAGAGCGAGCGTGATACCTGCGGCTAAAGCGTCGCCAAATTTTTCCCCCTTGGCAGCCGCCGTATCCAATGCTTGCGCACTGGCGGTGATTGGACTGAGCAGCTCGCTCAACCCGCCAAACAGCGCCCTGATTTTTTCTGTCAGCCAGTCAAATAGCGGTTGTAACGGAGCAAACGCCTCTTTGATCGGCGCGGCTGCTTGCCTAAATCCTTCGATCAGTCCACGTAAGAATGCCGTCATCGGCTGCCAGTAACGGGTTAAGGTGAGTGCCGTGCCCGCTATCGCTGCTATAACGAGTCCCATCGGACTCAGTAACCCTATTAGCGCAGCAGAGAGTAGACGTAGACCGGTTTGCAGTAATGGCAACGAGGAACGCGCCAGCCAGGCAACCCGCTGGCCTGTTTTGTGTAATCCATGAGATAACACGGGTAACAGTCGTATCCCCAGTACGGAAAAGGTTAATTTTAACACTGCCAGCGGGGCTAACAAGGCTGCCACCGATAAGGCCAGCGTCGCAACACCGACGGTGAACACGGCCAGCACAGTGGCGATTTTCATGAGGGTGGCGGCCAGTTTCGGATTGGCTTCTACCCAATCGCGTATTTTGCGGGTGACGGCTTTCATTTTCGCTATGATGCCCAGCAGTGGACTGCGCAGGGTTTCGCCCAGACTGCTGAAGGTGTTATGTGCGCTGGTTTTGAGCAGCAGCCATTGTGCAGAGAGTGAGTCTTTGTCAATCTCCGATTCCCGTTGCATGGAACCGGTCGCTTTTTGACTGCGGGTGAGGGCGAGCTGGCGGCTGAATTCTTCAATATTGAGCCCCAGTTTGGTGGCATCATCGCCAAACTGTTTACCAAAAATCTGCGTCATATTAACTAATTGCTGGTCTTTGGGCAGTGTTGTGATTTTAGCCAACACTGTTTGCAAGGTACCCACCGCATCATAAGCAATACCCCGTTGCAGCGCCTTCCCGTCGAGGCCCAGGCGGTCAATCGCCTCTTGAAAGTCTTTGGCTTTGATGGTGGCTATCCCTAGTTCACGCACCATCGCTTTGCTGGCGCTGGCGGCAATTTCGGGGGTGGCACCCAGCGACAAGAAAGCGGAACCCAAGGCAGCGGCTTGCCTGAAATCCATTTTATCGGCCACATCGCCCATCCGTTTGAGCACATCGATGATGTCTGCCCCTTTAGATTGGGTGTTATCATCCAAAAAATTGAGGGTATCGCCCAAGGCTTCAATGTTTTTGATCGGAATTTTATACAATCCGGCGATTTTTCCCAGGTCTTCTGCCAGTTCACCGGCCGGTAATTCAAACGCTTTGGCGGCTGTGCAGGCAAAATTGAGCAGGTTATCTTTTTGCTCTTGCCATGAGGCGCTACCCTGCGTGACGCCCATGCGGGCACCCCCTTCCACCAACGCGGCAAAATCAACGGCACCCTGTTCCATCGGTTGCTGTTCTGCTGTGTCTTTGATGGCCTTTTGCAGCTCATGGAACCGTAAAGTACGCTGGCCGTTGTCGTCACGTAAGCCACTGACCTGTTTGGCAACCCCTTTCATCGCATCTTCAATATCACGGTAGCGTTTTACCGTAGCCAGCACCGGCAGGCCCATCGCGATGCCGGCTCCCGTTGCCGCCACGCCCGCGCCTACCAGTCGATGACGGGTGTCACGCAGCCTATTGTAACGGGCTTTGGCGGCTGTCAGCCGTTGTTGCTGGTCTGCCGCCTGTTTGAGTCGGCGTGTCTGTTGTTGTAAACGTTGCGTGTAACGGTCCGTTTCTCTGCTGATACGCGCTGTCGCCCCGGCACTGTCTTTTGCGGATATCCCCATGCGGTGGAGTTCAGCCCGTACTTGCTGTAACTGTTGGGTTTCACTGCGTTGCTTCTGTTCTAGCTGACTGACGGCTTTCCATTGTGCGTCTAAGGCTTTTGTCTGTTTTTTCGTCGGCGCGGTTAACCCTGACATTTCCTGCGTCATCAGCTGAGCGTTGAGACGGGCGCTGCCTAATTCAGTGGACACTTTTTTCAGCGAGGCTTGCAGCGACTGAAAGGCGGTGAGTTTGCTTCCTGCGGTGTTCAGCTGCCCCAGGGCATCGCGCGAGGATTTCACCGCCGCTGCCAGCTTTTTATGACCGGCCTGCATCGTTTTCAGGGGACGAGTGACTTTGTCTACCGCACTCATCACCACCTGTAATCTGAGGTTTTTGTCACTCATCTTGTGCACCACGGCGAATAATGGCTTTCTCACGCCAATCCAGTAATTCGGTTAATGTCATGCTGCCAGTAACGGACGGCGGCCAGTGAAAAAGCATCGCAATGTCAGCCATGAGATCTTCTACCGTTAATCGGGCTGGAAACTGGACTTCACCGACTTCGGTAACAAAAAATAGATCAGCTCGACACTGAGGCGATACAAATCCGCCGGGTCCAGTGCCATGATGTCACTTTTTGTGAGCGCTGGCGTGGTAACACGCGGTAAGACGATCATCAATGCATCGACATCGGTTTCTAATAATGCTTGAATTTTTGCTCCGCGTAAGGCACCTGCCAAGGGTTTACGCACCGTGATGTCATTGAGTGTGCTCTCCCCTCTGACCAGCGGGGTATCCAGTGTCACGCTGGCCGAGGTTTTATTTTCTTCCGATGGGGTGATAATAACATCGTTGTTTTGTGTTGCCGTGGGTTTGCTCATGTTTTGCTCCAAAAATAAACAAGAATGCGATCAGGTTCGCAGACTACACTGTAACGTCCTTTAAGAATGTGTTTGCCGTGTGAGGCAAACCCTAATTTATTTAAGGGTAAATCAAAATCTGCACGGCTCCCTCATCAGGAGGTTACTGTGTGAACCGCGACTTACAGACCGATTGCCCGTCGGTGTTCTTGCAATAAATCGTTGCCATTCGAGATTTCAATCATATTGAGGGTGTCAATTTCGACAATCACCTCGTTATTTATCGTCAATTTGTAGTAGGTGTTTTTTGATGAAATCTTGGTCTGTGAGTTATCGCCCTGTTTGTAGTCACCGCTGTCAATTTCCTGATGACGCCCGCGCGTCACTATCTCGATGGATGTGATGTCACCGCTATCATCGCGTTGCAATGAACCGGCGAAGCGCAGTTGCACGCCGTCGATTTTAGCACTGCCCCATTGTCGGTAAAGCTGGGCTTCAACACCACCAATTGTCCACTCCATGTCGATTGCGCCTTCTTCCAGCCCTAAATCAATTTTAGCGCTGCCGTTCATGCCACCACCACGGTAGTCTTCCAGTTTGCGTACCAGTTTGGGCAAGGTGATCGATTCAACAACGCCTTGATAATTATCGCCGTCGTTAAACAGGTTGAAATATTTGAGTTTGCGTGGTAATGCCATAGTGTTCCCCCCTTAAGTGCCCTGTTGTGCCAGATTGATAAGATAACGATCAGTAATGCGTTGACGGAGCAGCAGATTTTCCAGTGGGGGCACCGGTGTGTAGTCGTAATCAATCACCAGTTTTCCGGCCTTAAGAGCGTCTTTGTCGTTGCGGGTTTCATCGAACCAGCAGCTACCGTCGATAAGATGACCCGCTGATTTCAGTGTGCGAAAGGTGGCGCTGATGCTTTCCACGATATCCTTGATTAATGAGGGATGTATCGGTTTGTCTACTGCCCACAGGTGTGCATCCGCTAAGGTATCGGCCAGCACCTGTGCCGTGCGGGTGTAATTTTCAAACTGAAACAGCGGGTCATCAGAGCAGGTACGTGACCCCCAAAAGCGGTAGCCGTCTTTGCGGATCAGCGTGGTAACGGCATGCTGATTCAAGAGATTGGCATCGGTCGCGCTGTTTTGTAAATCCCAATAGACATCGGCAGAAATGCCGGTGACACCGTTGATACCGACGTTAGAAAGCGTTTTGTGCCAACCGGTTTGCTGGTCGATTTTTGCTCGCAGCCCGAGCGCACGCGCGGTAGCAAAGGCGGTGGTTTCCGCGTGGGTGACGCTGTCCCAGCTGAGAAAATCAGACCAAATCAGCATAGCTTCACGTTGGCTGAAATTTTTGCGGTAATGGATGGCCTCTTCTTTGGTTTTACAGCCGTAAGCACTGAGGTAAGCGAACCCTCGCAAGCGTTGGGCAAGGGCAACCAGTTCGCTGGCAACGGCCTGGGTGTCATGACCCGGAACGCCTAAAATACGCGGTGTCACCCCACATTGGCCTTGGGCGGCGAGCAAGGCGTTGAGGCCGGTTTTTCGCCCCTCAGGGGTGCTGCCTCCGATGATATTCGAAGTCGTTTCGGCTTCATTGTCCCCCTGTGCGACACGAACCACCACAGTGAGTGGCTGAGTTTGATCACTGATGGCCTCCAATGCTCGGGCTAAGGTGCCGGTTTCACCGGCTTTGCCACTGGCGGTGAGGACATCGGTGAGCAGGATCGGGGTATTCAGTGGGAAAGTTTTTGCATCGGCATCGTCAGCGGTACAGACCATGCCGACAATCGCGGTGCTAATAGGGGTGACGGTGCGGGTGCCTTGGTTGATTTCCTGCACACTGACACCGTGATGATAAGCTTGCGCCATGGGGCGGATCTCCGGTTACGATTTCCGCTAGTGTGAGGGGTTTTGCTGTGGTTTGCAGGGGAGTGACCTTGTGTGAGGGAGGGAACAATACCGATTCATCACCCTGCTGACGCGGATAATTCATGTTGTTCCTTGGCCGGAATGTAGCGATAAAGCGTCTTGGGTGAAACTCCCAGCACGATTGCCACGTGACGTAATGGGGTACCCGTGGCAAAGAGTCGTTTTGCTGTTTCGATTACTTCGGGGGTCATCACCCGTTTTCTACCGCCAATACGCCCCTGCAACCTTGCCGCCTCTAAACCGGCTTTTGTGCGCTCAACAATCAATTCACGTTCCATTTCAGCCAATGCACTCATCACATGAAAGAAAAAACGTCCCATTGCGGTACCGGTATCGATATTGTCTGTCAAACTACGAAAATGGATACCTTGGCTCTTCAACTGTTCAATCAAGGAAATTAGGTGATGGACACCACGACCCAGTCTATCGAGTTTCCAGACAACCAGTGTATCGCCGGCAGAAAGTTTTTTAAGCGCTTTCTTTAATCCAGGGCGGTTCGTACTGGATTTTCCGCTTATTTTATCTACAAAAATCTGTTCACAATTGACGCTGATTAACGCATTTCGCTGTAATTGTGTATTTTGGTCATTTGTTGACACCCGAATATAGCCTATTAACACCGTTAGCCTCGTCTAAAAAGCCCGAAAGTATGCCATTAAACAGCGTGTGAGGTTAAAAAAAGTTTCTCAGAAACCTTGGTTTGCGAGAAGCCGCCAAAATGCCTATCGGCACTACACAAAATACCCTCATGAAAGGGGATGATCCCAGAGTTGTGAAATGTGATGTTGATCACATCAACGAGCATGCTTTTTTAGCCGTTAACAAGAACGCGTCTCTCACCGACGTTGCTGGAGAGGCTCCTCAACAACTTCCCGTGGGCATGGGATTACATGCTGGCGGCGATTTTTGGGGAAAATTTGAGGTGGAATTGATGGCGGCCACGTCCGGCGTTGATCCGGCTACGCGTCCAGCCATTGTGCGTGAATTGTTACAGTATATGAACATGGATACTATTCATTTTACCGCTGGCTTTAATATCATGAAGTTAACCATCAAAAAGACCGTCGACGGGTTTGGTTCTTATGTTTTCCATATTCCCAATCAACATATCAAAACAGGGTGTTTTATGAGCTTCGTGCTGTATCACAACATTGTGGGTAATACGGATTGGTGGTGGTGTGACAACGCGGTAAAGGGACGATGGCACCAGAAAACACATCATCTCTTCAGCGGCAAAGCCGCAAGCACCTACCATCGTGGCGGGAAGCTGTCTGATTTATCACGAAAACATGCAGCAGGTGCTTACACCCATGTTGACATTGGCATCAGCGGTAAGCCTACCATAGGCGATGTCCTGTACATCGCGTTGCCACAAGTTATTGCCGGAAAATGGAACCCCGCTCACCGTTGCCCACAGTTTTATAATGTGGGCGCAGGCCTTGGTACATAATGGAGGTATAAAAAATGGATGAAGTTAACACTGATAATCTTAAGCCATCTTTTGCTCGTGATGATGGCTATGTCGTGACCCGTAAAGGTCTGGAATCCAAAGAGACTGTAAAAACAAGAGAATGGATTCGTCAACAGATTGAAACGTTCGCGGATACCCGTTCACGTGAAGGAATTTTAGCGGATGTGTTGGGGTTAATGCTGGTCAATTTCTCGCAACTGACCATGGCGATGGCACAGGCAAAAACGGTGTCAGATATCAAGGCGGCGGCTCAACCCTTGGCCGATATATTCACTGTGATCGATGCAGAAGTGAAAGCGGGTACATTGAAATTACCTTATAGGGTCAAACCTCGCGGAGCACAAGGCGTACTGGCTGATATGAGCCACTTATCGAATGATATTACTGTGGTGTTGCTTACCGAGCAAAAACAGAATCAGTGAAAAAGATATAGCGATAGCTATCTCATTAAAAATCATTTCCACCAATGAAAGAGCGATCTTGCTATTTTAAAACTTATTTACGCCCACATCTGAAACCTATTCCCTGCTTTTTTTTGAATAGGTTCATCAGTTAAGGCATCAAGCAGAGATAGGGCTGTCGTATCACTGCTTTCTTCTAAAGTTATTTTTTTCTTAATAGCATCAATTGATAAGGCATTTATCGGGTTACGGCTATTCACTGTCATTCCTTTTTCTTCAAGAACAAGCTTAACTATTTGCTTTTTTTATCAAAATATTTGAATAGTACGGTGAAGGGTGTCAGTGGTTTAAACAGTACTTCATTCTCACAAGGATCAGTGGAAAAGGCAGAAATATCGGCGCCAGAGTGACCAAAAATATACATCATCTCCTTGTGTTCAGGTTTGGTGGTGTCCGTTGACCTATCTTCTACAAAAAATTTTGCAGTTTTTTCATGTTTTGAAGTGGAGAAAAAATTTCTATCACCAAGGACGTCTCCCTCCTGAAATTGCTCAGGAGGGCCAGATTTACCAAAAATCACTCGGGAGCTGCGCACCGGCGAACCGCGAAATAGTGGGCCTGGAAACATTGTATTTAAAACCAACTCGCTATCATCAAGATTATTACTACAAGATTCACCTCTATTGCCACCTAACCGAGATAACTGCTCAATACCTTGAGATAAGTCTTGAAAGAAACCTTTCCAAGATACAAAATCTTCCGGTGGAGCATTCAGTCCTACCTTGATTTCTTTATTATAGTCTTCATAAGTATAAAGTATCAGAGCTGAAATTGTGATGAGATTTTCTGAGTTTAAGGGATGACGAGTACTACTACATTTTTGTAAAGCTTGTAAGTAGATATACCTAATTTCAATCGGTTTGATGTTTGGATAGCGCTCTTTTAATCGATTACACTGATTTTTTATATTAATAGAATCGCCCAATACAATCTGCCAATAATACAATTTTAAGCGTATTACGATATCTGCAACAAATTCTTTTAGCCGTTGATAGTTTAAACTGAGCATGCTGGTAGTCTTAGTTTTCCCTTCTGGATACAAGTCAAAGTCATCCAAAGTAATACACAATAAATCTAAATTTGGATCCTCTAAAATAATGGAAGATTTAGAAAAATCTATTTTTAAATCCGCTGCCTCACTGAATGAATAAACAGTTTTATTCCTATGCTCTTCAGGCATCACTAACATTAATTTATCTAAATTTTCACCCAATGACTTTTTTGCTAAATGATTTAAGTTCTCGGTTATACGAATAGTAATTATAGATCCAAGATTGTCATTAAATTTAATTTCAAATATTCCTTCTTCATTAAAGGATGTATCAAATAAATCTTTATATTCTGGTTTGATATGTGAGGCCAGTTTCTGAATGCTGTTTGACAGAGTTATTATCTCCTCTTCATTAAGTAGCCATCTTCTCGCAATTTTTTCTATTGATAATATATCAGTAATATTTTTTTGTGTTTGAGTAAGGTGCTGACTAGGAAAAAAATCCCGGATTTCCGACCATAATGTATCAATTTTTCGGTTCAACACCTTTTCTGGGGCATTTTCAACCTGTAGGTTTTGAGGGAAAACTATACTCATCTTTTTTTATTCTCAGAAAGAACACTAAATTTTTTTCATTATTAATGATATAATATGTATTAGAGCATACGGTATTCCCCCTAAATTTATTTCATTAAAATTCAGTACTACTTAGGTAAAAACCAGTGTTATTCCAAGTGTATACCCTTCGCCTTTCAAGTTACTACGGCGTTGGCGGCTCGCACTCATCCCAGTCATGTATACTCCCTGTACACTCCTGGGATTCGATTGATTACGGCCTTGCCGTAACTCGAAATTCATTAGGTATATGTTGATCTCAAATCACCTCAGCACCACCGGCCACTCACTCTCTACCGTCGTAGTATCTAGCCTATTTAACGCCACGCGGTAGTGTTTCCACGTGTTAAGTGCTGCTATTTCATCCTCAGTAGCAATCCCTAACTCCACCGCATCTTGCAGAGGCGCGATTTTCGTCGTCGCTTCTCTAAGTAAATCGCGACGCTTCTCGGCACGTGTTTTCATTCGCTGGGCAGCCAAGGCTTGTTGATGCAACGCGGTAGCCTTCTGCCAGCTGAAGCCCATTTCAGTGAGTTGATATGGATCGGCGGGAACATTAGACCTCTTCGGAAACTCTGATTTATCTAATTTCCATGTTATAAATTGCTGCAATCAGATTAAATCGTAATCCAAAACGTTTTCGCCTGTTTCGATAACGATCTGATACGATTTTAAATCGTTTAATCATACCAATGACATTTTCGTTTAATACACGCTGGCTTGATAACTCACGATTGTTGCGTTTATCTTCTTTTGTTAAGGGATTTTTCTTTGTCTTTTTCTTAGGCAACACCGAGTTTGAATGGATCTTGCCAAGCCCTTGGTAATCTGTATCTGTCACTGTTTTGATTTCAGGATGTATTCGCACGCCAGACTCTTTGAACAACCTATACCCGTGATCAATGAAGATGCTTGATTTTGAAGTCGATGAGGATCATGCTCATAGCCATGAAAATAGAGCTGACTGCTGACCAGAAAATTACCCTCGAAGCCCAACATCGTCAAAGCCATGACCGCCGTGTCTGTGACAGGATCCGGTGTGTTTTGTTGTCCGCAGACGGCTGGACTCCCCCTATGATTGCTCACTCACAGCTCATTAATGAAACCACGGTGCGGCGCCACCTTACAGACTATCATAAACTCAACAAGCTCAAGCCTGAAAATGGCGGCTCCGATGGCTATCTCAATGCGGAACAGACCACGTCGCTGGTTGAACATCTCACCCAGCCGCTCTACCACCACAATCACCAAATTGTGGCCTATATCGCTGGACGCTGGAACATCACCTTTACCGTATCAGGTCTGTATAAAGGGTTGAAGCAGCAGGGCTTTAGCTATAAAAAGCCGAAAGGTGTTCCGCATAAATTTGCCGTTGAGAAACAGCAGCAATTTATAAAGACCTACAGCGAATTGAAAGACGCCGCGGGTAATGACCCCATACTGTTTATTGATGCCGTTCATCCGACACAAACCACCAAAATAAGCTACGGCTGGATACGAAAAGGCCAGGATAAAACGATAGAGACCACCGGGAGCAGAACGCGGTTGAATATCATGGGAGCCTTGAACATCCAGAATGTGGCTAACCCCATAATCCGTGATGATGAGACGATTAACAGCGAAAATGTGGTTCACTTCCTGTCTGCCATTCGCGCGCATTATCCCATCACGACAACGGCACATGTGATCCTCGAGGGTGCAGGCTATCACCGTTCACAGCTTGTGCAAGACGCCGCGCTTACGTTGAATATCCAGCTTCATTACCTTCCGCCGTATAGCCCGAATCTAAACCCGATAGAGCGATTGTGGAAGGTGATGAATGAGCAAACACGAAACAATAGATATTACCCATCTAAACAGAGTTGAGCCTGTACAAGATTCTGTGTAACTGCCGATTCCTCATAAATACACTGATAACCGTTCAGGGTATTCGATCATAAAGTGATTGAGAGCCTGACGCCAGTTTGGTATCGGCATTGTCCACTTTTCTGATGCAGATTCTATTGCCAGATAAATCACTTTTAATGCAGACCCATCATGTGCAAATATTTTGCGTTTTTTTATGGCTTTACGTATCACACTATTGAGTGATTCTATCGCATTTGTTGTATAAATCACCTTGCGAATTTCGTCGGGATAAGTAAAAAATGTGGATAGGTTATCCCAATTTCTGCGCCAAATTTGTACCAGTGTTGGGTATTTTTCACCCCAGCGTCCTTCAAAACTATCAAGCTCTTGCAAAGCATTTTCTTCTGTAGCGGAACGGTAAATGAGTTTTAGGTCGGCACAGAGTGCTTGTCGATCTTTCCAACTGACGTATTTGACCGAATTACGGACTAAATGGACAATGCAAAGCTGGATTTTTGTCTCAGGATAGACCGTGTTGACAGCCTCAGGAAACCCGGTTAAACCATCCATACAAGCAATTAATATATCATTTAAGCCCCGATTCTTTAACTCGGTCAGAATCGATAACCAGGTCTTTGCTCCTTCCGTCTCCGCTATCCACAAGCCAAGGCATTCCTTATGTCCTTCCATATTGATGCCTAGCGCGATATAGACAGATTTATTGATAACCCGCTTATCCTGGTGAACTTTAACGACAATACAATCCAGATAAACAATCGGATACAGATTGTCCAGTGGGCGACTACGCCAGGTGGTTACTCGGTCAATTACCGCATCAGTGACTTTAGATATCAAGGTTGGCGATACCTCAGCATCATAGATTTTTTTAAAGGTTTCGGTAATTTCCCGTGTGGTCATGCCTTGAGCGTAAAACGCTAAAATGTGATCGTCAAAATGGGTCAGCCGAGTTTGCCCTTTTTCAACCATTATCGGGGAAAACTCGCCGTTACGGTCACGGGGCGTTTCTATCGCTAATTCACCGTACTGAGAGGTAATATTTTTTGCAGAATAGCCATTACGACTATTACCGCTGCCACGTCCTTCAGCCGCATTTTTGGCATAACCTAGGTGATGTTCCATTTCAGCACCTAATGCCGCTTCTACTGTCATCTTAACGAATTCATTGAGTATCTTGTTTAGATCAGATTCAGTTTTAATGTCTTTTACCAGCGCCTGAGCTACCTGACGTAGCTGAGATTGTTGCGGGGTATCCGGTAATTTATTCTTTCTTACCATTGTCTATATCCTATTCACAAATTGTTTAAATATAGGCAATTACACAATTTTCAGGACAGGCTCCTATTTTGTGATAACTCTTCCTTACTTTCTTATCGTTCTGAAGGTATCGTCACGGCTAATATCCCAGGTACTCGCGAGATTGGCGGTATCATTGCTTACGATCATGCTTATGCCGCATTGCTCGAGGATATTGGAGTAGTACCTGATAGATACCCACGATCATCCCTGCATAAGATTTTATCTCCTGTCACTCCAGCCTTCTTCGCTACTGAAGAAGCTTATCTTTCGCGTTTACGAGGGCCGGGGATAAAATTGCCGTACGATGTGTTTCCACAGCACAGCAATTATGACAGTCAATATATTATACAACTGCAGGACGATGCTTCAGTTAATCCAATGGCGCGTTATCTCTACAACAAAAATAGTAATAGTACCGCCCACTACCTTTATCAACAGGCAAGTAATGAGTTAGTAGCCGTTAATATTGCGCCGAACTTTGAATTTAACCGTCGAACACGTATTATTCTGATAAGTCATGGTCGTTTTATGCAAGCACTAGGAGGAAAAAAAATAGTGCGCTTACTCATCAGCAAAGGCTTGTTAAAAAAAGATGCTGATGGATTATTTCCCGTAGTGGATCGCATATCGATAGCAGCCTGTTATATCACAGAGCGTGTTCCCGAAGGCTCGGCTGCAGCTGCTTTACCGCCAAAACCCGTAACAGACATCCCCCCTGAAAAATTTATAGAAGATCTCTATCACTCTTTTTCTGCTGTGAAAATACCGGTGAATAGCATCAGTGTGCGTGAAAAATTAGTAGCCGTTGATGTTTTAGGGCGTAAATGGTCAGGCGAGCCTATCAACCCGAATGCACCTGAGAATAAATGGCAAATTAATTGGGCCTTAGTCAAAGAAAGTGATAAAAAAATCATTTTTACCCAGAAAAGCAATGGAAAAATAGTCAGTGAACGTATATCGAAGACAGAAAAAACCCCCATGCGCAGTAGGCGACTGCGTACCTCCTACCTGGGACGTTTTGGCATAGACTATATGATTAAACTTACCTCTGAACAGACAAGAAAACTCAATGGACAGCTGGACGAAAAAACGGCCATCAGTCTTGTGGAAAACTTAAAGAAAGGCGCTGTTTTGATGGCTGCTGATAGTATGGTATTGATCGCAGGTATGAGTGAAAGTCGTGAGCGTTATGGCATTATTATCAATGGGAGTGAACCGAATATGGCCGCCTTACAACAGGCTTTGTGGCAGACCAAAAATCATGATGATTATAAGAGTTGGTTGGCTAAGCTAGAGCTGGAGGGTGGAACAAAAGAATTAACATCACGTATAGAGAAATTGTTTGTCGATCCACAAGAGGCTTTCAGGCGTCTAAAACAGCGCTACTTGCATGATGAGTTTGATCTCTTTTGTCTAGACCTCAGTGATCCAAGTAGTGCGGGCATTATTGAGCGTGATATGCGTAGAAAAAAAGCTGTTGGTAGCATTTATTTAGGTCAGATTGAAGAATTACTGGATAACACTACTCGACAAAGTATGCAATTTGATGATGAACTGAAAGTTCATCAAGAAAAAATAAAAAACACCATTGATAAAATCAACAACACTCTGATTCACTTAAGCGGGAACAGATATCATACACCCCTTTACCATTGTTCAAGAATAACGAATAAATCCGTGCAAAGTACCGTCGGCGAGAGTAAGTTGGAAAAAAAATACACTAAAAAGCGTTATCTCATTCAAATGCGGGCGTGTCATGTTGATACAGCTACACAACTTAGTCACTCCATCAGTATGCCAATAACATTAAGCGATACCTTTAGTACTGCAAGCCGAGAATTATTTGCGGCCACCCCCCTACAAGCTGATAAATGTATGCCGCTATTATTGGCAATGACCTACGACAAAAACAGCAAAAGTTATGGGATAAATTATTTACATAATGGCGTTGTGCAAGGAAAAATGCTAACCACCAGTAACGATGAATTTGCTGAAATGAAGCGCTTCCTGGAACAACAACATGAGACTTTGCATCAGCACTATCATGTGGTCAATGGGCGCCTTTATCCTCATGAAGGTGCGCGTAATAAATTTTTTAGTAAAATAGAAACTCTAGGCATGGGTGTGAATGCGGTATTTGCTATTATGGCGATACAACACTGGCTACAAAATGGTAGCACAGTGCCCGGTAACACACAGCTTGCTAACGTATTGCAGCTGCATACTTATCTTGCCATGACGCAGGTGGCTTTCAACATCCATAACGATGGCGTGACCTTGCTACAAGCAGCTCTAAAACAGGATAATATTGGTCGTTTTTCACGCCTTTTTCAATTTATAACTGTACCAATGGGGCTAGGATTAACCTTCGCTGATGTTACCCTTAGCGCAATTGAATTGAGCAAAACTGAAAACGAAGATCAACGTATCCTAGCGACGACCCAACTTAGTTTTTCGGCAATGGGCTTGTCATTATTCGTCGGCAGTATGGCTGCCGGGTTGCTTGGCTCGACTCTGCTTGTCAGTGGATTATTTGCTGTCGGTATTACACTGGCTGTCGTGGGCTATGTGATACAAACGGCAATGGCAAATACCCTGAATAATCTGGACAATGCCAAAATCATTGCTGATTATTTTTCTAGTATGTTAACGGGTTGGCGACAAGCCGGCTTTACCCTGAACCGAGGGATACTCGTGCCCTGTCAAGGGACAGTGATCACGCAAGTAGACCTACGGGGTGCCAGCTCTATTTTTGTGGTGTTTGATACCGAGGGGCAGTTAATAAAGAGGAAAGAAGCACGGGGTGAATCTACCCGTGATTATATCAATTTATATCAGCAACGTCCGGTGGAAAAAACCGTTCAAACCCTTGTTCTACCAGATAATGCAGCTGGGATCAAGACGCTGATCTTACCTACACAACCGCGCGCGAAAATTACTCCTGTCCTGAGCAGTGGCTTTAATTTTTCGCTCCAAAGTGGAGGAGATAGCAAATTTCTGTCAATGGATTTCTTCGCTAGAAAGGACGCGGAATTTCCATTTATCCTGTATCGCGATCCACTTTCTATGTTGCCTTATTTCTCAGCCCCCAGTGAACTTAGGTTTAACTATGTTTATACCGAAGTCGATATTTTACTTGGTAATCATCATTATTATTTGATTGCCGCGGGGATAGGACAAGAGCAATCAAAGCATCCGCTGATGAATCTACCGGTATACAGTGAACACTTATATTATAAATTCCACGCGCCTCAGAGAGGAACGGCTGTGGTTGTTCTGGTATTGAAGCGAGCACAGGCCAATATGACTATTGATTGTGTTAACGATCAGGTAAATTGGCTAATTGATGCTAGCCATCTTAATGATATTGAAGTGATATGCGATCAGAGTGCGAGCCTCCCCGAAGGAAATATAATGAAATTTATTTGTCGTACACTGACGACAAAGGGTCAATACACGACGGAAGTCATCACTATCATCAAAGTTAAAAACAGTGAAAAAACCAAAATCACGCTAAATCTACCGCAAGGGATCACAAAATGGAAACCACAACAGACTATTTTTTGCCGTATTCATTTTTCTGAGTTGCCGCTCAACCAGGGTGAGCAAGATATTATCAGTGAGGAAGAGGTACAAGCGGCGGTGCAAAAATATCTGGCACAGC